>CP040000.1:300000-600000 GCA_013100805.1 Candidatus Saccharibacteria bacterium oral taxon 488
AGCACGTCAGCCACGGCCACGAAGCCAGCAAGTGTCAGGCGCTGCTTGCCGAGCTGATCAAAGCCATCAATTGCCTCGTCTAGCTCGCCCGTCGCCAGCCCAATCACCCGGTAGCCGCGGGCGGTCATCTCATCAAGCATTTGCTGGGCGCGCTTTTTGGTGCGGGCCGACACGCGACAGGCCGCCAGGATGGCTTCGGGCGCACCCTTGACGTACAAGCGAAACTGCTGGCCATGATGCCAGACGGTGGCGGACATGGCGTGGGCTTGACTGAATGGCAGGTCGCGAACTGGTGCGTGGCGTGGGCTGGCGCTCTGCTTGCGGGCGTACTCATTGAGGGCGATATCCAGCGGATCGTGGCTCTTGGCGTGAGCGCGGTTGACCACCAGCCCGATGATGCGGTCGATGTTCTCTGTCGCCTCGTCCGGCGTCCAGGTTTGCTGTACGGTCAGCTTGTTCTTGGTCAGCGTGCCCGTCTTGTCGGTGGCGATGGTGGTGATGACACCAATGGTCTCGATGGCGCGCATTTGATGCACCAGCGCTTTTTTGGCGGCCATCCGCCGCATCCCCAAGACTAGCACCACGGAAATTGCAATCGGCAAACTCTCCGGCACGGCACTCACCGCTAGGGCCATGACAAAACGCAGACTCTCTAGTACATCCATGCCGCGCAGCAAACTCAGCCCAAAGGCGACGAGGGCGATAGCCGAGACAGCGGCGATGACTTTGGTGATCAGGGTGTCGATTTTTCGTTGGACTGGGCTTTGGGTCGATTCACGCTTGGAGAGCATGGCGAGATTGCCGAACTCGGTCTGATTGCCGGTGGCAACGACCACGCCGGTGCCGGTGCCGCTAACGACGAATGAGCCTTGAAACAGCATGTTGGTTTGCTCGTACATTTCTTTATTGCCGGTGAGTGCGTCGGTTTGTTTGGAGATTGGCAGTGATTCGCCGGTCAGTTGCGCCTCGTCCACCCGCAAGTTGGCGCTGCGGAGGAGGCGGATGTCGGCGGGGACTTTCTCGCCCTCGGCTAGTGAGACGACGTCGCCCGGAACCAGCTGGCTGGCGTCGATGCGCGTGGTACGATTGACGCGGTGAACGTCGACTTTTTGGGCGTCGTGACGGGACAGGCTGCGCAGCACGCGGTCAGTTGAGAAGCGCTGAATGTAGAAAATAACGGCCGAGATGGCGGCGATGACGAAGATGATGATGGCGTCAATTGCTTCGCCGTGCCAGAGGCTGATGATGGCGGCGATGAGCAGGACGAGCATAAAGATATCGAGAAATGGCTCAAGGATGATGCGCCAGAGTGGTTCGGATTGGACTTTGATGATGTTGAGGCCATAGCGTTTTTGGCGGCGCTGGACTTCGGCCGCGCTCAGGCCGCCATCCGAGGAACTAAGTCGCCGCAGCGCCTCGTCGCTTGATGATTGATAAAAATGCATATGGTTATTATAGCGTGAAGTGTGGTTTGGGGGAAATTTGAGGTTCGGGACGTAGCTTGAAATAGTAGGTAGTCATTGTACCCGGTATAGCTGAGGTCGCTATTCTGCGACAGTTAATTACAGGCAAAAAGGTGCGCCTCCGGCTTCTGCCTCGCGCACCTCTTGCTTGAGATGGGGGTTTTATGATTCTATCATCGTCAGTCGATTCGGTCGCTCCACGTACCGTAAGTGACGTGGGCTGCACCAGGCCTGACGCTATGCCCGTAGCTTTTTATCCTTCAGCTTCAACACCACATCCGCCTCTTTGGCCAGCTGTTTACTGTGGGTGACGACGATGACGCATTTGTCGTTTTCGTGGGCGGCCTGGCGCAGTATGTCGATGATGTCGGCGGCGGTGGTTTCGTCCAGGTTGCCAGTTGGCTCGTCCGCCAAGATGATCGGTGCGGAGGACACAAGTGCCCGGCCGATCGCTACGCGCTGTTGCTGTCCGCCAGAAAGTTTCATGACATTACGGTGAATGTGATCGTCATCCAGACCCATGGAGTGCAGTGTTTCGTTGGTGGCTTTGGGATTAACTAATTTCAAGTTTTCCAGTGGCGTCAGATAATCGATCAGGTTATAATTCTGAAACACCAGCGAGATATTGTGCTTGCGATGGTGCGAATAACCCTGCTCAGCGATGTCTTCATCGTCGAACAAAATCTGCCCGCCGGTCGGCGTGTCCAATCCTGCTAGCAGCCCCAGCAGGGTCGATTTGCCAGCGCCAGAACTACCGACGATGGCGTAGAATTTGCCTTTTTCAAATTGATAATTGATGCCGTTGAGCACATTGCTGGTGCCGTCGGCGTATGAATAGATAATATCGCGTAACGTAAGTAGTGACATAATAACTCCTAACTTAATTTTGCTAAAATTTGCTTTGGTGATTGGCGCATGATTGGCGCGGTGGCAGCGATGGCTGATAGCAGAACGACCATGTAGCCGAAGGTGAAAGCCTGCAGATAGGTCGCCGGTGGCGCGGCCTGCACCACGGTTTTTTCTACACGCTGGCTTTGGTCGGTTTGTATTGTCAAGGCAGTAGAAATTTGCGATGAGGCAATCGAGCCGATGGCGAGCGCAAACACCGAACTGACTGCGGCGATGATAGCCAGCTCTGCCAAGAACTGCCCGATGATCTGCCGCTTCGACGTGCCGATAGACAGCAAGATGCCAATTTCATGCAAGCGGCCGCGCACCCAGAACACCAGCACCAGTGACAGCACCGCCAGCCCCGCCGCGGCTGCGCCGATGGTGGCAATCGTCAAAATGTTTTGAATGCCAGCGATGTTTTGGAGAACCCCAGCGAACACGGCCCCGTTGTCAGTCAGGCTAAATTTTTGCCAATCGACGTTTGGTAGGCTTTTAGCGCGGTCCGTTAACGACTTCAGCTGATGCGGATTTTCGGCGAAATACGTCGCTCGCGTTAGCTGCTGGCTACCTGTCAGCTGCTGCGCTGCGGCCAAATTAGTAATGAGATGATTCTCCGCCATGTCGGACTGTAAGACCGCTGGCTTTTCGCCTTTGCCGCTGAAAATTCCTGCGACAGTCACCGTCACCCGCCGGCCGTCTTTGGTGATGTCCAGCTTGTCGCCAGGCTTGATGTTATTTTTCTCGGCGAAGGTTTTGTGGATCAGGGCCGCGTTTTGATCGCGCTCGGTCAAGTGCTTACCCTGCTCTAGTTGGTAGAATCGACCGGTGAACTCGCCGAGCAGATTACTATCTGTCGCGCCCGTCACCTTCGCCTCGCCAGCCACGTTAGAGTCCAGCTGCACACCACTACCCGCTACGTCAACCAATTGTTTGCCCGGCAGCCCCGCGGTGGTTTCTGCCTGGAAATTGTGCGCTTTGACCTTGTCCAGGCGCTGCACTCGCTGCGTGATGTCCATCGGCACCTCGCCCGACGGTTGCTTGTTAGCGATGCTAAAGCCGGCGCGAATATTACGCTCGACCGATTGCTTCAGCTGCGCCATCGTCTGCTGTACCGTCAGCGTGCCGATCAGCAGCGTGAAAATCAGCGTCATGATCAGGGCGATGGTCAGGCTGCGACGTCGTTTGCGTGCCACAGCCGTCCAGGCTCGTTTGATAATCGTCATCGTTCGCCCCTAGTCCACTTCGGTTAGTAATTCTTTTGGCGTTGATTGGGTAATCGGCCGCGAAGCCAGCAGCACCGCGATAATAATCACCGCCAGTCCAGCGCCCCACACCGCCAGCAGATCCGTCGGCTGCACACCAACTGTCACCTTGTCGAGCGTGCGTGATGACGTCACCGAGTCGGCGTCAGCACCGAGCGACGCACCGTTGAGGGAACTGCCAGCTTGACGTGTGGCATTCTGCGCCGCCTGCGATACCACGTGATCACCCATTTGTTGAGCAATTAGCCCTGCGGTAAAGTACGACGCACCGAAGCTCAGCACCGCGATCATCACCAGCTCAGCGATATATTGCAACACAATCTTTGACTGCGGCACACCCGTCGCCAAGAGTACGCCCGCTTCGCGCTTGCGCTCGTTCATCCACAAATACAGCACCATGCCGATCACCGCGACACTAACCAGCGCCGTCGCCCACAACATGCCGTCGATCAGGCCGTACACGCCGTTCACCGCACCAGTCACACCAGCCAGTTCCTGACTATTCTTATTCAATTGATACTTTTGCCAATTGACCGGCAATTTCTGTGCCCGCGCCATCACCTCGTCCAGCTGTTTGGTGCCTTTGGTGAAGAACGTGGCGTCTTGGTAAATCTCATTTTGCTCGGTATACGCGTTCAACTGGCGAGTTGTCGTGAGGTCAGTCAGGAATAAATTCTCAAACAGTTCCACCTGGTACGTCGCCTGCTTTGGGTTTTTGCCGTTAAATATACCGACGATTTCCACTTCAACCTCGTCCTTGGATGGATGCTCGTTGTCGGTGTCGTATTGATTGGCCTTTAACTTAATTTTATTGCCAAGCTTCAGGTTGTTTGCCTTGGCAAAATCTTCGTGCACTAAAATTTTGTGCGAATCGTTCTCGGTGATGTGCCGGCCAGCGATGAGCTTGAGCGACTCAGCCCGGAACTTTTTCTCGGACTCAGATTTATTGACACCAATGATGGTGGCGGCATTGCCAAACTGTTTGTCTTTCTCGGCGTCATAGCCGCTGCCGCCACTTGGTAGTGGCACCAGTTTGGTATTGATAAAATCGACCGTGGCATTCTGGCGCTTGACATAATCCGTCACGCCTTCCAGATTCTTCACCGCGTCGATGTCTTTGTTCGACACCGTTCCCGAACCGCGGGCTGTTCCCGGATTGGTGCGCGGATTATTGCCCAGCGTGAAGCCGGCCTTGAGCGTTTTGTCCAGCGACTGCGCCGCCGCGTCGGTCGAATGCTTGATGGCAAATCCACTCAGCATAATCGTCGACATACACAGCAAAATCGCCAGCAAAATCAGCGTTTTGAGTTTTTTCCTGGTGATATACAACCAGGCACGTTGTATAAATGACATAGATCTCCTTTCTTGGTTCTATGTCAGTGTAGCAGGCGAATGTGAAGGGAATGTGAAATGGGTGGGGTTATCTGGCTATTTCTTCTCAAGCACTGCAACCCGTTTCTTCAAATCATCCAGTTCGGCGCGGAGTTCGCTGGTGTTTGCTGCGGGGCTGTTTGGTTCTACCTTTTTAGTTTTAGCGTCTTTTTCTTGCTGAGCTTTTTGCTTCTTGCTTGCTTTTACGGCAATATGCATAGAGATAGCGCTACTTGATACTACGATAATAATACCTATCATAGATACTATGTCTAGAGGTTTGATATTCATATATTCCTTTGTTTATGATTTATTGATAGGATTAATTATACACCCTGCTGATGGTGTACGGCTAGTAAGTTGACGTTGGCTAACTCTTTGGGTACAAAATTACTTACCTAATTCCGGCCAACTTCTGCTGCCGCCTAACGGCACCTTGGGCGGCGGAACGAATCTTCTTCGGATCCTCTAGAATCTTTTTCATTTTATTTTGGCGAGCTATCGCTGCCTGCTTTTTGATTTTACTTCTTAGAGGGGTTGTTTCTACCCACTCTTTAAGCTTATGTATTATTACGCTACTCATCATTATCTATTCCATCACCATAAAACACACGAAAGGGCGCGAAGCATTCACCCACCCCGCGCCCTAACCTATCCATTATCCCTGGACGGTCTACGCTCCTGGTTTTGGTTTTGGCGCCTCTTTCTTTGGTTCGGGGGCCTTTTCGAATTTGGCGTTCTTGATTTCTTTTTCTAGGACGGAGCCTGCCACGAAACGAACTTTGGCCTCCTCGATGAGGCTGGGATTAACATCTTTTTCCTCAAGGATGCCTTTGGATTTGAGTGTGACATGGAAGTAGCCCAGCTCGCCCAAGTGGACGCTGTGGCCTTTGGCGAGCAGCGCTGCCAATTCCTCGCCCAGGATGGTCAAAACCGCCTGGATGTCTGTTTTGCTAACAGTGGTAGAATGGCGGGCGATGTTATCGGCGAGCTCGGGGAGGTCAATACGGCCGGACTCCGACTCGCGGGCATAATATTTAGCCGGTTCGGTTGGTTTGGCTGGATTTTTTAGTTTGACAGATTTATACTTCAATGTCATTTGATTATCCTTTTCGTTAGTTAATTAACGTACTATAGCAAAGTTTTCAAAGTACCACGGTACTTTTTCTAAACCACCACGTTGGTTTTCCAAAACTATCACGGTACTTTTCGAAAAGTACCACGTTGGTTTTAGTCTGGCGAGAGCCACCCCTTAAAACCGCAGGCAATAATCCGCAGATTAGTACTTGGAGGCGGCTAAAACACCGCGCTGGAACACTAGCTTATCGCAAGCTATGTCATCTGCCCACCTCCTTTCGGATTACAAACACCCCCTTGCTGATGGCAGCGCGCGGATGTTGGTTATGGTTTTATTTTAGCATGGGCGGGCGGGAAAAGCGAGAGATTTTCATTTGTTTGTCTCGTTTTGTGTTTCTGCTAGATAATCCCTCACCATCACAAACCCATCTACCGTTTCAATTGCCGCCAAGTACTTTTTCCATTCCTCGTCGTTCAATTCTGCCAGGCTGCGCCCGGGAAAGCGCGGATGCCCGTAAATATATAATAATTCCGTCCAGCCGTGCAGGTTGTCGCCGCGCGGTTCATCGATGATAAAGCCCTCTTCATCAGCCACGAAAACGTGGTCTTTTTCGCCGTCAAAATAACCCACCGCAAAAGAAAAGATAGCCCGGCGATCGGTCTCGCCTTGCATCAATTTGATGATTCCGGAATAACTAAAGCTGTCCAGTAATAATTTAACGAACGGCCCCGGAAAGCCTTTCAGCGCCGGGATGAAAAAGCCGCGGTCATCGACAATCAGGCGCTTGTCTGGAAAGGCTTTTTTAGCTTGCGCCAGCTTGCTTTTGGCGATTGTCTGAATGTCTAGTCCTCGCCCCTCATTAAAATCATAGTCAAGTCTCTGCAGGTCAATGCCAAGCGGCTGCAGAAGTTTCTGGAGACTGGTGAATTTCCGATGGTTGGAGGTGATGAAGTAAATCGTTTTACTTTTTGTCATGAATAATCCTTTCTATTAACACTACAAAGTTTGCCGTATCTATTTCTAATCTACCAGATGGATCAAATGAGAAATCCGCCGTAAATCCATCATCTAGCATCACAGCATCAAGAGCAACTCGAGACATGTCGTGCATGATATTTCTTTGGCGTAATCTTTCTGCTGAAGTGGCTGGCGTGGTTTTAACGAGTATGCTCTTTAGTGAGTCGCCGTATATGTCCGACATATCTCCGACAACTTTATCTGAAGGCGTGGAACATACGATAAGATTTGTACCCTGCTCTAGTTGAGCAATATAATCATCTGGGTTTAGTCCGTAGTAGTTTCCATAGATTAACGACTCGTCCCACCGATTAGCCGCTGCTTTCATTTGACGATACGTACCTACGTCAACAAAAGTATACTCGATATCGTCTTCATCTTGGCGGCGTGGGCGTGTGGTTAGTGTATTCATGTACTTCAATTCTTGCGGGAACATTCGTAAAGCATGGCGTGCAAGCGTACTCTTACCTGACCCTGATAGTCCGCAGACAACCAATAGGTCGCCCGGCTTATCGATAGAGTGAGCCACCGTCTATATCCTCATTTTCTTTGGCAACGCAATCTTTGTATTTATACAAATATATATTTGACGAAAGTAGTCCTGGGTCTTTTGGCAGATGACCGTACGTGTGAACATCCTTGTCTATATTAGCAACCATTAAACCACAGTCGTATGCATATTGTAGAATCTCATGTGTACAATCAAGTGTCCATTGTAGGTCTTCGTCTATCGGATAGACTAGCACGGAGACCGAGCCAACAGGCACTGCACCAGCTACTCGGCTTAACCAAACCTTTGCGCCTTTGCCGCGATTCTTTGAGGAATATGGTGGATTTATATAAAATGCGTCAGCCTTGATATGTTGAGGCAAAGCATTCCTCGCATCGTATTCTTCAATTATGTAACTATTAATGTTGTTCTTTGCGTAATTATCTCGCAAACTACGACGTATTCGCGCATCGTATTCAACTACAACTGGCGAAACGTTCAAATATTTACCAAATAATACCGATAGATGATCGTCATCCCCAAGGAACAAAACCTTCTTACCATTAAGTACAGGCCTCATCATATCAACCTGTCGTGCCATACTTTCAGAAGTCATAAGGTACTGCTCAATGCTCATATCAGCTTCTGGACGTAACTTGTTTAGCTCTAGTGCGCTACATAGAATATCTCTGTTTTGGCTCATAAACTCCTCGCTTTTAGTATTTTAACTTTATATAGCGTATGTGTGATGGTTGGAAATGCCTATTAAAAATTGCTGCAACATCTAGCGGTTCTTTTTCTTTTTTAGTACATGTTACCAAATCCATATGTAAATATCCACTTTCTGGCCACGTGTGCATTGATAGATGGCTCTCTTCTAGGACATAAAATACCGTTTTACCTATAGGTTCAAACTGATGGATTCGTCGCTCAACTACACTAAGACCAGTATCTCTACAGAAAGCATCGCAAGCGTCTTTTAATAATTTTGAAGAATTAAGAAACTCATCAGGCAGACCCCGAGCCTCGATAACCGTATGGTTGATAAGAGGTATATTTTCATCCCAAAGACCTCTGACTTTATGGCGTAAGTCAAGATTATAGATACGCAACGTTGAATCTTGATCAACAATAGAAAGTTTATTTTGATTATCCTGCATAATACACTCTTTTCGTATTATATTATGTACATTTGGTCATCAAAAAAGCGACCACATGCTAGTCGCTAAACTTCTACAAATAAGCTTCGAAACCTATCTGCGCATATGGCCGCATCAGCGTTTCGAAGCATTATTTATATATGCTTCTTTGTAGAAGTTTAGCACTGTTATTGTAACAGATGAGATATAGGAGCGCAAATATACAATTGTCTCTGTGTGAGAGAAAATCTGCTGCTGTGTCTACCTGTCTTTACGCGCCGCCACCGCAAACCACATAAAGTAATCCTCCAATGATTCGTCTTCCATGCCGGCGAATAGTTCGCGGGCGCGCAGGACTTCGCGGAGTTTTGGTGATTTTTGGCGGGCGAGCTGTTCGGCGGTGGCGTCTAACAAGTCCAAGCCGCGCTGCCAGGCGCCGGTCATTGCAACCGTATCGCCGCGGCGCCGGGCGGTAAACGCTCGCCCGACCTCTGAGCCGATGTTGCCCATTTGCTCGAAAATCGTTAAGCTCTGCCACTTCTCTCGGTCAAAGACATGTTCACTCACGGACGACTCCGGCGATGATATCGATAATTTGCTGGGCACTGTTGGGTCGAGCCGTCAATACTCTTCATAATTCAATTGTAGCACGAATAAGCGGGATGGGTACGTGTCTGCTGTGCCGCAGCATATTCCCACTCAGCAATTGATAGCGTAAATATTATTATTGATAAGCCGTCAAGTTTAACTTCCCGTCCACATACTCCCCCAGAAATACGTCACTATACGCCTTCAATCCCTGCTTGTTCATTTCTTTGAGCAGCCATTTCTCGTCCTTGCCAATTACATGCAAAATATCAGTTGCAGTTGTCCATCTGTTATCAATGGGAAATTCGGATTTTCCTCCTTTTTATGAGTGATGATCAATTCGCCGTCTTGCTCTACCACGGCTCTTTTCACTTTTCTCGTTGAATAGATATGATGAGTTCGCAGTTTGAACGATACGTCATGAGCGCTCAAACCGACTTTCTGGCAATTCTCAATGTTGATTTTTCCATTATCAATGATAGTCAACGCTCTGCCGTCGATCAGCTGCTTCGCTTTCACGTTATACTGTTTTATCCATTTCAATGTCAGCACCAGCGCGCACCATATGCACAAAATACCGATGTAGTTCAGAATCTGAATGCTATTGTTATAAATGACTCCGCCGATGATACCACCCAGCACATAGTTCTGCACTTGGTCGCTGGCAGACGATGGCGACAAATTACCTTTTCCGGAAATATTGATAATTATCGTCAGTGCGAAAAGCCAATCAACAATTTTATTGCTACTAAAATGAATCATCCATGGTTTAATTTTAGTACAGACAGCTAGTGCTTCGGTATGACATGTTTGACGATGGCTATTTTGTATCAGCCGATGAGAACTAGCTAGCCCTAATAAATTCACACCAAAAAGTAAGGTATAATATAACTTAGAAATAGTAAATTAATAAAAAAGGTACAAAAATGAATTTATTTTTATGTTCGCACTTCTCAAGTGTTGGATCTATCATAGAAGAGCAGATTGCCAATAAAAAGATTGCCTTTATTCCCACGGCATCGATACGCGAGAGTTATACGGGCTATGTTAGATCGGCACGTAAACTATTCAAAAATTTGGGCGCTCGACTAATAGAAATTGAAATCTCAACTGAAGAATTTTCAAAGACAGAAGAATCACTCGAAGAAGCTGATGTTATTTATTTTACGGGTGGTAATTCATTTTTCCTTATTGATCAATTGCGAAGAACTGGCACAGACAAACTTTTAAAACAACAACTTAAGAATGGTAAACTATTCATCGGAGAGTCAGCGGGTGCTATCGTGTGTGCACCTGATATCTCTTATATAGAGAAGATGGATCCAATTCCGAAAGATTATTCCCAAGATGATAATACGGGGCTAAATATCATTGATTTTTATGTTCTACCACATTATTTGACTGCGCCGTTTAAAAAAGTCACAGAGCAAATTGTGCAAACATTTCCAGACATTGATTTATGTGCTATCAATAATACCCAAGCGATTATCGTAAAAGGCGATACAAAGAATATTGTAACTATTTAACCAAAAAACCTCACCACAAACCGCATACCCTGCCCGTGTGGCGTGAAGTCGTAGTCTAGACCTTTGGCGTCGAGTAGCATTTTCACGGTGTAGAGGCCGATACCACTGCTGTCGGTGTGTTGCTTCGTGGCGGCACTGCTTCGATAAAACGGATCAAAGATGTGCTGGAGTTGCTGCTTGGTGAGTGGTTTGCAGGCGTTTTCGATGGCTAGTTCACGCTGGTTGCAAGTAAGTTTTATCACACTCCCGGCGTCGCCGTGGCGCACCGCGTTTGACGCCAGGTTCGAGATGACGTGGCGCATCATGTCGCGGTTGGCACGAATGGTCGTCGGCTCTGCATTAACCTCGAAAGTCATGCCGCGCGTTTTTGCCAGTAGTGTATAGTCGTCAACCACTTCAGCGACTAGCTTATCAACCCTCAGCCGCTTTTCTTGACGCAAAGCCTGCTCGGCGACACTGCCAGAACGCAAGACATCATTCACCATCGCCGCCAAGCGGTCAACCTGCGCCACCGATTCCGCCAGGTACTGGTCGCGATTTTTATATTCGCCGATATTGAGTTGCATGTTTTCGAGCATGATCCGGAGGGCTGCCAGCGGCGTTTTCAACTCGTGCGAGGCCGCGCGCAGGAATGCGATTTTCTCTTTCTCGAGCTGGGTGATCCGCTTATTTTCATGCTCCAGCGAGCGAATCGTCTGCCACAAATTTTGATACAGCTCATTAATATTTCGCCCCAGCACGCCGATCTCGTCATGGCTGTTCACCGGGTAGTGCACATCCTTTTCCAGTCGCTGCATAGTCGTGGTCACTGCCGCCATCTTACGAATCGGCCGCGTCACAAAACGACTGTAGATGTAAGAAAATATCAGCGCCACCAACAGCGAGCCGAGCATGGTATATGGCAATACGTGCAGCGTGGCGAGCTTGGCCTGAGTGACAGGCGCCACATCGGCCAGTAGCTTGATTCTGGCCGTTTGTCCGTGATTATCCGCCACGCTACCCTGCCGCAAAATCACCGAGCGCGGATCGATCGTTTGTCCGTCAGCGATTTTCACCACGCTGGTATCGACTGGTTTACCGCTGTCTGTCACGATATTGACGGATTGAAAGCCTTGAAAATACTGATCACGCCCGTCAATCGTCAGCGTGATGTTGACGTTTTTCATGCTCGCAAATTCCTGGCTGAGACGGCGCATTTCCTCAGCCGATTTGCCGCGCAGCTCGGTGGTCAGCATTGCTAGGTTATTTGCTGCCTGGCGCTCTTTTTGCTGCAGATAAAATTGTGGCATCAAGGTGTAGACCAGCGCGTGCGCCAGGATGATCACTACTGCGAATAGGCCGATTGACACCAAAAACGTTTTGGGAAATAATTTAAGCCGCTTCATAGCGATAGCCTACTCCCTTTACCGTGGTGATGCAATCCAGGTGCAATTTTTTGCGCAGGTTTTTGATGTAGACATCGATCACTCGGTCGAATGGCACCTCGTCATCACGCCACAACTTGTCAATGATAGCCTGCCGACTCCAGACCATATTTGGATTATCCACGAGCAGTTTAAGCAGCTGCACTTCCTTGGGCTTGAGGTGCGCGTCAGTATCATCATAAAATCCCTGATAGGCCATAAAATCCACCGAAGCCAGGCCGCGCTGCCACAAGGTTTTTTTGACAGACTGTTGGCGGCGAAGCAGCGCCTTAATTCGCTTTTCCAAAAGCACCAGCGAAAATGGCTTACTCATATAATCATCCGCCAGCTCGTCAAAACTGGCAATTTGCGTCGGCTCATCGTGTAGCGCCGTCAGCATCAGTACCGGCACATCGCTCGTCTGGCGAATCTGGTGTAGCGTCTCGATACCGCTCATCCCCGGCAGCATAATATCCAGGATAATCATATCTGCCTGAGTAAATTTCTTTAGCGCCTCCTCGCCGCTAGTCGCCGTCAGTACCACAAAACCCTGCTGGCGTAGGAATTGCTCGGTGCCAGTGCGTAAGGTAGGTTCGTCTTCAACAATAAGAATCGTTGATGTCATATAAGTAGTATACCGAAAATGCCGCCCGTGGTAAACGAGCGGCATGGGGCGCGTGGTCAGCGTCAAATTGGGACGCTTGGGTCGTATCAGCGGACGCCAACCACTTGCAGGCGCCGGGTGGTGCGACCGAGACCGAGAGAGATGGTTTCGGTGGCGTGGCGGTTGAGGAGGCTTTGTCCGAGGGGGCTATCGACCGAGATGCGGCCGTCAGACGGATCAGCCTCGAGGCTGTCAACGAGGGTGTAGCGAAAGAGCTGGCCCTGCTGATCGATGAGATCAACCACCGAGCCGATGGCGATGCGCAGCCGATCGCGCTTGCGCGGCAGCGGCTTGGCGGTCTTGAGCGCAGCGCGTTTTTCGGTGAGCTTACCATGGACGTTTTCGAGATTCATGATAATGTCGCTGCGGCGGAGTTTGTCGTCGCGAGATTTGGCGCGGCCGATGTCGCGTAGTTCAGCCGAGAGTGCTTTTTCGCGGATTTCGAGTTCGTTGATTTGCTTGTGTAATTCTTTGAAGCCTTTTTTACTGAGATATGTTGTCGTATTCATCCTTACCCTTTCTGGTGAGGCCCACCTCACCGTAACTTATTACACCATGGCATTCTGAAAATTAGCTGAAAAATTGTAAAAATGTCAAAAAAAGTTACGCCACCAGAGGTAAATTACAGGGTTTTTGGCAGCGAAATCGTGAACGTTGTCGTGTCTTTGCGGCTGGCGGCGGTGAGTTGGCCGCCGAGGGCGCCGGCTAGTTGCTTGGCGAGGCTGAGGCCAAGGCCGTAGCCACCGGTTCGCTGATCGCCAGAAAAAAATCGCTCAAAAATATGCGGCAAGTCGCGCGCCGCGATTTGGCCATCGTTCGTCAGGCAGACGGTGATCCGGTGATGGGTAGCCTTGATATCAACCTGGACACGGGACTTACGCGGGCTGTGGCGCAGAGCGTTGTCGAGGATGATGGCGATGAGTTCGCGGACGATGAGGCGATGGCTGGTCAGGGTGATGGCCTCGTCGGTGATCAGTACGGTGCGCGCATCGACCTTGCGTTCAGTGATCAGCTTTTTGGTGAGGTCAGTAATGTCGAATGTCTCAGTCGTGGTTTCTAATTGTTGATTGGCAGACGATAGTTTGAGCAGTGTCTCAGTCAGCTGCGTCAAACGGTCAGTTTCTTCGAGTGTGCTCTGGAGCGTTTGGCGAAGTGATGCTTTGCTGGCGCGACGGTCAGACAATGCTAGCTCGGCCTCGGCCTTGATGACAGCCAGTGGTGTGCGCAGCTGATGACTGGCGTTGGCGGTGAAGCGCGACTGAGCGTCATGTGCTGCCTCGATCGGCTCAAGCGTCCGCCGGGCCAATATATAGGCACAGACGCCGCCGCCGATGAGCACGATGAGGTTGAGATAGCCGAGGCTGATCAGCAAATTGGTGGTCGAGATTGACGGGTGGTCGCGGATGATGGTGGTTTCGGTGTGGCTGTCGGTTTTGTGATGCTTACTCCAGTTATTCAGCTGGACGTCGAGCTCGGAGCTGGCAACTTGAAAGATGATGCCGCTAAATAGTAAGCTGACGGTCATCAAAATGAGCAAGTACCAGCCGGCCAGCTTGAGCGTTGCCGAGAAAAATAATTTCACTCGCCAGCCTCCAATTTATAACCAAAGCCGCGCACGGTGTGAATCAGCGGACACCGAAACGGCTTGTCGATTTTCTTGCGCAGCTGCTTGATGTAGGCCTCGACGTTGTTGGGCAAAATATCAGCGTCAAAATCCCACACATGGGCGATCAATTTGTCTTTGCTAAGCGTCTGGCCGGGGTGGCGCGCCAGGTATTCGAGGAGCGCGTACTCCTTGCTGGTCAGGTCGATCGCGGTGCCAGCGCGAGTAACGGATTGCGTTGTCTGGTCGATCACGAGATCAGCGATCTGGAGCGTGTCCGGTTGCTGAATCGGCGGGCGGCGGAGGAGCGCTCGCACGCGGGCGGTGAGTTCGGCGATGGCGAAGGGCTTGACGAGATAATCATCAGCGCCGCTGTCCAGGCCGAACGTCTTGTCCTCGGTCGTCCCCAGCGCCGTTAACAGCAAAATCGGCATATCCTTGCCCTGCCCGCGTAACGCTCGCACGATATCAGTGCCACTCCGTCCCGGCAGCATCCGATCAACGACTAGTAGATCGTACGGCTCGCTCATCGCCATATTTAAGCCCTCATCCCCGTCATGCGTCACGTCCACAGCATGATGCTCACGCCGCAGCGCCTCGGCAATGATCCGGGCAATCTTTCGTTCGTCTTCGATGATGAGGAGGCGCATGAGTATATTATATAAAATGTTTTGCTAGTGTGTATAGTGAGCATCTCATACCTGGAGTTGCTCAACACAGTATATAGGCTTATAATTATAATCAATGCATCTGGACGATAAAACATTTACCAATCTACTAATCATTTGTCAGGCTCTTGATGCGAAGTTCCCTCATGGTGCTGACATATTCCAGCGCGTATCGCGGTTGTGCGAGGAGAGTGGCGAGCTCGCTAGCGCCGTTAACCACCTTGAAGGTATGGGCGTCAAGCGCCGCAAACACGGCCAGCCGCAGTATGATAATCTCATCAAAGAGATTCAGGACGTCATGCGCTGCGCGGTTGGTATAGCTATGCATTACGGAGTAGAGCGTGAAGTTGTAGCGGCGATAGCTCGGAGCGCCGAGGGAGTAGAGCGAAAATAAGATATAGTGCCTTATGCCCCCTGCTCCGCCCACATAGTGTATAATAAGCAGAAAGAAAGGGAGATATATGGGACGAGACACAGCAAAACAGCAGCGACCGATTGTCGAGATTCGTCATTTTCAGATGGCGTTTGGTGACAAGGTGGTCATCCAAGACCTTAGTTTTGAGGTGCAGCGCGGCGAGGTGTTTGGATTCTTAGGCAGCAACGGCTCGGGAAAGACGACGACGCTTAGAGCACTATTGGGGCTATACGAGCCAACGGCTGGCGAGCTACTGGTTGATGGCAAGCCGTACACGGTCGAGGATAGCGTTAAGTTAGGCTATCTCCCGGAGGAGCGCGGCTTGTACAAAAAAGAAAAAGTCATCGACACCATGATTTATTTTGGTCGATTGAAGGGACTCGGCAAAGAAGAAGCGCGCACATTCTCCATGAATTATTTGGAGCGAGTTGGTTTGAGCGACAAGGCAAAAACTCGGCTGGATAAATTATCAGGCGGCCAGCAGCAAAAAATTCAGCTGGGCGTGACCATCATGGGCGACCCAGAGTTACTCATTTTGGATGAGCCGACTAAGGGTTTTGACCCAGTCAATCGCCGACTACTAATGAACATCATCGAAGAGCGACGTAAGGCTGGCGCGACGGTGATATTTGTCACCCACCAGATGGAAGAGGTCGAACGGCTATGTGATCGGCTGATTCTATTAAAAGACGGTCGAGCGGCGGCGTACGGTACACTAGCAGAAGTGAAAAAGCAGTTCGGCGGTGCGTCAATGGATGATATTTTCGTCAAGGTTTATGGCGGCGAGAAGCAGGAGGTACGTCATGAGTAAGATGCATAATTTGGGGATGGTGTTTAAGTTTGAGGTGCTGCGTACCTTGAAGAAGCCAACCTTTTGGCTGATAGCGCTAGGTTTTCCGGTCATGATTGGGCTGATTTTCGGTATTGTTATTTGGTCAAATCAGGCGACCAAAGAGGCGGCCGATAAGCTTCAAGAACAAAAATTTAGCATTACTATGACAGATCATTCAAAGCTAATCAAGCCGGAAGTCGCGGCGGTGATGAAAGTCCAATCAGTTGACTCCGAAGCTGAAGGTATCGAAAAAGTTAAACGCCGTCAGACGGATGCTTATTTCTATATACCGAAGAATCTTGAGAAGGACACGATCAGGATATACGGCCAAGATACGGGGGTTTTTGAGAACAATAAGTACGAGGCGGTTGTCCGCACACTACTGAATCAGTCGGTTGATAGTAGGGTCACCGGATCGGAAGCGGCAGTGATCAAGCAGAAAATTAATTCGTCACTCAAGACCTATAAAGACGGTAAAGAAAGCGGCGGTGTGAACGAGATGATCGTGCCAGGGTTCTTCCTGGTGCTGTTTTATATGCTCGTTGCCTTCTTTAGTAATCAGATGCTGACGAGTACTGTCGAGGAGAAAGAAAACCGCACTGTGGAGATGTTGCTGACAACGGTGCAGGCCAGAACGTTGATTATCGGCAAGATTTGGGCGTTGATCGCTCTATCGCTGATTCAGGGGATGGTTATCGTTGTGCCGGTGTTGATTGGCTATTTTGGATTTGGTTCGCAGCTGCACCTGTCTAACTTTGATCTATCGCAAATTGTGTTTGATCCGACGAGAATCGCTGTCGCTGTTGCGCTGTTTGGTGCGAGCTTTACCATGCTGACTGGTCTGTTGGTAGCTATGGGGGCAATGATGCCGACCGCCAAGGAGGCGAGTTCGTGGGTTGGCCTGGTGATGATACTGCTGTTTGGGCCGTTGTATGCCGCGTCAGTATTTGTCTCGTACCCAGAGTCAACGTTCTCGATGGTTATGTCGTACTTCCCGCTTACGGCACCAATTCCGTTGATGATTAGGAATACGGTCGGCAATTTGTCGCTCGTTGAGGCCTTGATCGGCGTGGCGGTCTTGGTGGTGTCTGCGGTACTGATCATGATGCTGGCGGTACGGATTTTCCGCTACGGCGCGATGTCATATGATAGCAAGTTGTCTCTGTCAGCGTTGCGGATGAAGCGAAAAGCTGATAAAGTTTAGGGTATGAAAGTACGCATTGAAATAGACACCAAAACATTTGTGCGGTTTTGGCTGGTGGTGATTGGCTTTGGGCTGGCGGGGTTGATGATTTATTCGGCGCGGGATGCGCTGATGGTGCTCGGGACGGCGTTGTTTCTGGCGCTGGCACTGAACGCGCCGGTGCGTAAGTTGGCATCGTGGCTACCCGGCAAGAGTCGGCTGGGCGGGACGGCGTTGGCGTTTATGCTGCTGATTATCATCTTGACTAGTGTGATTTGGTTTGTGGTGCCGCCATTGGTACAGCAATCGGCCAAGTTTGCCGAGACGCTGCCGGGGTTGGTCAATGGTGTTAACGAGCAGTGGCATGGGCTGAGGAATTTTATTGAGCAGAATGGCCTGCAGTCGCAGATTGACTCGCTGATGAATAATATCCGCGGTCAGGCATCCAGTTGGGCGGCGAGTTTCGGCGCAAATATCCTCGGTAGTATCAGTTCGCTGGCGTCATTTTTGGCATCGGCCTTTCTGGTCTTGGTGCTGACATTCTTGATGTTGCTCGAAGGCCAGGAATGGATGGAGCGGCTGTGGCGACTGTATCGGGACGAGCAGCGGCGCGACCACCACAAGGTGCTGGTTGGCAAGATTTATAACGTGGTGACTGGCTACATCGTCGGGCAACTGACGGTGTCGGGGATCGGCTCGCTGTGTGCCGGGGCGTTCGTGTTTGGCATGAGCTGGTTCATTCCGGAGATCGCAGCCAACTTGGCAATGCCGACGATTCTGCTGGTGTTCCTACTCAGCCTGATCCCGATGTTTGGGGCAACGATCGCCGGTGTGGTGGTGGGACTGATGCTGATGCTCAATAGTGTGTCGGCGGGCGTCATCTATCTCATCTATTTCGTGATCTACCAGCAGATTGAGAATAATTTTATTGCGCCAGTCATTCAGGGTAAGAAAGTCGAGCTGTCGGCGCTGGCGATCTTGGTGGCGGTGACGGTCGGGCTGTATGTTGGCGGCTTGGTCGGTGGTGTGGTGGCCATTCCGATCGCTGGATCGCTCAAGGTGCTGATGGACGATTATCTGGCGCATAATCGCGAGCCGCAGGCGCCGCCTCGCCGCTCGCCGCTAAAAAAGGCGCTCAAAAAAGCCGCCAAGGAAGCCAGCTAAGGTAAGTACCGAGAGATTATCGGTACGACCAAACTTGACCAGATGGGGTGTCGCGTAGGGCGATGCCCTTTTCGTCGAGTTGAGCGCGAATGTCGTCGGCGGCCTGCCAGTTTTTGGCGCGGCGAGCTTGCTGACGCTCGAGGATGAGCCGCTTGGCTTCATCATCAATATCTGGCGTGGTTTCCATTAACTCTAGGCCCAGCACCTCGTCGATTACCTCGAGTAGCTGCAGTAAGCCACCACGGTGAATTTTCTCTAGCGGCGCGTGATCCAGCCGTGAAAACGCCTCGTCGATCAGCGCCAAGACCCCTGGCGTATCCAAATCATCATTCAACTTTTCAACCAGCGCCTGTCGCGCTGCCAGCAGCGACACCGTGCCTTCCTGCTCATCCTTCTCGTCGTCATCGTCCAGCGTGTCGTGCGTCTGGTGTCGCAGCGCCGCATAGCCGCGCCAATGGTCCAGCCGCGCCTGGGCTGCCTCCAAAATATCCCAGGTGAAATTGCCCTCGGTTTGGTAATGCTTGCTGAGAATCGCCAGCTTGAAAGCCATCGGGCTAAAGCCGCGGGCAGTGATGTCAGTGAGAGTGATGATATTGCCCAAGGACTTACTCATCTTGCGGCCACCCACCTTGATGTGATTGTTGTGTAGCCAGATGTGGGCAAATTGCTGCCCTGTCAAACTCTCGCTCTGAGCAATCTCGTTGGTGTGATGTACCGGAATGTGGTCAATGCCGCCGGTGTGAATGTCAATTGAATCGCCCAGCGTTTCCCGAGCAATCGTCGAACATTCCAAATGCCAGCCCGGAAAACCGACGCCCCACGGGCTATCCCATTCCATGTCGCGTTTGGTGTCCGTCGGTGAAAATTTCCAGACAGCGAAGTCGGTGATGTTGCGCTTGCCCTCGACGCTGACCCGCGCGCCGGCCTCCAAGCCCGCCACGTCCAGCCGCGCTAATTTGCCGTAATCCGGTAGAAGTGACGTATCAAAATACATGCCGTCGCCGTCAATCTTATACAAAAATCCCTTCTCATCTAGCCCGCGGGCAAAGTTGATTTGCTGCTGGATGTAGTCCGTTGCCCGCACCAAATGGTCGGGCCGCACCAGCTTTAGTACCTCGTAGGCTTCGTGCTCGGCAATGGCGATATACTGCTCGGCCACATCCCAGGCGGTTTTACCCTCGCGGCGCGCTCCCTTCTCCATCTTGTCCTCGCCATTATCATCATCGCTGGTCAAATGTCCAACGTCGGTGATATTTTGTGTTCGGACAACTGGAATATCTTGCCAACGTAATAGTCGCACCAACACATCCCAATAAATATAGCCGACCCAGTTGCCGATGTGCGGCTGCGAATACACCGTCAGCCCACAGGTGTACATGCGAACCGTCTGTCCGTCGAGTGGCTGTAGTTTGTCTTTATGGCGAGTGAGGGTGTTGTGGAGCTTCATTGCCTTTATTTTACAGGAAAAAGCAGAGATTGGCGAGCGGCCCTGCCCTGTCGCAACTGAATGCTACCATCGCACTCTAGGCGTTATCTAGGCAGCTGTAAGATCTGCCCGTGCCTATGGTATGATGACTCTAGGAAGCGTAAGGCGAGAAAGGCGATATATGGATACAATATTATTTCAGTACTGTCAAAAAATAGTGCTATTCAGTCAAGACGGCTCTGCCGTGCTACTCGCTAGGCGCCGCGGGGAGGCTGATTATGATGGCGTGTTCTCGTTTATTGGCGGCAAGTTGGAGTCGACGGATGACGGCCTGGTGAATGGTCTTCGGCGGGAGAAAATGAGGAAATTGGCTCGGCTGCTAAAATTGCGGTGGTAACGAGCATCAGTGTTAATGAATATTTTGTCAAAACTAATGGACAGGCCATGGTGCTGCCACATTATTATGCCCGGTTTATTGGCGGTGAAATTATACTCAATGATGAGTATTCTGAGTATCGGTGGGTGAACCTACGTGAGTTAGATCAGTTTGAACCAAAGATTGAGACAGTTGCTTCCATGGTTGAGGCTGTCCAAAAGATTATGCGAGTTGCCACCGAGGCGGATTATCGAGAGATATAGACATGTATTGGCCGCCCCCGCTCGCTTAAAGCCGGCCTAGATTTACGGTATTTTCTATATCGAGTTCGCTTTCGTCGTTTCCGACTCATCAGCATAGACATGCATCTATGGAGCGAACATGACAAGCAGAGCTGACAGAGGTTCGCGGGAGGTCAGTTTTTCGGGGGCAAGAACTCAACAACAAGTTCCCACCTCGTGCTTCCTGTTCTGTGATAGTACACACGGTTCAGGGGTAGGATAGTCTCCAGACAGTTTTTCAGGCCTCCCTCCAGGAGGCCCTTTTCCAACACCGAAGAGGCGGCGTTGGAGCTACAACATCTATCCACAAGACGGCTCCACTTCCGTCTCCACCACCATGGCATGTCGGACAGTAGAATTGTTGTAGTTACAGTCTTCACCCCCTTAATGGTGTTTGTAGCAAGGGTGTGTAGCACCTCGCTACGGAGTTTTTCGATTGTTCGCATCCATCTAGGGCTCGACTTTAGTTGCTGCCCGAGATTGGTGGCCTCCTTCCCGACCTTCTTCAGGAAGGCCTCTTGCTGGCGCCGCCGCTCGGCAAGCTGCTGGGCTTCGTATTTTTCTTGGTCATCGCGGTATCTATCAATATCCTTGCGTGTAATTTGCGCCACGATATCTTTCCTTTCAAGACAATCTCTCACTTCGCGGTTAGCCTCCGTTTAGCTAACTCTGTCACGAAACGAGATACTGCTGCTCCAAGGGTTAGTATTAATCATCTTGTGCTGTCGTTGTAGCTGCTGTACCTCGTTTCGTTTGGCATCTGCTTGTCAAACTACACTTTCGGACAAGGATTCACTCAACTCGTCAACAAAAGCTGATTATATATATCACTAATAGAATAAAATGTCAATGGATTTTGTCAAAAATGTGGTATCATATGCCCTTTTCGGCGTTTTTGGCCTGTTTGTAGGCTTTGGTGACTGGCGCTAGGCCGCGGGCGACGCGTTCGCGGTTGGCTTTCAGTTGCTTTTCGTCGCGGAAAGATAGTTTGATGGGAGTGCCGGCAAAGTTGAAGGCTTCGCGCAGGGTGCGCTCGAGGTAGCGTTTGTAGCTCCAGTGGACAAATTTCAGGTTGCTGCCGTAGATGACAAACCATGGCGGGGCCGTGTCGGTCTGGACGATGTAGCGCAGTTTTGGATGTGAGTTCTTTAGGCCGGCTGGCGGATGAGCGGTGACGGCTTTTTGTAAGAGGTCGTTGAGGATGCGGGTTTTGCATTCTTGGCGGCGGCGCTTGTAAATATCGAGGGCCAGATCGAACAATTTGACGACGTTTTGGCCAGTGACTGATGAGGTGAAGATCAGTGGCGCGTAGGGTGTGAATTTGAAATGATAGCTAATTTGCGGTGCTAGTTCGTCGTGAGTGTAGGCGTCTTTGCCTTCGACGGAGTCCCATTTGCTGACAACCAGGACGAGCCCCTTGCCTGCTTCGTCGATGATGCCGGCCAGGCGTTGATCTAATTGAACGTTCAATTCGTTAACATCCATCAAGAGAAAACAGATGTCGGCTTCGTTGATGGCCTGCATGGTGCGTAGGACGGAGAACTTTTCGATGCCGGTTTCTTGTTTGCCTTGGCGGCGGATGCCGGCGGTGTCGAGTAGCTCGATGGTCTGGCCGTGGTAGCGGACCTGGACGCGGTTGACGTCGCGGGTGGTGCCGGCAACGTTGGCGACGATGGCTTGCTGCTTGCCCGCCAAGGTGTTGAACAGGTTGCTTTTGCCGACGTTTGGCCGGCCGATCAAGGCGATGCGGATGATGTCGTCAGCTTCGGTTTGAGTGGCTGGCGGAATGAGATCGGCGATGTTGTCGAGCAGTTCAGAGATGCCAATGTTGTGCTCGGCAGAGGTTTTGATGATGGTTTTGATACCGAGACGTTTGAATTCGTCGGTGTGGAGCGAGCCTTTGAGGTCGGCTTTGCTGGCGATGAGAAGGACGGGCTTGCCACTTTTGAGGGCTTTTTTGGCCAGTTGACGGTCGGCGTCTGATGGATAGACGGTGGAGTCGACCATGACGAGAATGACGTCGGCAGCGGCGGAGGCGTCGGCGATTTGGTCTTGGATGGTGGCTTCGAATTCGTCTTCGGCGGGTTTGAGGCCGGCGGTGTCGATGAGCCAGAATTCGGCGTGTGTGTCACTATTTTGCCGGCGATATGAAACTTTGCCGACGACGTTGTCACGGGTGGTGCCGGCTTCGCGGGCGACGATGGCGGTGCGGGCGCGCGTCAAGCGGTTGAATAGCGAACTTTTACCAACGTTGGCTTGGCCGATGATGGCGACGGTAGGTAGTTTATTAGGCATAATTATGCTTATTATACCAGAGGTGTGGGGTTTTGGCGAGGATGAGCGTTATATGCTGGAGCCAAGCAGGCCGAGGCGGTATAGCGAGTAGTAGACGATGCAGCCGACGAAGAGGGCCGCCAGGAAAAATGCCAGGTAGCTGCTGCCGCGCCAGGCGTGCTTGGTTGATGATTTCTCGGTGCGTTTTGCCTGACGCCGGGCGATGATGGCGAATAGTATGAGTCCAGCCAAGATGACAACTTCAATGCCTAATGCATAGACGTTCAGCCCAAATTTTGGCTCATGCCCCAGCGGGATGACGTGCGGCTCGGCGACGTAGGCTCGTGTTTCGTCAAGCAGACAGACCTTGCGCTCGCGAACCGGCGTGATGATGAACATCGCGAAATCCTGTGGATGCGTAAACGGATGTTGAGGATAAAAATGACTTTCTCGCCAGTGATACGGGACACTGGGCGAAAATGGATTAACAGCGGGCATACACATGCTGGTAGTGTAGCACGGGGTTTTGGCGAAAGGCAATGAAAATAGCCCACCGAATGAGCTCAAGCTGTATGCGAGTATTCAACCCGAGAGATAGAAATCCTACCTCAATCAGATTGAGCACATACGGCGAGCTATTTTCCGGTGGGCTTAGCCCTTCCTCTTCTCAAATCCCTCCTTGGCGACCATAGCCATAATTATGGCACTGACGAGGTTCAGCGTCGCCACGCCAACAAAGATGGCGATTATCCATGCGTCAGCTATGAGGCTGACCTTGATCGCTAGAGTTAGATAGTGTATCGCAGTTATTAGGTTAAGCATGAATACCACGAGGGCGATGACGACCATGATTACGCCTTTCTTGAAAAAGCTCAAAGCTAAAGGGCGACTTCCGCCCTAGGCGTAGCCTTGAGCAAAAGCTGATACATATATATCACTAATAGACTAAAATGTCAATGAAATTGAAGCAAAAATGTGGTATTATATGCGTTTTTGGCGCCTGAGGAGGCCTAGGTAGTCAGTGGCCCTTCGGTAAATTCCCCGCGTTTGATACTGCCGAGGGTGTAATTACCGAAGTCTGTCCGGTGGAGCTTGGTGACGGTGTAGCCGAGCGCGGCGAAGGTGCGGCGGATTTGGCGGTTGCGGCCTTCGCTCATCTGGACGATCCAGCGGTGGTCGTCACCCTCGTGCTGGCGTTCTAGTGTCAAGCGGCTGGGCCCGTCAGGCAGCTGCACGCCAAAGTCGTTGATCATTTGCCGGTGTAATGGCTGGAGCGGCTTGTCGAGCGTCACCAAGTAGCGCTTCATTTTATAAAACGACGGATGTGTCATCTGGTGGGCGAAGTCCCCGTCATTGGTGAGGAGAATCAGTCCGGAGCTATCTTTGTCCAGGCGCCCGACGGGTTTCAAGTGATGAAGGCTTTTTGGTAATAATTCGTAAATAGTCTGTACGCCGCCCTGAGAGGCGCGCGAACAGAGGTAGCCGACGGGTTTGTGGAGGAGGATGAGCTGGTGGGTTTGGGCGGTGAGTGGTTTGTCGCCGTGGCGAATAATGTCGGCTCTGGTGATGCGTTGGCCGAGCTTGGCAGGCTGGTCGTTCACGGTGACCTTGCCCTGCTTGATCAGCTCGTCAGCCTGGCGGCGCGACACGCCGAGTGCCAGCGCCACGAATTTGTTGAGGCGCTGGGCGGATGAATCGGTAGAATCGGATGTTTGCGTTGGTGTCGTCATACTAGGAGGCTACCGGTGGCTGCGGCGGAAAGGCGTTGGTCGGCGACTGGGGTGTCGCTGGCTGTGCTGTGGGCGATGGCTCTCCCTCAGGGGCTACGGTCTGCTCTGGCTCGGACGCTGGAGCTGGGTCGGTCGGCATCGGTGCTGGGGTGGGCAGGACGAATGGCGTATCATCATTTTGTGGTTGTGATGATGCCGTGTTGGCGAGCTCGGCATTGATCGCGGTACCAGCATCAAGCGGCTGGTCATCGGCTGGCGTCGGTAGCGGCTCGAGTGCATCTAGTGTCAGGTCGCCGTGCGGCCCCGCCATAGCATCAGACGTCGGCAGCGTGAAGTCGCCTGAATCTGGCGTTGGCTGCGGCGAGGCCTGCATAGACTCGAGCTGGTCGCTGAGCTCCTGCTCCATCATCTTGGACATGTCTGGCTGTGGCTCTTGGCTCAGTGGCTGGATCACCCGCTCACCACCATGGCTGGTCGGTTGCGGCGATGGTGATGAGACTGGCGCTGTTGACTGTGGCAGGGCGTCGGCCGGTGGCGTTGGTGCTGGCTCAGAGACCGGAGGTTGCTCTACCTCGGGCGCTGGAGTTGGCGCTGGGTCGGCTGGTGTCACCGGTTCGCCGGCGGTCGGGTCAGCGGTTTGCTCAGGCGGTGCGGATGGAGCTGCCGGTGCCAGCGCGGCGCTCGGCAAGACGAACGGCGCCGGGTCAGTTGCTGGAGGGGTCGAATTGTCTGGATTAGCTTGAGCGGGTGCGATGGCTGAATCATCCTGAGTCGGTGGAGTTGTTGGTGCCGGGGTGACAACTTGTGTGGCGATTGGCCCGGCGAACTTATCGCTTTCGAGGACTGTGCGTTGCTCGACGGGAACAGCAGAAATTTCATCTAAAAACTGTCGAGCCTGCGCGTCGGCAGCTGCTATCTCTGTTGGTGATGGCAAGGTGACTGCCGGAGCGTCTTGCTGGGTGGCTGGCGCCGCTAACGGTGCGTTGGCTGCCGCGGGTTCTGTGGCCGGAGCTGGTGCGACTGGTGCGGCCGCTGGTGCATCGCCGAGTACTTCGTGGACCGTGCGCACCACGTCTTCGATGCCGACTTGTGACTTGACGAGGTAGCGATCAGCGCCGAGGGCTTCACCACGTTGCCGCTGGTCTTCGGATGACAGCGCGGTCATCATGATGACTTTGACGTCGCGTGTCTCGGTGGTCGAGCGCAAGATATCCAGCATGTCAAAGCCAGAGATCTTGGGCATCATCACGTCGCTGACGATCAAGGCCGGGCGTTCTTTAATAGCCATAGCCAAGGCCTCTTCACCGTCGCCCGCCGAAACGATGTCGTAGCCCTCAGCTAGTAACCTGACGCCGTAAATCTCGCGCAGGCTTTTGTCGTCTTCTACTAGTAAAATCTTTGTCATAACTACCTCTACTATACCGAAGTTTGCACCAAAATACTATAGTGGTTATGGTTTTTGTTGGGCGGCAGCTGGCTCTGGGGTGGCGAGCGGTGCTGATGGCGTGGGTGTAGCGGTTGGCTCAGGGGGTGTGGGTGTGGCAAGAGGCTCGGGGGCTGGGTCGGGCGGTGTGGATGGCATGGCGGGCGCGGGAGCGGTTGGCTCAGTTGGTGGTGCGGGCATCAGCGGCAGCGGACTAAAGTTGGGCGGCGGCACCGGCGGCGTGGCCGGCTTAGTTAGGACGGTATCGGCGGCGTCCGGTTGGGTAGCGTTGATCGGGACGGTCGGCTGGACGGCGACAGCGGTTGGCGGTTCGGCGGTTAGTGGTGGAGCAGCCGGTGTGGGGACGGTTGGTAATTGGCGCATGGCCTCGTCGGTTCGGGTGCGAGGAATCTCGAGGAAGAAGGTGCTACCCTTGCGGTATTCGCTGATGACGAATAGGCGGCCGGACATTGCCTCGGTCAAGCGGCGGCTGAGATACAGGCCGAGGCCGGTGCCACCGATCTCGCGGGTGTCGGAATTATCGACGCGGTAGAACTTTTGAAAGAGGTGTGGCACATCTTCGGCGGGGATGCCGATACCGCTGTCTTGGACGCTGATGGTGATCGTTTTGTCATCGCCAGTGATGTCTATGACTACTTCCCCGTCGGGCGTGTACTTGATGGCATTTTCGATCAAGTTAGAAACAACTTCGCGGAGGTGATCGGCGTCAACGTTGGCGTAGTATGCTGGCTGGACAGTGGCGGCGGCGTCCGGACGGAAGGTGCAGACGAGGCCTTTTTCGGCGGCGCGTGGCGCCAGGCCCTCAAAAATCTCGCCAACGAAAGTAGTGATATTGATAATCTGTGGCTCGTTCTTGAGGCGGCCGTCTTCGGCGCGGCTGATATCAAGCAGGTCCTGGAACAGTCGGCCGAGGTGCTGGGCCGAGGCATGGGCCTTGGTGATGAAATCGCGCGCCTTGTCATCGATGTGGGCGGTGGCTGGGTTGAGCGCCAGGCCGAGGTAGCCTTCGATGGAGGCAACGGGGGTGCGCATTTCGTGGCTAGCGGTAGAGATGAATTCGGCTTGCTGGCGCTCCTCGGCTTTTTCCTTGGTGATGTCGCGAAAGACGACAATGATACCTTCGTTGTCCTTGCCGACCGGTGAGGCGACGATGGAGACGAGGATTTGCTTGTCCGAGGCAGTGCGGAGGAGTAATTTGTCGGAGTGTGCCGGCCGATTATTGATCAGTGATTGCATGACCGGGTTTTCGGTAACGGTGACGTCTTTGCCGTCGGCGGTGACGAGTTGAATGACGCTTTGCCATTTGAGGCCGAGGGCGTCGCCTTGGTTCCAGCCGATGATCCGCTGAGCTGAGGGGTTGATTAGCTCGATATTGCCCTCGCGCGAGATGGCCAGCACACCGTCGTCGATAGTATTGATGACAATGTCAGAGGTGCCCTCGGCAGTGGATAATTTGGTGCGGAGTTCAGAAATATCACCGAGCTTGCTGACGCGCGGCTGATGGCGCCAGATGATAAAGCCAAGAGCTAAGGGTGCCAGGCCAAAAAATAGGGCGCCAATCGTGGCGATGAGGCTGGCGTGCTGGGTGATGGCGGCGGTGGTGATGGCGGTGACGACGAGGAGGCTGGTGCCGAGGACGACGGGCCAGCCAAAGAAGCCGGCGAATACCGCAGCGCTGAGCCAAGCGGCGGCGAATGGCGAGGCTAGAAAGCCGCTGGTGGCAACGAGCGAGCCGACGGCAAGGATGATCAGGCCGTAGACGGCGATGGATGCGGCGGTGATGGCTCGGCGCGGTAGCCACAGACAGAGGATGAGGGCGGCGAGGCTGACGAGGGCGCTGATGGCGGCGGCGAGGTCGGTGATGGCTTCGCCGATGGGTAGCCGGTAACCGGTCGGGATAAAGCGCGCCCAAGCATAGAGGAGGACGATGACCAGCCCGACGAACAGGGCTGCCTCGCATAGTCGCCGCAGCCAAAATCGCGACAATTCACCGACTTGCGAAATATCCCCCGCCCACTTCATGCTTGTATTATAGACCGAGACGAGCAAAAATGATACCCACATTGAGCCATGTCACGGCAAGTCAAGCATGGTACGCATTTGGCCGCCCTGAGGGCGCTTACCCCTTCCCTAAAATCGCCTCGAGCATCTTCATTCGCGAGGCCATGATGGCGGGGATGGCACCACTGATGATAGCAACCACTAGCACAACCTCAGCACGGAATAGCAATTCCCACCACGATATGTTGAGTGTCACGTCGGCAATTGGTAGACTGAACGGATGCGCCACCACATATGGTACCAGCCCACCGAGGAAAATTGCCAAGCCGACCGCTATACCGCACACCGCATAAAATAGCGCTAGTAGAACATAGCTAAAGACGATCACTCGCGGCTTGACGCCAATCGCCCGCTGAATGCCGATTTGCCGCCGCTTGTTGATGATGTCAACGTAAATCACGATGAAGATCGTCACCGCCGCAATGATAATGCCGACTATCAGCATAATGGCGTTGAGCGACTGAAAACTACCGGTAATCGTATCCATAACCGTCGCTCCGTCACGCCAATCGTGAACGCGCAGGCCCGGATAGTTCAGGTCAGTAAGCGCTCGTTGCACCGACGCTTCCTTGCCGCGGCTGGTGCGCACGACGATCATGCTGGCATCGTTCTCGCCAGCCGTCAAATGGCTCGGTATGCCGCTGGTGAGCTTGCGCCATAAACCGCGCGAGATGTACGCCTGAATATCTGCATTATAGAACTTCGTCGAGGTAATACCGCCGACCTTAACGTCGACCTTTTTACCGTTAACATTTATCGTTACCCGATCGCCAACTTTAACCCCCTCGAGCGAACCTCTCTCGAGCAGCCGGCTACCCAGCACGATCTCGTCGTCACCCGCCAAAAACGTTCCGTCCGACACGCGGTTAGCGACCTCCAGGGTTTGGCGAAAGTCTCGTGGATTAACGACATTGATCCGAGCCTGTACCTGCTTGTCATCGTTATATCCTAAGACCGCCGGCACAGCCAGGATTTTGTCAGCCGCCGTCACGCCGTCGATGCGTTTGATCTCGGCCAGCTTATCATCGACATTGGTGATGTACTCGCCGGGCTTTTTGACATCGATATAGGCTTCGCCGACCATCAGGTTCTTGATCTGCGATTCAATCGCCGACGTGACGCCAGCTAGCAGCGACGATATGAAGGCTAGGTTAATGAATGCCACCGCCACCAGCAGCGTCGTCAGGCCCAGCGTCCACTTGCGGCCGCGCACGATGTACTGCCGCATCAATCGCCAGCCCAGCAAGAACTCGCGCCACAGATTGTTCTTGGGCTGGCGCGGCGTTTGCGTTTCCTGCGTTTTGCGGGACTGACTCATAGTAGTCTCCCGGCTGCGGGCTGACGCTCGCCTTTTAATTTGCCGTTTTCAAACACGATTTGCCGCTTGGCATAGGCTAGTTCATCAGCTTCATGCGAGATCATCACCAAGGTTATGCCGCTGGCGTTAATTTCCTTCAACGTTTCCATAACATTCTTTGAGGCAACCGTATCTAGGTTAGCCGTCGGCTCGTCGGCAAAGATAATGTGCGGCTCATTGACCAGCGCCCGGGCAATCGCCACGCGCTGCTGTTCGCCGCCAGATAATTGCGATGGCAGATGGCGCGCTCTGTCCTTCAAACTAACACGATCTAGTTCTTGCAGAGCTTTTTGCTTAGCAATCTTCGCCGAGCACCACATTAGCCGCGGCAACATGACGTTTTCTAGGGCGGTGAGCTCGCGGATCAGGGCGTACTCTTGAAAAATATAGCCAACTTGGCGCAGGCGCAGTTCAATTCGCTGTTTTTCTGGCAGCTGAGTGATCTCTATCGCTGGTGTCTCATCACCCCTACTATCAAACCAGATTGTGCCGCTATCGGGGCGATCCAACATCGCCACCTGATGCATAAAGGTCGATTTGCCCGAACCGTTGCGCCCCGTGATCATCAGAAAATCACCGTGACGAATCGAAAAACTGACGTCCTTGAGCGCACGCGTGGCGCTATCACCCGAGCCGTACGTCTTGCTGAGATGCTCAATGGTAAGAATTTCGCGGGCCATAGTATCAGTATAGCGCGCGGTGGGGCGCTGCTTCAAGCCGAGATCCCGAAAAACCTACCGTAGTTTTGTTACCATTTCTACTTCGCGGGCCATAAGACCATATTTTTCATAGAACGCTATGGCGCGCTGGTTGCCGCTCAGTACTTTTAACCGTAAGGTATCGCAATTTTTACTCTGGAAATAACGCTTCATTTCATCCAGCAAGGCTCGCCCGATACCGCTACCTCGCTGCTCTGGCTCGACATAGAGCAGTCCGATCCAGCCGTCTTTTCGCGGCGCGTGCACCGCATCAAAAACAGCGTCTTGACCAGGCTGATGATCAATAATCACGCCCTGAATAAAGCCGACCACCTGGCCATTCTCCTCGGCAACATACATCGCGCCGTCCATATCCTCGCTATCGTCGATCATCCGCTGCATGTAGCCGTGCGCGTCTCGCGAACTGGCAAACGGCAGCGATTCCGCAGTATCGTCAACTTGGGCAAAATATGCGTGCAGTTTGATCGCCAGCTTATCAATTGCGGCGCGGTCTTTGGGGTGGAAGGGTCGAATTGTCATAATGAAATCATACTATGGTGGAGTATCAATGGTAAAGCTCATGCTGTCGCTAAAAAGGCTTACCTAAATAGAACGATTTGATTTTTATTCTTTAGCAAAAATCAATTGTTATATCATTGTATATAATTTTTTAATTGTTTTACTAGGGATGAATTTGACTTATTCCCAAAACTTATCTTCTTCGTCTTGTTGTTCTGCAAAAGTCCACACTTCCTGTATCTTGCCATCCTCTATTCTAAATAAATCAATGCCGGGATCATTTAGTTTTTCACCTTCTTTTTCAGCTAAAGAAACGACACTGGCGGCCACAAAACAGTCATTACTTGCAGCCCAATTTGTAATTACTCTAAATGTACCATTACTTCTTTTGATAAATTCTCCTAGACGCTCTCCTAGCGCCTGTTTTCCTTTAACAATTCCTGAAAGTGGACCCTCTCCTCCCATGTGCCATACAATATCATCAGACATCGTTTCAAAAACTGCTTCAACATTTCCCTTTGATAATGCTTCTGTATAAGCATTAAATACTTTCATGACCTCATTTTTCATAGCTGTTCTCCTTTCATTTTTTGAGAAATGTTTTTCTCTTACTGTCATTATACATTACGACTCAGAAACTTTTACAAGGAAAACGGGCGATTATAATCTTATATCACCTAAGTGCAGGTATGAAAAGGTTTGGTGAGCCAACCAATATAAATGTGGAACTCCTTTTTCGCGATTTGTTTGTGCTGTGTGATCGCTTCAAGGAGCTCGGTATGGTCATTAAAAATAGTGAGGTGTATTTGCCGGATTTGGAGGAGCGTGATGTTTAATTTGCGAAAATCAAACTCAAAACTCTACGACCAAAATACTTTCGACGACCAGTTTATGCGCGACTTACGAAAGGCACGAAAAAGCATTATCATCGAAAGCCCGTTTCTCAGAACCGCTCGAGTTAAAAAATTTATCCCGTTATTTCATAGTCTCAAAAAGCGTGGTGTGGAAATACTACTCAATACCAAGCCGCCCGAAGAACATGACGAAATATACAAATTGCAAGCCCAAAAATCCCTAGGTTTACTACAATCTGCGGGTGTCGAAGTTCTTTTTACAGTTAAACATCACCGCAAATTAGCCATCATCGACAGAGAAATTATTTACGAAGGCAGCCTAAACATTTTCTCATATCGTGACAGTTGTGAGATAATGAGAAGGACAATATCTGTGCTTGAGGCAGAAATGTTGATAGATTTTATCGGCTTAAATAAATTTATGGAGGTGAGATAATCATGAACGACGAGGACACGATCAAGAATCTTCGTCTGTACGAGGACGAAGAAACGATTCGGAAAACGATCCACTACTTGGAACTTCACGACCCAGAAAATGCCAATCGCGAATACGCGGTCGGATTCCTGAAATTCATGCAGCGGTTTGCGCACGTCGCTAGCAAGAATGAGGAGTTTGATTTTGAGGGGTTTTTGGAGAAATATAAAAAATCTTCGGACTCTTAATACTCAATGATGTCTAGCTAGAGAGTAGGTTTTTAATTTTTGACTTAATGTTAGTATATATTACCGATAGTCTGTCTTTGGCATCTTGTGTAAGCCTTGATGTATGCATTAGTGCATTACGAATTGGCATAAAGGCCTTTTCATCACATATACCACTGTCTTCTGCATAATTATTTTGCGATAAGTAAGCTAAGTAGGTCAACCGCTCCAAATCTAGATAGAATAAATCGTCGTTATCTTGACGTATATCTATAGATAGATTACTCTTGTTCTTCCTCTTTATTTCCATTTCTCGGTAACGCTTGATTTGCTTCCTCGCTATACAATCAGGATCTGTGTTATCATCAATAGTTATGGATTGATATCTTATTAACTTTCGAGTGAGGTTTTCTAATATGAAGCATTCCGTATATGATTGAAGGTTAAAAGTAGCATCCTCTTCAAGCCCATTTATCCATTTCTTTATTCTTTTAATAGGCTCTGAATTATCGGGCAAATCTGGCTTATATTCGTTTACTGTCTCGTTGTATAATTTCTTTGAGGCACGCTCCTTCTGTGAAAAACGCGGGTTATCATTATCTCCATCTTGCTTGATCTCAATACGCCACTTATCCCATTGGTCAATTATAGATTTAACAACCGGCTTTATATCTTCAAGCAACTCACGGAATAGTGCGTCGTCAGACACGATTCCCTCGCGGCTACTAGTAAATCTGTCAATCCCATCTCCGTCAAGATCATTATAGTGGATCTGTCCATACATATAACTTTCTGGTACTCTTGCGCTTTGAATATGCTTTAGTATGTCTCGCTCGCGAAGCCGGCCATTAACGAACAAGTCTACTCCAACTCTTTCTTGAGCTCCTAGTATGTTTAGGTCTTTTGGCTTTTCAACCGAGGCTATGAAACCGCTAACATTCTTATAAATATCAATATCCGCTGTCCGCACTGCTAATGCTGAGAGGGTGTAAATAAATGAGTCTTGATCATTTTTATTAATTGGCCACAAAAATTGAGTCCTATCGGTTAAATCTTTTATGTCGTCTAGATTTATTTCATTACCATCAACGTAAATCTTGAAACTTTCATCAACGAGAGAGAAGCGAAAATATAGTGCAATAGCTTTTCGTATATTCTCTAATGTATTGACTATACCGCCCTTAAGATTAACGAACTTGATAATAGTCCCTTGTTCCATTCCGTCAAGCAACTTTATATCTTCACTAGAAAGCGCTCCTAGATTGTATGATTCGTGATCTCTGTCATCTTGTATAGCCTCATCTAGCTCGCTGTTGTCTATCACTCCACCGGTGACTGGCTCACCAGCTTTTTTCGTCACTATAACGACGCGGTTAGCGCACGAAAGGAGGGCTAGTTTTCCAATTCCTTTTCTACCTATATACGGACGACCTTTTCGTGAGTTTGACCCATTTGTCCGTTTTGAGTAGCCAATTCTTAAAAACTTGCCGCTAAAATCAGATGCGGACATACCGTCGCCATCATCAATAACGAGCATTTCTGATTTTTCTCTATTTATGATAATTTTGACATTATCAGCATCTGCATCCCAAGAATTAGATATAGCCTCGCCTAGTATGGTTATAAAGTTTCGATAGAGATTTCTACCAAGACTATTTAGTACTGCTAACGATATATTAAAAGTAAATTGACCATCGTTTTCGGCGTTCATAATTCTATATTCTCCAAGTGATCATTGATAGACATGCCAATAATTTTCCCTAAATCAACTGGCACAGCATTGCCTATATGTCTACTGATTGTGCCGATTGCAACATTATTAACATCTTCGAAAAATTTATAATCTCTTGGAAAGGTCTGGAGCAGTGCACCCTCTCTGAGAGATATCGCTCTATCTTGCTCAGGATGACCATAACGACCAGTACCGAATGAATAAAATTGCGTTGTAATAGTCGGCGAAGGCTTATCCCATTCCATTCGACCATATACACTGCCGAATGACTTGCCGGACGGCTTTTTGTAGCATTCTGGCAGTAGTAGCTCGTCCCAGTCTCGCCACGTGCCGCCTGGTTTTGATTGCTTGATTCTCTTAAGATTTATTTCGGTTAATCCAGCACTTCTATGAAGAGGGTCACTTTCGTCAATTTGTCCTTGAGATATTACAGGCAGCCCTGACAATACGTCTCTGACCGTAAGTTTTTTCTCTATAGAGGTTTCTGGAATTAGCTGAATTTCACCGTGTTTTGATGCCAATAGAACAAGCCGACGACGCTTTTGTGGTAGCCCGTATTTACTACAGTCAACTATTTTGTAGCTCGTATAATAGCCTAATTCATCTAGCTTCTTCAGAAAATCTTCAAATATGTCGTACTTGTGAAGCTCTGGAACGTTTTCCATAGATACAATATCTGGCTTTATGTCTTCAATATACTGAGCAAACGACCTCAATAGATTCCAGCGGACGTCTGTCTTGGTGTCTATACTTTTGCGGTATTTATTGGCGTGACGCGAAAATCTCTGACAAGGTGCACAGCCGACCAAGACCTTTATATCAGCTTTTCCGAACATATTATCTACGTCTGAACTTGGTAACTTTGATACATCTGCTTCAATAAATCTTGTATGGTTATTCTCTTCGTAGGCGTACCGGCACGTTGCGTCATTATCTATACCAGCAACGACATCAAGTCCAGCTTTTTTTAGTCCGCAAGTTAACCCACCCACGCCGCAAAATAGGTCTACGACGGCAATGTTATTATTCATACTTACAGTATAGCAATATATACTGCTTGTGCCTAGCTAAAGTCTCAGATTTCATCTATCATCGGCTCCGTCTTAACCTGTGACTGCTTCCTTGTTCGCTTATCGGCTTTGGCGGCTTTTCTTGATACAGTTCTGCCAACCTTTTTTCGTTCAAAAGTCTCTTCTCGCTTCTTAGCAAACTCCTTTCGTGAATGTTTAACAATTTCATCTCGTACCGTCTCATCACCTTCGCTTTCTAGCAGTAAAGTCTGCCCAGATAGCGGCTCTTGCGCATGCACTGCCGCCAGCCGAGCGTAATAATTGTACGCTGGCAGATTGCTGATTTCGCCCGGCTCAATATATGGGCTAAACATCGGCAGCAAACGCTGTTCATCTTGCGGATTGCCGGTTCTAAAGCAGATAATCGTGCCAACATTTGCCAGGATTATATTCACTGTTTGCTGGTCGCTTTGCTGCGAAGTGGACTGCTCAGCCATGATCATAAAGACGCGATATTTGCGGCTTTCGGATAGCATTTGTACAAATGACGTCGTGGCGAAATTTTGAAACTCATCGACATACAAATAGAACGTCCGCCGCTCCGCCTGTCTGATGCGGGCGCGGCGGAGACTTGCGAGCTGGAGCTTCGCAAGTACGGTGATTCCAAATAGCTCAGATGTGTCTTCGCCGAGCAAGCCTTTAGACAAATTACAAACCAGTATTTTTCCCGAGTTGATAATATCATCAAAATCAATTGTCGATTTTGGCTGCTCGAGAATTTGCCGCGCTGACGCCGAAAATAAAAATCGTCCAATCTTCGCCGTAATTCCCGCCGACATTTTTACTTTCTGCATGTCGCCAGCTTTACCGAACTCGTTCTTCCAGAAGTTTATCAAGTTTGTATCGTCAAGATTTTTGACAACACTGCGGCGATACTTAGGATCATTTAGCAAATCAAACACAGTGAAAAGCGTGGGATTTTCCTGCGTGAGTGCGGTTTGAATGGTGTTGCGCAAAATGTATTCGATACGATGCCCACCCGAATCCTCGTCGCTAAATATTTTTCGAAAAATCGACACGACCGACTCGGTGATAAGATCTTTTTCGCGCATCAATTCGCTACCGCCTAGCCCGGGCGTCAACTCCAATAAATTCAAGCCAATCGGATAATCCAAATCATCGGGATTGAAATAAATCACGTCACCAAGGCGCCCTGGCGGAACGTGCCGCAAAATCGTCTCCGCCATATCGCCATGCGGGTCAATTACAGCCACGCCTTTGCCGTTACAAATATCTTGCACAATTTGATATTGCAACATCGTAGTTTTGCCGCTACCTGTACCGCCGATGATGTACTGGTGGCGCTCGCGCTCAGCTTCCATCAAGCCAATCGGCGTCACCGTATTGTGATGATGATTTTCACCAATAATCACATCGAAACCTTCTGACTGCTTGAGTGAAATCGGCGCGGGTAGCGTGCGGCTGAGCGAAGTTATCAGATTGTCGGTTTTACTATGATAACTTGAAGGAAAATGAAACAAGCTAGCAAGTTCGCTTGAAGCGAGGATCATGGAGCTATTTTTATGCAGCGATGGCAGGCGCTTTATGGATGCAAGAATTAGCAGGTTGTTCAGAATAGGCAGACGATACTTTGCTTTGAGTGATTGATATGGCGGCGTACTAAAACCGTCCAGCGCGGATTTAAGCGCGGCGATATGTCTCTTTGTTTCTGGACTACTTACCATGACGCGTAGGTTGACATAAAATAGCGGACGAGTCACTTTTTGGTGCATGGTTTCCATTAGTTCTAATTCAAAAGCACTTAGCATGCGTGCCGGGCGGTCGTCTCGCGACACCTTGATTTGATGCCGCGAAGGTCTGATTTTTAAATTGTAATAATCGTGGTGGCTAGTTGTCAGGCTAGTATGAACTTCGCCGACAAGGTCGGTTGCGCCAGAAGAAATTTTGCCAAAAAAGCTAGCTAATCTGCCGAGCATTGATAGTTTTTTGCCGCTAACATATTGCAAAATATTTTCATTGCCAAGAATTTTATGTGACAAAATCTCTGCTTCGCGTAAGCGTGTTGGTGTTGCTATAAGCTGCAAAATAATCTCCTCATCATCATTCAGTCTAGTCATCGCGCCAATCACATAGCTGAGTGGATCGCGTTGCTCTAGCGTCGAATTTATAGCTAGCGGCAAAACATAATGTCCAGTTTCTCGAAATTCAATAACTTGGTAATTGTCGTTATTCTTCCGCTCAACTGCGCGAACTTTTGAGTCGGCGATGTAGGAGGTAATCACTTTTTGCATGTTCGCAGCGTGACGCCGTTCGACCTGCACCAAATACCGCACGCCGTGCTCTTTAGTTGATGTAATTTCAAAACTCATAACTGGCGACCGACCGAGCAATTTTTCTTTGAGTGAGCGCGCCGCCCGATGTCCATGAATTACCGAAAATAGTTGCTCGGTTGCTTCAGGTGTTTTGGCGATCGTGGCAGGCGGTGTAATTTCCAGCCAAACCATGCCTCGTGTTCGCAAATATCGACGATTCAAAACAAAACGAATCACCAACCACAAAATGACCGCGCTAATCGTAAGCGTGATTACGATTAAAACTATCGACCCAAGCCATAAGGCGGTAGCGAGGTAATCGGCTGTGGATTCCACGGCTGTGCTCCTGGTTCATTATGAATAAATTTATACGATTTGGCGACTTCTTTGGAAAAAGTGCGCTGCGACACCACGTTTAAACCGCGCGCGTTCATTTCAGAAATTTTCCAATCACCGCTGATTTGATTAACTTCTATCACATACGCAACATGTCCATAAGGGCCTTCATCAGTCTGAAAAACTGCACCAGCCGCTGGTGTATCGTTGACGATGTAGCCATCACGCTTGGCGTTATCATCCCAGGTATTAGCGTTGCCCCAAGTGTTCGGAATCGGACTGTTTGCCCACCGGCGCATCGCATACGCCCACCACGTACAGTTACCCCAGGCGTAAGTGTTTCCGGGCATCACGCCGCCGTTATAAAAACCACGTTCTTCCGCCGCTTTGGCGCTCGGTGCATTTGCTAAAAAGCTCATTGCCGGTAAGCCAAGTGATGAAATAGCTAAAATCGGAAACATCAAAATAAGCAATAATGTAGCGATGATTATAGCTATAATTTTCTTAATGCTGAAACCAAAATTTGTAAACAAAACTACCGCGCCGTTCATGATGAATACAACTCCGCAGGGTTAGTTGTAATGAGCGGATGCTCTTTTTCGGCTGCCACAACTTTAACGGCAACATGGTTTTGGTCGGCGATAAGCAGAGCATCGCCTCGCTCGCAAGTGAGCAGAAAGCTTTGCTCATATTCACTGAGGTTAAATTCGTTAACCACGCCTTTGATAGTCGTTGTATCCTGGCGCATTAAAATTCGCAGCGCGCTTTGCGAAGCGATGGCGCGGCCGTATTCACTTTTGAGAAAATCGTTGGCTTGCTGTGATATGATCGACACACCGAGGTAATATTTACGAGCTCGACGCACCAGCCCCGCCACGAATCGCGCCGACTCCTCGTGCTGTAACAAAATCCAGCCTTCGTCAATAATCAGCAGCCGTTTTTCCGGCTTAGCCATGACTTGATTTTTCACAAAATTAGAGATAATCAGCATCATAATTTGGCGCAAATTTTCTGGTAAATCTTTGATGTCGAAAATGACCAAGCGGTTGTCTAATTTAACATTAGTTTGCGCATTGAATACATCTGCCAACGAGCCAGAAATATATTTTTCTAATTTTTCGCACAATTTTAACTGACCCAACTTTCGAAGTTCCGCATATAAATCTTCTAAAAGTGGCTGCTTGGTTTTTGATTTTTTGTAGATTTTCAAAACCGCTTTATCGATGGCGGCTTTTTCGCGCGCCATTAGACTTTCAGCCATCAAACCGATTACGTCCATTAAGTCTTGTGTATGTTCAGACAGATCACTAATTTCGTGAACGGTCGTTGCTAGGTCGAAAGGATTAATTTTCTGCTTACTTTTGGCAGATAATTTTATGTATGTACCGTTTACTGATTCGGTGAGGCGCTTGTATTCACGCTCTGGGTCGATGACGATGACGCGCGTGCCTTGCATGAGTTGGCGTAAAATTTCGACTTTGGTAGTGTAACTTTTGCCAGCGCCCGACTGCGCAAACGTGATTGAATTAGCATTATGCAAACTAAATCTATCCAAAATAACCAGCGAATTGTTTGATTTATTGACACCGTAAAGAATACCCGATTCCTGTACTAATTCTGACGACATAAACGGAAAAGTCAGGGCGGCGCTGGAACTATCAAGGTTGCGCTTTTGCGCCAGCTGGTCTTCGCCGCGTGGTAAAATTGACTGCAAAGCTTCCAGCTGCTGATAGCGCGCTACTTTTGAGTAAAACAGCCGCGCCGATAGATTCGCTTCAAGCAACTTGGTGGTTTTATCAAGTTCTTCTTTAGTCTCAGAGCGGATGCAAATGTATATCGCCATTTGGAATAATTTTTCTTGACCGCGCTGAATTTTATCACGCAAATCAATCGCCGATTCAAGTGGGTCGGTAATTTCCGAGCCAACAATCCGTCCTTCGCGCATCATCGCCCGGCGCGTGGATTCAAGTTCGGTAATTTTACGATTTAGTTTTGGCAGTGCCGCTCGGGCATCTACTTCGTGTAGATGATAACTAATGTCGATGTCGTGATTAAAATGAATCAAGCTGTCCATCCAATCCGAACTCGCTACGAACGGATATCCAGAAATGAATAGCGTGCGCATGTACACCCCATCAATGCAAAGATAATCAACATTTTCTTCCAGCCCAGCGTAGGATAAAATATCCAGAGTGTCTTGTTCGCCAAACGTGATATTGAGTTCTTTTTGCCGCTCTTCGCGCTGGCGGTCACGACGGCGTTTCGGGGCGCTAATTGCGTTGCTGATTCTTTTGATAAATATTGGTGTACGTGATTTTCTAATCATTTAATTTCGCTCCCGTCTCGCATGAGCGCGGTGTGAATTGTTTGCAAAGCGCGTTCAGTTAGCGGTTGAATTTTTGCCTGCGTCGGGCTGTAAAAACTGTAGAACAAATCAAGCAATTCGAGGCTATCAAGCTGGTCGGCGCGCATACCGAGCCGCGCCATACCTTTGGCGATAATATCAATACGGAGTTTGAGTTGTTCGCGAATTAAATCAAAATCAGCTTTGTTGTCGGTCGGTCGAAAAGGAATGATGATATAAAAATGTCGCGTCAAAATCTTGTTGTCGGTGATGAGCGAACGAATAAATTCATCGTAATTTTTCAGTTGAATTTTATAGACAGGAATCGTCTCGCTTTGCAGTCGATAGTTCAGATCTTCTAAATATCCGTCCATATCAATTTCGCGCGTACGTACTAAAATTTGAATCGGCCAACCAATTGAATTGAGAAAACTTTCGTAGGTATCAATAATTGCGTCTTGCTCATCCTCGCTACGCAGTTCAAAATTCAGCGCCGAAACGGACAAGATTGCCCGATAATTATTCTGCGGTAATAACAAAATTCCGTCGCGCACACCCTTTAGTACAATCTGTCGCCTAGCACTAGATTTAGCGTTTGACTTTCGTAAACCGAACATGCAAACCTCCTTTCTTGTCAGTTTCAAAACGAACATTAGCGGTTGGATCATCTATAATTTGGCGGGTTTTGATGGTTGATATGTTGTCTAATTTTTCTGGCTTTTGCGGCTTTTCGGCTGGTTTATTTATGGGTTCTTCATCCTCGCGCGGAGTACTTTTATACTCATCACGAAACGCAGTAGTGTTTTTATTGAACAAATAATATTTTGGTCGTAAATTGTAACGTAGTACCGTCACCAACCAAAGTGCGATGATTTTACCCTTAATGCGAACCGACAAAATCCCACAAACGATCAAACTTAACGCAATCAAAACGTATTTATAAAGTGTACCGTTCATGACCGGCGGCAGCAGCGCGAAAACTCCCGCGCTCAAGAAAACAGGAACCATCAAAAGTATGATTTGCGAAAAACCAAGTTTGCCGATAATCCGATCTTCTACGGTGGTAACCTGCGCGGGAACGACTGTCGTTTTCATGATTTTTTACCTCGCTGTTTGGTCGATTTTATTTTTGATCCGGCGCGGTAAGTCATGCCAGTTTTTGGCGGTTTTGATTCGGGCATATTAACAACGGTTGGATTATTTTTGCTACGCGGATTTACGGCGTAGGTGATTTCCGCATCGCCTTTTTTGTTCAGATAACTTACTTTCATCGGCGACTTTGTTTGGCGCGCCACCGTTTCTAGAGTCGAGTGAACCCGGGCTTTTTTGGCGGCGTGAGTGGTATTCTTCACGCGCTGGGTCGTTTTGTGCGCCACTTTCGAGCCAGTGCCTGTCATGTAGCTGACGCCGTTCATAAACTGACCACCCAGCTTCTTTAGATTGCGCGCACCCATACTAACGAAACTAAATTGTATCATCACGCCTTGAACTTTTAATAAAGTCAGAATAGTTGCTATGCCTGCTACCATCGCCATCAAGGTGTCGGGAAATGCATTGTTACTGCCGCTAGTCGCCATACCAGAAAACAGCGACGACGCTAATTGCAATATAACCACATGGACAAACAAAACGAAAATTGTTGATAAGAACGTCTTCATCGAAGTTTCGGCAAAATCACGAAACCCCGGCACTAACCACAACATGCTCACCAGCGGTGACAGAACAGTGCCGATAAATAAAGTGATTAAACGCATAACATAATACACCAACAATATGACCGAGCAAATCAGAAAAGCCACCATGATCAGCAGCGCCGCCACGCCCTGACCAGACGTTTTTTCGACAACTTTGATGAGCGTACTCCAGACGGTCGATGCACCCGAAATTTGGTTGACTGCCGAGATGAGAACGTTGGATAAACTAATGATGCCATCAATCAAAAATATCGAGGTGTTCATCAGCAAAAATATCAGCGCTATGCGTGGCAGTAGGTGCTTGACTTCAACTTCGTCAAAACCAAAACTCGACGCGCTCATGACCTGAAATCCGACTAGCGCCACAACTAAAATTAACAGCACATCAGCGATGCCGACAATCGCTAGCCATAGATTAAACACGGCTTTATTGCTCGCCATCAACGGCGTCGATTTGGTGAAAAATTCTAGCGCGCTCAAAAATGGCGAGGCTATGGCGTTAATGATCGACGACAATAGCCCCGTCACAGCTTTGATGATCATCTCGATCAAGCCGTTGTTTTCTGATTTGGGCGTGACTGCCTGTAGGTTCGGTAGGTTTGCGTCATTTGGATTTTGCACCGCTTGATACGAACCATTAAGGATAGAAACTATTGTCACGGCAGCCAGTACGATGACCAGCCCGATCACCGCTTTCTTGGCGATACTTTTAGCGTGCTCCATGCGGTCTGGTTTGCCGCTACTGGTTATGTAAATATAGCCAGCATGCGCCAAAAAGAAAGCGCAAGCCAGCGACGCAATGCCCGATAAGATTTTGGCTGTCGGCAAAACATAGTCGCGCACGGTTTTTATGGCGCCAGCCGCATCGGCAAAGAATACTAAATTGCTAGTGAAAATATCGACAAAGTCGAACATGGACGGGTTATCCTCCGAAGGCTTGTCGCGCTAAGGTCGTTACGATGTTCGCCAAAACAAACGCCGCAATGACAATCGCCAGACCAATTGCTGACCACGTGATAGTGCGCTTTGCTTTGTCGAGCTGCTCAGGATTTCCCGAGCTAGTGATATAAGTAAAGCCGCCAGCAACAAAAAAGCCGGTCGCCACCAAACCGGCTAGTCCCGCCACCACTTGGATGACGCTTCGTATAAAATTTTCGACATTACTGACACCCGCTGGCGCAGCTAGTGCTACATTCGCCAACACAAACGGCACTCCAGCTGCGATAAATATTGCCGCCAAACAATATGTTTTTCTTGACACCATAAACTCCCTTTCACCAGAGCGTGAACTTTTGTGTTTACCTCTGTTATTTTTACGTTAGCAGGCATTAATTTACTTGGCAAGACGGCACTTAAAAGTCTGCTATAGTGGTGTCAGTGTGTTAGTTTCCGGGAGGTTCGTTAAATTTATAGAGGTAGAGTTATGTTTTAGTTTGAGTCAAAAATTAAATTAACGAACTTACTAAAAATGATATTTGACTGCTAACTTTACACCAATAAAAAATACAAGTAAACTAAAAGCATGGGCAAACTAAAATCCGAAAAGGTTGTTATATCTTCGCCGCTATCGTTTAGCGGTTCGGCAAAACGCCTTTGGAAAATTACGGACGTGGACAATCTAGCGGTGAAGGTGCTGCTTAGTTTGGTGGCTGCCGTGCTCATTATGTTTGCTTGGATTTTTGTGGCGTTTTGGTATGTGCTGATTTATGTTGTTTTTGGAATTTTGTTCATTCCATATCGGCTGCTGCGACGGAGTAGTCGTAAGCAAAAACAAGCAAAATTGCGGCACCGTGAAGTACTGGATGCGATAGAGAAAAATCATAAATTATAATCGCCGCAATACAGTCACGCGTTTCTTATTGTAAATTTTCTGAGATTTGTGTAGCGCTTCAGAGTGAGAATCAAACCACGTAGTTATATCGTCTGTTAGCTTTAATAATTCGAGACCGGTTTTTGTTAACTCATATTCGACCCGCGGCGGAATCGTCGGATAGAAAAAGCGCCGGACGATGCCGGCGCGTTCTAGCTGTTTGAGGTGCTCGGTGAGTACTTTTTGAGTCACTCCCGGAAGAGAACGGTGCAATGCAGAATAGCGCTTAGTCTCAACACCAAGCGAAAGAATAATTGCGATAGTCCATTTGCGAAACAGTAGGCTTGTCATGAAATCGCGCGAATCGGCGTACTGATTTTTGGATACAGTAGTTTTTGTCATGGTTACCTCCCATTGATGTAAATGTATATTTGGCGCAGAATGGCTGATATAAAATATCTCTGGAGATGCCCTCCAGAGATGTGTATTAATAATGACCTCTAGGTAAATATATAGCAGAGTTTTGGTCAAATGTCAAAATATTGCCCGGATAAACGCCTAAGTGTAAGTTATTAAAAGTACCTCGTGAAATTTATGCTGTGTTTAAGAAAATACTAACAATCCTATGCTATACTTAGATACACATGGCTTCAAAAAATATTATTCACCATTATAGTTCGGGAGGGGTTATCGTTAAAGATAATGAAGTTCTTATAATCGAATCACTACAGCCAGCCAAGGAATATTCTTTCCCTAAAGGCTCTATAGAACCCGGAGAATATAGCCGTGACACTGCAGTGCGAGAGATACTCGAGGAAACTGGATACCACGCAACGATCCTAGGATTTATTGATACTCTAATATATGAATTCTCAACAGGTGATGGCCACGTAGCAAAAGAGGTTTCATACTATGCTATGTCTATTAATAGTTCAGTACCTCGACAAGAACAACAGCTTCAGCCAGGAGAAAATATACGCCCCTTGTGGGTCAGCTTACCAAAAGCTTTTCAACTCCTCACCCACAAAAACACGAAACAACTTCTTGCCATGGCAATTAAAATGTATCATCACTGAAGCAACAGCTGTTTACAGACTCCTCTATGGTGTAGTGCGAGAAAAAGTAATTTGCTAGGATAAATATGGTACTTCTATCCTCTGGAGACATAGCAGCAACATTAAAAACAGTCAACAACCTCAGAGACATCATTACACATACCTCTCTATTAATTTTGCTAAGAATACTTTTGTCTATGCCTTTTATATAGTACTCCATATAATCACGAATTATTCTTTGACGCGATGTATTGAGTCTTATCCACGCCCTACCGTCAGTATAAGTGATTTCTTTAGATCTGTTTAGCGGATTAGGCTCAGGATTCGCCCATTTCGCATATAGGGGTCCAAAATGGTTTCCTCCACACATAATGTGATGGATAAATGTTGATATGTCAGTAGATAGCCTGTTCCATCCAGCCGCCTCAAAATCAACAAGATAGCCATTTTGAAATATATTCATATCATGAACATCCCCTTGAGAGGGTATAACGTATGTATTATTCATGTTCTTTTGCATATCTTTAACGTATTTCTTTACCATATAAAGCAGGTCGTTTCGTATATAGACGCTTAAGTCATTCACGCTTTTTAGCGACTCATCCGCACAAAATTCCTCGTATTGTTTCAAGAGCTGCGGCGATTCTATCATATGCAATCGATTAATATAAAAAATTTTTGTGCCTCCAGCTTCAACATGAGACCAAATACCCATTGTGTTTGCAAGGCTAGACAGATCTTTGAAAAACTCAGACATATCTATACCCGTGCCACTACGAAGAATGTGAAATAATGTTTGATTGCCGGTATCACATAAGTCACTATATTCTATATAGAGACCTTTCTTGTTTATCGATATTATGCTTGGTACTCTTTTGTAATATTGCCTAAAGAAGTCATATCCAGCAAGCTCTAGTTCTAGATGTTCTATGTCAGAAAAATTTTTAATGAAGGTCATTGTTTGCTAATAGCCTCTGCTATAGCGTCCCTAAAATGATATGGCCGTAAGTTTAGAGATGCCAAGTTCTCTACTGGAAGCCACATAGGATAATAAAATCCGCGCTCAGAATTTCCGTTTCTGAAAGCCTCTGGGCTATCGTCACCAAGCGATAGTCCTATATTCTTATCGTTTGCCACCGCTAAAAATACCCATACATCAGGCTCCATTTCTATAGCCTCTTCTTCGTACACGGTAAATTGATCTGCCTTAATAGAAAGCTCTTCATAAAGCTCACGGTTGACAGTATCTATAGCATTAAAATCTGCACCCTCAACGCCCCCACCCGGCAGAACAGCATAACTGCACCCATCACGCTCTCTACCAATAATAGCAATATTTTTTCCATCATTGCTAAACAACAGAGCCCTACATCGTTTGGGCATATCGCCACCTTCGACATTTTGAGCTAACACATCAATACGATTAATGCTGTCGGGCAATGCACTAATAAGATTGCGGACAATACCAAGATTGTTGCGCATATACTCCGACTTCTGATCTTTAAACTCCATAGGCATCTCCATGAAACTATTATATACGACCATTACTGTATTGCAAATGCTTGCTGCTACATGATAAAATCATCTCAGCCTATGAAATTAACAGTTGAAACAAGGCAATCGGTTGCACCTCCTAGAAACAGCACAGAAAAACTTTTCATATGCTTAAGTGGCTCTAGTGAATCCGGCAAAAGTTCTTTTAGTAAAAGAATGCTACACGAGCATAGTGCAAATAGAATTAAATACTTAAAAGCTACACACTGTTATGGCACGTTAAATGGTGCTTCTGTTACAGATCCGTTCTATATGTTAAGTACAGCAGATGAGCATCAGCGTATGCAAAATGAAATAGGCACTTGGCAGACTATTGATCAGGTGGCAAGCGAGGGCAATCGTATATCGGTTATTGAGTCGCTCAAGCATCCAAACTTACTTCACAGTTTTGGAAAGGCCGCAATAGACGCGTGCATCTATGTCATATACATAGATGCCGACATCAACATAAGAGTAGATCGTGAGTCTAGCCGACTAAATGTTTCCGGGGAAAAGATGCTAGAATACATTATAGACAAAGACTCTAGTAAAGCTGCCTGTGGACTATACGATATAAGAGAACGAGCTGATCTAGTTATACAGAATAACGGAACCGAGACGGAATACTATGCATGGATCGATGAATTTGCTTCTCACGTACATAAACTATATAACAGCAAAATAGATAGCCCCGGCATAGAGTACTTATAGTGTTTCGACCAGGCGATGGAAACAGGCAAGAGCCTTCTTCGTATATTTTTCAACATCATGCCTGTTATTGAGTCCCGCACCTCTTGCTGACGCATATACATCTTGTAGTATTTTAGTGTTGTACTGTTGAACATGATCGGATATAAGTTCGTCATAACTTTGTATATACTCCCCGCTCTGCACTAGTACACGCATACGCAACAAGTAAACGCAGGTCTTAGTGACAATGCGTAGCGCTTTTACAGAAGAAGCTAGCGAATCACCTGCCCTAAAAAGTGTTTCGTGAACTATTCCTCTACACATTTCTTTATACTCATCAAGAGATAGGTATTGAAATTTATCATTTGCAAAAACCGGAAACTTGAATGAACCATCTTTGTATAGAACTCCCTTTTGGGTATGATCTACATTACCTTCATGAAATAATATAAGATTCGGGACTTCATGCTGCGATATGAGCGATGATTTAGACTGACTCAGAAGATATTGGGATGATATGTAATCTATACCAACTTTACATTTATAAATTGCTGTTAGATTTTGCTGAAATTTTCTAATCTTTGAAACTACCGCATCTGAAGCAGCTCCATTTTTACATATTACAACAATGTCAATATCACTCCATCCTGGTATGTAGTCGCCCTTTGCTACGCTACCAGATATGAATATTGCGTCAACCTCTTTTAATAACACCTTAGATCTATTCTTAAATACTTTTTCAAGTTCATCTTGCAGCTGCACAACCGTTGGTATTGGTGTCGCCTGTGTAAGCACACGGCTATACACCTCCATATGGCTAGATGCTTGTTTCTCCTGTGAAAAAATAGATTTTGCTTGAACTGCTTGGCTTTCTCTGTGCTGCTCGGTCGTAAAAGTAGAGCCAGAGATTATTTGCTGCAGCTCTTGTATAGTTGAAAACGGATACGCATACTGCTTCATAAGTTTAATTATTTCCTCTTGGCCTGGTGAAACACGAATTGCAGTTCTTACTCCACTCGCAAGTGCCTCAATGCAAGATATGCCAAAGCCTTCGTAAAGCGAGCTCATTACTACTACATCAGATCCTGCAATAATTGAAGGCATAATACTATTATCAAAGCTTCCATGTTCTACGATGTTAACTTTCGGATATAATTCACGAAATTCAAGAATATCATTTGATCCAGCATTAACACCCGTTATCAGAACACTTATGTCCGCTCTTTCAGCAGGATCAAGGCCATCAACCGCCCGCAAACAGAACTTGATATCCTTCCTAGGCCTATTGACAACAGGCATGGTGACTATCTTTTGGTCATCATCAATACGAAGCATTTTATGCAGCCTTTTTCTAGCTTTGCTAAAATCTTTATAGTAAAAGTAGTTTTCGTTTATAGATGTATATATTGTTTTTATGTTAGTATGGCTAACGCCATGTTTCAATAAATTATTGCGAAAACATACAGATGGAGCTATCCAAGTACTGTTAAACCCTAGATCGTAGGCTAAACTAGCTAGTTCACCTTTACCATCTAGCTTTTCTGACATCCAGCCCGGCTCCGGTGTTCGGTGCTGTGTACATACGTAGGGGGTTTTAATTTGCTCACGAGTAAGACATGCAACGATAATAGGAATGGAGTGGAAAGCATGAATAATATCGGGTTTAATGGATGTAACTACAGCCTTGAAGTCGTCTATTAATTTTGCGGACAGAGAATTATTGTCGTATGCGTGTTGACAGCTCCTAAACCTATAAATACTCACTCTTTCGTTCAAGTGATCGACACTGTCTTCTGTGCCGCTTGTCATAACGGCTATACTCGTGTCAGGATAGTGTGCAGTCAGTGCATTTACGAGATTAAGCGCATATGTTCCGCCACCTCCCTTAATAGGAGGATACTCCATGCTAAATATTAAAATCTTCATGACCAAGCCTCGGGTAAATATCATCAATGGAGATGCCTTTTTCTAAAGCTATAGTTTCTATATTGCTTAAATCGACTTCATCGTGCGGTGAGTGAATGCGATTTCTCACAAAAAATGGAGCTTGAAACCAGAACGAATGGGAGCTAAAGTCATCAGGCTTTGAAAATGGAAAATTTGAACGGATAGTATCTTCCGTATCACGACCTACTTTACCCTTAACTGACTCAAGATGTAAAAGGGCATCGCTAGTGTTTGCGAAACCTTGTGCATTTAGGCCTACCAGTAGGTTATCTCCTCTCATTGCTATAGCATTCATAGCAATGAGTATCTCACGCACTTCGGTTGGATCAACTTCGTGCTCGTGTTTATATATATGCAATACATCACTAATTGTTAAATTTATTATATGGCGTGATACTACCCTCAACCTCTCTGTTTGGTCCAGTCTATCAACTATAGCGTCAGCTATACCATCCTCAATGGCATCATTTTTAACTATAGCTAGTACATCATGAGAGGGCTTGTTAATTTCTGACATTAAAACCTCCATCGACTATTAGGTTTTGTCCCGTAATGTGCGACGAGCTATCGCTCGCAAGAAACATAATGGCTGATGCCACCTCCTCTGTAGTTGCTGGCTGTTGGAGTAAATTACTTTTAGTAGATGCTATAGTTAACTCGTCCCAGGACTTACTCATATCTGTTAACGTAAAGCTCGGAGAAACAGCATTAACACGAATAAAAGGACTGTAGTGCTTTGCCATAGTTTCTGTCACATTGAGCAGGGCAGCCTTTGAGGCAGAATATGCAGCTACTCTGTCAGACGCAGACCCGTGTACGCCCCGGATTGAGGCCACATTAACAACAGCACCTCCCGACCGGATGTTGTCACGTAATGCAGTAACTACATTGACAGCCCCTAGTACATTAACGGCGAAATGATCCATCCAGTTTTTAGTCGCGTAGTCGTTATAGGATTGAGGCATGACAATACCAGCACAATTTACAACGGACGACAAACATGGATACTTCTGTGTCAGTCTCTTCATTGCTAAATCAACAGCCACCTTATTTGACACATCAAAGTAGTAAATGTCACACTTAAGCATCTTCGCCAACACCAACCCCTTTTCACTTTCTTTTCTGCCGTGTAAGATGACTGTATATCCTACTTTGATTGCGGCCTCAGCAACGGCTCTACCAATACCCCTAGTTGAACCTGTGATAAAAATTACCCTATTGTTTACATTCGTTATCATCTACTATCATATAATACAATGTAGAAATCTCATCGTCAATAGGTTAGTAAGGCCACATTCACGCCACTAATGCGTAGGTAAGCTTCATACCACTCCAAGAGCATTCTATAGTCTCAAGGAAGATCAAGATACGAATACATGCGGGTCAGCGTATGTACGGAACGAACCCTAGATATGATATAGTAAAGAACATGAAAGTAACTATAATACCAATTAACAATCAATCGGAAGTAGATAGTTCATATTCAGCTATAAGCGACTCTTTAGTTGGCGAGTCTCTACTTTTTGCCTGCTGCACACACATGCCCGAAAAACCAGCCGTAATTTATAGTTACAATATTAGAGACAACTCTGTAGCTCGCTTTTCTGATACCAACCTAATACTGCCTGATGGCAGTCTTCACGGCAAAATTCACACTCCTATAGTAACGGATAAATACGGAGATCGCTTTTGTGCTACCCACTTTGCCTATCCGTACGGGTTGCCGCAACCGATTAACTACCCTGGAAGCAGGCTTATAAAGGTAAGTAAGTATGGAGACGCGGTTGACCTTGGGCTCATTAAACCCGGTAATGGAGTTATCTACACAGCTATTGATAATAAGCGAAGTGTCATCTACTTACTGACAATCCCCGATGCTAGCTTATTCAGGTATAATATATCAGACAACGAGCTCATACGCGTAGGTGATATTCCGAGCACTACATGCGTAAGTCGTAATTTCGCGATAGATCATGATGGCAGGGTCTTTGGATGTTATGAAGGAGGTGGGCTCTTCGTCTACGATCCAGAGAAAGAGAAGTTGAGTTTACATGATAATTTTCTGCCTACATCATCAACAAAACAATGGAACAGTTCTTCTCGAGGGGGTGTTAATAGGCTAGACAGATCTTTATGGAGAGGAATTTACTTCTGTCAATACCGTAAAAAATTTTTTGGAATATTAAGCTCAGAATCTAGAATATTTACTCTAGACCCATTAAGTCTGTCTATTACCCTAGGGGAGGATTTATCTTCTAATAACACTTCTCCTGATAGAAAATCTAATATTTTTCCTACTCTTTCGTTAGCACAAAGTAAAGATTATATGTTTTACGCTAGCTCAATAGGGTTATTCGACTATAACAGAACAGAGATGGCTAGTGGATTCTCGCAATTTATAATGATTAATAAAGACACCCTTAAAGCCGAAAGTATGGGAGAGATTAGGGGTGGTGCAAGGCGCGTATACGGAATTATGACAGCTACGACAATAAATGATAGCGAGTATGTGGCTATCGGAGCTGTAGAACGACTCACTAATGAGCCGTATAACCCTTTTAACGTTATTGATGGTCAACCTTTTATTTTAGGTGTTATACGAATAAGCATATGACACACTCAAAAGAAGAAAACAACTTTGACTTGCGTGCTGTAGCAGAGGTAGATAATTTTATTAACACCTATTTGTTAGAGCAGCACAATCTATTTCAGGGAAACAATGATGCTGAAAGAAAAATTAGACATACTGAATCATGCTGTAAGATTTTTGATATGTTATATCCCAAGTGCGAAGAAGCTTACTGTAAGCTTCTTAGGGTCTCCGTCAAAGCACATGACATCGGAAGATTTAAACAATTGGCAATGATAGGGTCGTATGATGACAAGATAATTCATCACAATGACCTAGGAGAGGATATTATAAACACAGCAATATTGGAAAAGTCTATAGCCAACACTCCAGAGGCTCGCCTTGTGCGAACTGTTATTAAGTATCATGGAACCGTTGAGTTTCTTGATCAATCTACTGCAGCTTCGTTGCCTCAAGAGGCTCTGGCTTGGGCGAAGATAGTAACCATTATTGACGATATAGAAAATGCATGCATAACAGCACCAACTAGACTAGAAGATGAAATAATGAGAGACACCAAACATCTTGTCAAAGCAGGACTTGACCAAACAAGGATTACAGGGAGCAATCTAGACAACTACCTGAATAAGCAGAAGATAGACAGAAAATTATGCGCTACCTACGCTGACTATATTTTATTTAATCTAAGCATCATCAGAAAGTTTCTATACACCAAAGAATATTCTACTATCACAAAGTCTCTCATAACAAACGAAGTTTGCCTACGGTACGTAGATATAATCGATCGTTTTATATGTGTACAACAGGCATCTGATGTAAAAGAGATCTTCTTGCAGGACTTAGGGTTTACTAAACTGCCCATACATCCGTAAGGTCAATATTTTCTCTGTCGAGTCAGTTGGCAAGAGATCATAGAGAATAATCGCTAACTTCGCCGTCCTGGGTATGACAAGAAACTACCCAGAACAAAGACAGCTTAGTTATTGAGTGTACACTCAATTTACCTCACCAGACAACGTCCATACTTACCCCGCTCACTTGACATACGCCTTATTGGCACAGTCAAGATGAGCGGAGGTAAGAATGAACGCGCTTAGGCCGGAAGCTGGCAATATTAGTTGATGAATCGTTATCTTATTTCACAAAAAGACAAGCTAGCTAGCGCGTACTGCGCTGGCGCACAAAACGCGCCACCTGCCTGTCATTTGCGAAATAAGCCTCGTCTTGAAAGTTACGTGACGGCTTTCGTGCGACCATTGCAAGCTCGCCCGAGGCGCACCTGCAATCATCGCACGGCCGATTGACATATACGCAGCCTCAAAAATTCACAACTCATCTAAGGAAAGAATCTCACCAGGCTCATCAATATTCGACCAAATCGCAGAACCTTCGCCCAGTAAATTCTCAGTCGTTGCCGTATATACCTCAACTTCATCATCCAAGTCAAACCGACTGCGCACGGCATGAGCAGTGCGCCGCAAGTGGTTTTCTGCGGATAGGTTTTCCAGTAAAAACAGGAGCTTCGGTAAATCACTGCCCGTCGCATCCCAGCTGCCGTCATCGAAAAATTCTATATAACTTACCAGGCGGCGATTGATGGCGCTAGGCGGCGTGCCTTTGGATACGGTATCAAAGAAAAATCGCTGCAACCTATCAGCCGTTTTGAGCGACAAAAAAGCATCAGGCGGATTAGCCGGAAAATAACTATAAATCGCCATTTCTCGCCGCAAAAATACTTTTAGCGATGGGTGTTTGTGCTGTAGTCTATTGGCGTGAGCGTAGACTTCAGCCACATGATTAACGAACGATTGACTAACAACTTTGTCGCGGTAGCTCGCTTTGATAATGGCGTCGGTAACGCGCTCGCTGCTGTGAATCAATTGCAATCGCCTAAGTCCTTTTGGCGTTAAATAATACGCCGCTGGCACGCCCAGCAATTTGAAACTTTTGTCATATCGTCTAGCTACAAAGCCATGCTTCATCAACACATTCAACTTTTCAAACAAATTTGAACCCGACTTAATACCCAGACTATCTGCCAACAATTGACGACTACCGAACCGATATTTGTATAGCGTTTCCAGGATGTCTATCTGTCCCTGCTTCAGCGCTGAACGTTTGTCTATTTTCATTATCAGCCTTTCACGATTCCTTTCTAGTATATTTATATAGAAAGAAGAGAAAAATAGCAATAGACAACAGTAGTTTTATAGATAAATTGTAGTGTATATCGATATTCGGTATATTTTACATCATAAAATTACTAAAAACTATTGAATATTTGCAGTACAAGTAGTACAATTTAAGTAGAGGTTTAATCATAAAACTGGCTCGTTAATAACACGAAAAACTAGACTTCAAACAGTAGCGCTTTTTGGTTATCATCCCGTGTAGTATACTAGGATTAATGAGTCAATCAAGAGTTCAACTACAAATCGACACGTCAAAAGAAGTGCGCAACCGAGCCAAAGCCGTTGCTTATAGCCAAGGCATGAGTCTGACAGAATTGGTGTTAAAAGCGCTGGCGACGGTTGGCGACAAGGAGCTGAAACAGCTGATTGAAAAGGATTTGCAGGAGCGTTCCGGGCGCGGTCGTCCGCAGCAGTCTAAGTCTAGTTGATGTTATGACGAGTCGCGACAGGAGGGATTATGGCGCGACCAAAAGGAAGTAAAAATAAGTCAAAAGCCCCTCTGGTGGAGCAATTTTCGTTCACGACCGAGCAACGGATTAGATTGGTAGCAAACTTAATCGTCGAGAAAATCGTCGAAGATGGTGCGTTTGCCAAAAAGTTAATTACGATATTGGAGGATGATAAAAATGTCTCCAAATAATCAGCCGCGAATCGGTTTGTTGGCGATACGAGTTTCTTCTGACAAGCAAGGTCTTGATGGCGACTCGCCCGAAGCCCAGCGCGAGCAAGGCGAAGCTTACGCCAAGGCACACAATATCATAATTACCGAGACGATTATTTTGCTTGAATCGGCGTCGCACGAAACGCAGCCGATGCAAAAAGTAATCGACGTTTGCAAGGACAAAAGCAAAGGTTTTCAAGTTGTGCTGATTAAGTCAATCGACCGTTTTACGCGCGGTGGCGGCGATTATTATTCGCCGTTGAAACGACAGTTGACGCGTCTAGGCATCGCCCTTGAGGATATGTATGGCGTGATTGGCAAGCAGCAAATAAACACGCTGGAGCACACTGGATTTAAGTATTATTGGAGCGAGTTTAACCCGACACAAAAGTCGGAGTATTTGGAAGCGGAACGCGCCAAAGATGAGATGCGCGACATTATGAGTCGGATGATTGGTGCGGAGATTCGTTACACGCAGCTCGGTTATTGGATGCGCCGTCCGCACTATGGTTTTCGCAGTGTCAAGGTGGATACGAAAAATGGTCGGCGCACGATTTTGAAGCCTGATGAGAACGAGGCGAAATTCATCATCAAACTTTTTGAAATGCGCGCCGTTCATATTTATACCAATCAGCAAATTGCCGACGAGCTAAATTCAATGGGCTTTCGCTCGCGTGTTAAGATTGTGCGCGACAAATACGACCGAACGAAAATTAAGCGGCAAATTGGCGGCAAGCAAATGACCGCCAAAATGATCGACCAGTACGCCAGTAAACTGGTTTATTGCGGTATCATCAAAGAAAAATGGACGCACGACCAGCCAGTCAAGGCGCAGTTTGATGGATTGGTCAGTGTCGAGCTTTTTAACGAAGCGAATCGCGGACGGATTTTTGTGGAGATTGACAGTTGCGACATGATAACCATTAAGCGCAGAGCCGTGCCAGAGCACCTAAAAAATAAACAGATCTATAACCCAGACTATCCATATAAACAAGTTATCGCTTGCCCGAAGTGTGGCAAAACCCTTTCTGGCAGTGCTTCGCGCGGCAAGATGGGTGCGTATTATCCGGCGTACCATTGCAGTCGTGATGGGCATTATTTCCGTGTGCCTAAGGCTGAATTTGACAAGACGCTTGACGATTTTGTGCGGACTATTACTGTAAAACCAGAGTATGTTGATGACATTATCACTGCTATTGCCGAGCTGTGGCGCGAATCAGCTAGAAGCCAATCAGCAGCGCCTAGAGCACCGCCAGAGCCTGCAAAACCAAATTCGGGCGACCGTGGACAGAATGCGCGTTGTCACGAGCGAGACAGCGCTTGCGTACCTAGAGGAGGATATAGTTAATGCCGAAAATGAGTTAGAAAAACTAGACAAAGAAATCGCCAATCAGCCCAATCTGCAAGCCGAATTCGACCAAGTCTTGCAATACGCCAAATATATTTTGGAACACCTACCAGAACTACTGCTTGACCTCTGTAATCCCTTGCGGAAAGCCGCCTTTTTCGCTGCCATCTTCAATAAAATCCCAACTTACGACCAAATAAAGTTTGGAACTCACAAAAACAGCCCGCTACCAGAGGTAAACGAGCTGTTTCGTATCCGGATGGATGATAAATCCTTTGATGGTGACCCTACCGGGAATCGAACCCGGGTTGCTGGGATGAGAACCCAGTGTCCTAACCGCTAGACGATAGGGCCGTGTCAAAGCTACCGGGCCATTATAGCATGGTTAGCTGGGGGCGTCTAGCCCATCTTGTTGACGACGTCGATCAGCTTGCGGGGCGTGATGTCGGCCTTGATGAGGTAGCCGTCGACGCGGTTCATGATGGCGGACTTTGCGGCGTCGTCTTGCTCAAAGTTAGTCATGATGAGGATTTTACTGTTGGGAATCAGGTCGGTATCATCAGAGCGCAGAGCGTCCAAAATTTGGTCGCCGCGCTGTTCGGGCAGCATCAAGTCAAGGATAATCAAGTCAAACGGCTGACTCCGGGCCATGACCAGCCCGTCATTGCCATCGACCACCCAGGTCACGTCATAGCCAGCTTTTTGCAAGCTGCGCACGTACATCTCGCCGATAAAGCGGTCGTCCTCCACGCATAAGATTGTTTTGATCGCCATACTTCCCTCCTCTTATCCTCGATACATAGCGTGATTTTTTATCCAGCCACCGCCTTGGCGGATCAGATTGCGATTGAGCTGTCCGTCCTCGAGTAGCTTGTCCTTGACGGCGGCGTAGAGCGGCACGGTGAATGAAAAGACTGAGCCTTCGTTTTCCTTGGAGCGCGCGGTGATGTGACCGCCGTGACTCTCGATAAAGGCCTTGCAGATGTAAAGGCCGATGCCGGTGCCAGAGACAGTTTCGCGGCTGCGGTGCGAGCGGTAGAATTTGTGAAATAGATTTTTGACGACGCTCGGCGGCATACCGACGCCATTGTCAGCGACAGAGACTTCGATAACATCGCCTTTTTGTTCGGCGCTGACCGAGACGGTGCCGCCCTCAAAGCTGTATTTGATGGCGTTATCGATGAGGTTGGAGATGACTTCGCTGATGCTGGAGCGGTCGGCGGCGATGGTCGGCAGATCAGAGGGGATACTGATGTTGAGCAAGCGGTGCTGCGTCGATGCGCGTAGCTGCATGTCGTCGGCGATTGAGCCGTAGATGTCAGACAGCGAGTCCTCGGCGAGGTGGATGCTGAGATGGTGGCGGTCGAACTTGGCGACGTTGAGAATGTTATTGATATAACCAGACAGGCGGTTGGCAGAGACCGTCAGTCGCGCCAGCAGCTGCGGTTCGTCGCCTTTCAGGCGGCCGGCCAGCTCCTCGGCGAGGACATCGAGATAACCGCGGATGATGGTGATCGGGCCACGGAGTTCGTGGGCGGCGAAGGAGATGAAATTGAGGTCTTCTTCCTCGGGGAGGTACTGGGCCGAGCGGTCGATGAGGATGATGACGGTTTCGCCGGGTGCGTCTTTTTGGTAGGAGGCGATGATGTCAAAGAAGCGAGTTTTTTTGAAGGCACCGTTGGTGGTGGCGACATGGCGCCAGGTACGCTCGGCGGAGAGTTGGCGGGCGTCGGCGTCACTGAGCCAGGCGTCGAGCGACTGCTCGTTGAGAAAATCCAGCGCCAGATACGGCTGGCCGTCGGCGTCAGTGGCAATTGGTGCAGCCTTGTTGGCGGAGATGATGCGCTTAGCGGGATCGAGGACAACGATGCCGCAGCTGGTGTGATTGAGCGCTTGGGTCAGCAGCGCGTCGGGACTTGGCGGCGGTGCGGGTTGAGCCGGCTCATCATAGATGAGTTCAAGGACGGTCTTGAAGCCGGTCTTGGCGTGCTGCTCGGCGTTTGGATTTGGTAGCGGCGTGGTGGTGCGCTCGCCGCGTTTATGGATCAGGGCGGTCAAGATATCATCAAGCGGCCGACCGGCAATGATGATCAACATGGTCGAAAAAAGACTGCCGACGATGAAAATCGTGCCAGTGATTAGCCAGAACGTCGGGTGACTCCACGAGGTGACGCCGGTGATACTGAGAATCACACCGCCGATGAGCGCTACGGCTGCCTGCCCGGCCAGTGCGCAAGCGAACAACATGCGCCGGTGGTATCGTCGAAAGCTGCGAATTGACGTGCCGCCAGCTGTCATCGCCACGTGACGGATCCCCGCCCGGGCGTAAACACGCCGATCCATGTTTGGCCGCGATTCAGGGTAAAGTCTTTACCATTTTCGTCAAGCAGTTTGAGCGGTGCGGTGAGACTGTCTTTCTTCCAGGTGATGGCGGTAGCAGTACCGTTTTGGAAGACGGTTGCCTTGCCCGAGCCAATGGTGACGGTGTCCTCGTAGCCATCTGGCCCGACGCGTCGCTCGACGGGCGCTTCGAGGGCGATGACGACGTGCGGGGCGATCTGGCCGCCTTCCCGATCAGCATGAGGTGCGCCAGCTAGCGAGCGTTTGTAGGTGTTGGTCGCCTTGTCATAAGCATAGGCGGTGTTGTAAATGCCGCTGCTAAAATTGAGCTGGATGGTAGTGGCGTTCGGTGTTTCGGCCGGTTTGCCATCGCCACGCTTGAAGCCGGTAAATGATGACTCCTTGAAGCCTTTGCTGGCGTTCAGAGCATCAAGTTTCTCGCCGGATGTATAGACATTGTGCGGAGCGCGGCGGTCGCTGGCCCGCCAATAACTGCCGCCGTTAAAGAATTGGTCGATGTCGCGGTAGCTGCTACTGCGGACGGTGTCGAGAGCGTTCGGGCTGCCGCCGACGTGGGCGATGGAGGCTTGATACTGTGCGCCCCAGCTGAGGTAATAGAGGCGGAGGCTACGAACTGGGCCGATGAGGCCGGGCTTGGCACCCTGATAAACGGCGAGGAAGCGCGTGATGCCGCCCTCGGCGACGGCCTCGTAGACGATGCCAGCTCTCGATAGGCCGGACTGTGGGCGAGCGTCGGGGCTGTTCTCGATCATGACGGCGGTGACGGGCTGCTTGGTGGCCGCTTCATCAGCGACCTCGAGGCCGGTGAGCGGTGAGTAGAATTTGGTTGGCTTTTTCTTAGCGGCGAAAAACGGCAGACCACCGTCGTGCTGGACAGAATTGATAGCGACGATGAAAATGCCAGCGATAACCAGCGAGGCGGTAATGAGGACAATCGCCCACAAGTGCTTTTTGCACCACTGGGCAAACGAGCGTTTTTTGGCCGGGGCGTTTGGTGATGCCGGCTCAAGTTTAGCTGATTTTACCGTCGGTTTTTGGGCCGCGGTGGCTGGGCGAGGATTCTTGATGTGCATGGGTTTAGTATAGCATAAGCGACATGCGGTGGTAAACGGAGCAGTGTGCTGGCCAGTTGGTGTCTATGGCGTAGCATTATGGTACACTCACGCCCACCGAGAACGCGTCAATTCCCTGCCCAAGCCGCGCCAACGTGCGCTCGCGGCCAATCAGCGCCAGCGTGTCATTCAGCTGCGGGCTAAACGGTGCCCAGGTGATGGCGATGCGGATGAGACTAAAGAGAATACCGGGCTTTTGGCCGGTGATTTCCAGTAGTTCGTTTAGCCGAGTCTGGACTAACCCTGGCGTCCAGTCAGTGAGGTTAGCGAGCTCGTGGTGGGCAGTCTCTAGCAGCCTGCGCCGTTCGCTCTCAGATAACTTCTTGAGCTGCTTGTTGCCGTCAATAAGTTCCAGGTTGATCTCGGGCTCCGCAAAAAAGTAGCCAAATCCACCGAGGTCACGCAGGGTTTTTAGGCGGTCTTGCGCCAGGGCTAGGACGCGCCGGCGATACCCCTCGTCTGCCCCAGCGGCACTGTCCGGCCAAAAATCATTGACTCGCCCAGCTAGGTCATCCAGCGTCAGCGAGCGGATAAACTGCCCATTCGTCCACAGCAGCCGCTTTTCGTCAAAGCGAGCGCCTGAGCGCTGCACGCGGTCGAGGCTGAACTTGGTAATTAGCTCATCCATAGTAAAGGTCTCTTGCTCGGTGCCGTCGTTCCAGCCCATGGTGGCGATAAAGCTATCCAGCGCCTCTGGCAGATAGCCATCACGGATATAATCGAGCACGTCTTTGGCGCCGTCGCGCTTGCCTAGTTTCTTGTTACCCTGCTCGTTCATGATGTGTGGCAGATGAGCGAATATAGGCCGCGGCAAGCCCAGTGCTTCGTAGAGTGCCAGATAATTTGGCATGCTCGAGATGAACTCCTGGCCGCGAATGACGTGAGTGATGTTCATCTCGGCGTCGTCGATGATGTGGGCAAAATTGTAGGTCGGGTAGCCGTCGGACTTGATGAGGATGAAGTCGTCAACAACCTCGGGACTGGTGGTGACGTCGCCCATGACCTCGTCGTGATAGATGTAGCTTTTGGGCTCAGCCTTGAAGCGCAGTGGCATGGTGCCGTCCCACTCCGGTGGATTATCGGGGCGATGGTCGCGGTAGCGAAAGGCGCGCTTCTCGGCCTGAGCGGCGTCACGAAACACCTGGATTTGCTCGGGTGTGTAGGGATCAGCGTAGGCGCGGCCGGCGTCGATTAATGTTTGTGCCCACTGGCGGTAATGCTCGAGCCGCTGGCTTTGGACGTACGGCCCGTGTGGCCCGCCGATGTCCGGACCTTCGTCGTAGTCGAGGTGCAGCGCCTTGAGGCTGGCGATGAGATGCTCGCGGCTGCCGGCAACTTCGCGGACCTTGTCAGTGTCTTCGAGGCGCAGGATAAATTGGCCGCCGGCCTGCCGGGCGACGAGAAAAGCAAATAATGCCGTGCGAATGCCGCCAACGTGCAAAAACCCTGTTGGCGAGGGTGCGAAACGAGTGCGTGTAGTCATGGGGTGATTATAGCATGAGGCCGCAGCGCTGGTAAACGCCGAGGCATCGGTGTGGCGTTGATTATAAACTAGTGGCGATTTTGGTGACTTGCTCGCTTGACAATGCCCCGCCGAGGGTGATTTGGTAGAGGACGCCGCCATTGATCCAGCTGGCCGTCCGGTCGGTGCTGTAAATAGTCAGACCGCCGGCGGTGGTAGTTTGGACGTCGCCGCCGTCGGCGGTCAGGGTCTCTTTGAGGGCGGCGGAATTGAGCGAACTTTTTTGCTGGGTGATGGTGTAGGATTGGCCGCCGTCAGCGTAAGCAAATTTCATGCGGACTTCCCCGCTCTTGAAGGTAATTGGGCCGCTGAGGGCATAGCCGGTCGGTCGATAGCCGGGGTATTTGGCGTTGACACCAGATTGGATGGCGGCGATGCGGGTGGAGATGTTAGGCATACCGAGGTAGGTGAAATAACCGCCGATTAGCATGATGGCTAGGCCGACAGAGGCGATTTGCAGCCAGCGACCGATGCGGTTCTTTGGTTTTTTGCTGCGGCGTGGCGCTTTTTCTGGAGTAGTGGCGCGCTGCAGTGCTTCGGTGATGGCCTCGTTTTTGAGAACGGCGGCCGGCTTGGGCGCGAGGGTGGCAGTGTGTTGCTTAGACGGCAGATGGTTTGGCTTGATAATACGCGTCGAGTGATGGTGTGATGTGGCTGGACTGCGGCGAGTTACAGTTCGGGTGGTCTGATGAGGCTGTTGGGCAGCACAGGCTTGAGCACGCACGACGGCCGGGTGCGGTTCGGCGGGACGGTCGCGCTTAGTTGGTTGCGGCGGGACGCTCGGCGTGCTCGGCGCAAATTTATTGACATGGACACTTATCGGAACGGAGGTGTCGCGCGTAATGTCGGGGCGGCTGGCCAAGCGACGCTTGGCGTGCGATGGCGCGGCGACGTGACGGCGACTGAGCGTCGTTGATTTTTGGCCGGCAGTTTTATGGACGGTTTTATGGATGATTTGTTTGTTCATGAACCCCTCGTATTCCTAATGCTTACTCCTAATTGTACAAACTGGACATGCTTTTTGCAAGGGGCGAAATGTGGTATAATCTCTAATCATGTATCGGAAGCAAAAACGCAGTTTAGAGCTCGCCCGCAGGACACTGATTTACACAGTTATGGTGCTGGCGGTGTGTACGCTGGCGTTTATTTTGATTTTTCATACGCTTGGCTATCAGCTGGATCTCAAGACGCAGACGGTTGAGCAGCGGGCGCTGGTGCAGTATGATTCGCGGCCGCAAGGTGCACGGGTGTCCGTCGATGGCATGGAGCTCGGCAAGACACATATCAAGGGCATGCTTCCCGAGGGGCAGCATCAATTTTCCATGCGGCTGGATGGCTATGACGAGTGGCGCAAAGTCGTCGAGGTTAAAGCCGGGACACTGACCTGGCTATCGTACGCGCGGCTGGTGCCGAGTGAGCGGGTGGTGAGTTCGGTCAAGGAATTTTCGTCGCTCGCCTCAGTGCGATTTTCGCCAAATTGGCGGTTCATGTTGGGCGTGATGCAAGCGACCGATGCACCAAAGATCGTCTGGGGTGATTTGCGTGATTCAGATAAGCCAAAGTTTAACGAGGTAACGCTGGATACGTCGGTGGTGGCGGGTTACGGCGGCCAGGCGACGGCGCACACGTTTAAGATTGTTGAGTGGGATTCGGGCAATCGCTACGCCATTCTCAAACACACCTACGTGGTCGAAGGCCAAGGCGAGAAGGTCCAGTGGCTGAAAGTTGACCGCGAGAATAAGACAGTGGTTGATATCGCGAAAGTGATCGGGCTGGAGCTAAAAGACGTGCGCTTCCTCGGTGAGAGTGGCAATGAACTGTATGTACTACAATCAAGCGGTGAACTGCGGCGAGCGGACCTGAACGCAGCGACGATTTCTGCGCCGCTGATCAGTCATGTACAGTCATTCTCGGTGTATGGCACGGATTATATCACCTACGTCGGGACGAATGGTACGAGCAAGCTGCAGCTGGCGGGCATTTGGCGCAAGGATTGGACTGAGCCAGTGGTTGTCCGGCGCCAGACTGAGGCGGAGGCTGCAACGCCACTGATGATTAAGTTCTCGCGCTATGACAATAAAGACGTGCTGGTGGTCGGCGTTGGCTCGGCGGTGACGCTGCACATGGGCGCGGCGCTGGACGGGTCGAGCTCATCGGCGTCAAAGCTACTGAGCCGCGTCAAGTCGATCACCGTCGGCGAGCAACTAGCTGAACTTGACCTGAGCGGTACCGGGCGGTTTGTCTTGATGCGAACGGGGGCTGGCTTTATGAGTTATGATATTGAGCGGCAATCGGTGTCGCACGATACGGCACTGCCGACGGGGACGACGCTTGATTGGCTGGATGATTATCACGTGTGGAGCGTCGAGGGTGGCAAGCTGGTGATGCGCGAGTTCGACGGCGCTAATCAATCGACGATGCTGGAGGCCAGCGAAGGGTTCGATGCGTCACTGTCGCACGACGGCGACTGGCTGTATGCTTTCCGCCGAGCCGATAACGGCACGGTAACGATGTCACGGCTGCGCATGACGATCAAGCGCTAAGTGCTAATTTGAATCTTATTGTGCTTTATTCCTTGGCGCCAAATAATCGCTCCAGTAGTGTTGGCGATGGCTTGCCGGGGATGGCGGCCGACTGAGTGCTGACTGGCTCGGTTGATTTGGTAGCGCCAGATGGGTCGGGGCTGATTTGCTCGGCAAAGACCAAGAGGCGTTTTTCAGCGGTGCCGAGCGGTACGCAGCTGATCAGGGTGAGTATCGGCTTGTCGGTCTGGATCTGGATGCGGCTGACCTCATTTGGCAGGACGACTTCTTTCTTGGTGACGGCGTAGGTGTAGCGCTTGCCCTGGTAGTGCATGTAGATGATGTCGTCTTTGACGAGCTTTTCGTTTTGGGCAAAGACAAACTTATAGTCGCCGGGCGCAAAGGCATCGTTAGAAGAGTGTGCCGAGAAGACGGCATTACCAACTTGGCCAGGCACGGCGTTAGCGCCAGCGATCGCGAAGTGAGCAGCGCCCTTCTCCATTGCTTTCATTTGAGCGTTATGGTCGGCCGCGTTGACGCCATAAATGACCGGTACATCAACATTGAGTTTAGGAATGATCAGCCGTGGGTCGGGGCCGACAGCGGCGTTGCTGGCTGGATTGACGATGATGTTTTGTGGATCAACATTGCCTGGGGTGGTGTAGGCAGCGGCGATGCCAAACAGAACGCGGTTGTACTGCAAAAAGACGAACGCCAGTAGCACCAACACGCCGGCGAGTGCCGGGATGAAGTGGCGTGACTTGGTGACTTTTTTGGCCTTGTCGCGGACGGTCTGCTGGATCTGGGCACGGAGGCGCTTGATGGGGCTTTGGGCGGAGGACAACATATCGGTCATGGCCGGCGCGGCGGCGGTGTTAGCGTCGCGAGCAGACTGGACCAGCCGGTTAAATTCCTGTTGCTTTTGGTCGAGGTGCGAGGCATAATAGCGCTCGTAGTACATCTGGTAGTATTTTTGCCACGAGCTGTGATACTGCTTCCACTGATCGGCGGTGATTTGCGGCTGATGAGTGGAAGTTTTGGCCGGGGCGGCTGACTGCGGCGGCGCGACGGTGGGCTTGTCCGTTGACTTGTTCGCTGGTTGGGGCTGAGGTGACTCGGGGATGTGAGCGGGATGAGCGGGAGATGACGCTGCAATCGGCTGGGTCGGTTGAGCTGCCGGTGGCGCGGTGTTCAGGGCGTGTGGGATTGGCGTGCGCGGTGGCGGCGTGACAGTGGTGCGCTCGGTCGGTTCTGGATGTGGCTGCTCTATAGGGCGCGGTTGAACCACCGGTGTGGTGTGTGGCGTTGATTCGGTGCCGCGACCGCCGTAAATAGCATTGATTTGATCACGAATAACATTGGCGGCGGCAGCTTGCGAGCCGGAATAATCACGTGGTGGTGGCGTCAGTGGACGAGGTTGACTCGAGATTGGCGCCCCCACTCGCCTGCCAAACTGATCGTCATGTGGATTCATCACCTCTTATTATACGGGAAAACGCCGGAAAGATAAAGTATCCGGGCTCTTGCTGATGTGGTAGCGGCCGTGGTATAATTACCCTCGGATGACTTGGGGCGTTCTCTCGTGCCGCGGTGGCGGAATTGGTAGACGCGCTAGACTCAAAATCTGGTGAGCAATCGCTCGTGCCGGTTCAAGTCCGGCCCGCGGTACCAGAAAGCGCCTTGGGTTCTCAAACTTTTATCCCCCGCTGCTCTTGGCGGGAGTTTTTAGTTGGTAATTGACGTGGCGACTGCCGCCAATGGTGCCTCCGGCGACCACAAGAGGTAGCTGGCGGCGCGCGCGGCGGTTTGTCCGCGCCACAGCTGCATCGGCTCGGCCCAGGATTGGGTGATGACTTCCCCGCCCCGTGCGATGACCAGTTGATCGGCATGAAAAACTACTAATGTAACCGGATAGGTGATGGTGAATTTGTGCAGCGCCTCTACTAACTGCGCCAGCTGCATGCTGAATGTCAGGATTTTTGGATAGTAGACGCTGCGAAACAGTTTTTGTACCTGGGCAAATGAGGCGACAAAGACGACGTGGGGGTTATCAAGGATGGCGGGAAAGCTGTTTTGCACCAGGTCGATGGCGTCGCGGCTCAGCACGACCGGCCGGTGGTACTGGCGCACAAATTGCTCGTACAGCGCAGCCGTTTCGCTATTTTTGCCGGCGTCACCGATTAGCAGCATGACATTAGCCCACTCGCCGAGTGCGGCCAATTCGCCTGCCGCCGCGCCACTGAGGCCGCCGGACGGATTGGTCGGTGCAAACAGGACGTCGGTCATCGCCGCTGGCACGGTGCGGCGCAGTGTGTCGGGTAGCAAGACTCGTACTTCGCCTGCCCCGGCGTCACGTGCTGCCTGGTAGCTGGTTGCCACCGCCGCAAAGCCGAGCTTGTTACCGCCAACGATCCCCAGCCGCCCGGCCTGGTCGCGGCGCTCTGGCCGATTCCATTCAACGTCGGGAAACAGCGGCTTAGATTTTTCCTGCCTGCGCCAAAAGGTATCCACCTTCGCCTTTCTCGAGTTCAAACACTACGCTTTTACGCTCCAGGACAATTGGCCAGCCGTTGGTTTTGGCAATTTCAAGCAGCTTTTCCGTCGGATTAAACACGACGGGATGTTCAACCATCGCCAGAATATGCCGGTCGCCCTCGCTGTCGCCAAAGGCATAACTGCCAGTCAGGGTCAATCCGTATTTATCAATAATTCCCTGGAGGATCTTGTCTTTATTGGTGTACGTTTTGGCGGTAATTGTGCCGGTAAATGTGTTGCCGTGTCGTTCATAAGCTTGGGCCGCCCAGGCATCAAAGCCGTATTTTTTAGCAAATGGCTCGACTAATTCTTGCTGTGAGCCAGAGATAGCGATCAGAAAATAGCCCGCCTGCTTTAGCTCGCGCAGGCGATGCCGCGTGTAGGTGTAAACGTGGTCAAGCTCTTCCGTGACGATGCTACTCGCCACCTCGTCAAACACCGCGGTCGGGATGTCAGCCAGCGAACGAGAGATGGCATTGACCAAACTCAGTTCGTACTCGTCGTAGGCGTCTTTTGACTCTCGCCGCTTCCAGCTGAGTAATTTCTGCTGGATGATCGACGCGTGGACTTCGGGGATGGCGCCAGCATCAATCAGCCCGAGCACTAGCTGCCGGTACAGCCCGCCACGAATGAGCGTACCGTCGATATCAAAAACTGCGAATTTCTGCTGCTTCATCGCTTGATTATCTCGTATTTTTAGTTTCTTGGCAACTTAGCTGGCGCGCCGCATTGATAGGTTTTGATGTATGCTCTCTGGTAGCCGAGGCTGATGAGGCTGCCATGGATCATCAGCGTGAGGCCGTGCAGTCTGAAGTGTCGCTAGGCTGTCGGTTATAGTGAGGTCATAGCAAGCTTTGCGTCCAAGGATGGCCGCGATGATCCAAAGCCTGTCATTTGGCCACATTGTCTCTAGGGGCAAGTGGTTGACGAATATTCCGTTTGCGAGCTTATGGCCGACAGTAAACCATGCTGGTCGCATCTCCTCCGTCTCCTCGGGCGTCCCCTGCCAGCTGAGGCAGCGCGACAAGTAAATGACCATCGGCTTGCCACTTCCCATAACGGTCAAGATGCCGGTTGGTTCAATAGCACTGGGGTCTGCCTTGAGACCGGATTCTTCTTTGAGCTCACGGACGGTGGCGTCGAGTGGAGTCTCTCCTGGCTGAAGTTTACCGCCAAACCCATTGAGATAGTTGACGCCATGCCCACGCTTTTTCATGCCGAGTAGCACTTCGTTACTCCTAACAGGAAAGGTAATGGTCGCTTCTTGGCATCGTGTGCCAGGCGACGCCTCGGTAGCTAGTTTAGTGATCGGGGGGGTGAGCTCTACCATGAGCTTACTATATCATGAGGTAGATGACTTGGCAACTGATGTATTGTCGCGTAATTTGACCATGTTTTGGTACACTTCGTCAAAGGTTAGGCCTGATTCGTGGATGAGGCTGGCCAGGTCTTTTCCGACGTAGCGGAAGTGCCAGGTCTCGTTAGCGATACCGGTGATTTTTTCCTTGCCCTTCGGATAGCGCAGAATAAAACCGTATTCGTGGGCGTGGGCGGCCAGCCAGCCGGCGGTTTTTGGATCAAGTGCGCAGTCGTTAAAGCGGGCCTTGCATTTCTCGGAAAAGCTGGTTAAGTCAACCGCTAGGCCGAGCTGATGCTCACTGTGGCCAGGCTTGGCGACATATTCGTCAGTGTGGGCGGCGCCGTTTTTGGCGGTGGTTTCAGTGCGGACTTTGGCTTGGGCGGTGCCGGAGCGGTAGGCGCTAGAGACGAGGACCGGTAGCTTGGCTTTGGTTGCAGCCTGACGCAGTTGCTCCAGTGGCTCTTTAACCATCGGCTGCACGCGCTTATCCTCTATCCAGCTCGGCGTACCATCAGTAATATCAGTCAGCGGCGGCTCAAAGGCTGGGTCGATGCCCTGCTTGCCTGACACATAAGACCAGATTTTCCCGGTTTGTAAATACTTCCACGACGGAAAGGTCAAGTCGCGATTGGTCCGGTCAAGACGGATGGTGACTGGCTGAAAATTATACAGCGGCGAATTAGCGACTGACGCCGACGTTTGGTTGACGAGCTGCGTGCCGCCATTGATCATCAGTAGTGTCAGTGTCGTCCAGGCCGCCAAAACCATGGCCACGACTGCGCGTCCCACCCCGTGCTTCATTTATTGTGTTCCTCGCTGTTTGAGTTTGGTCATTGCCTCTTCAATATACGACCAAGCCTCCTCCATCGTCAAGCCCGACTGATGCAGAGCGCCCGCTAGTTCCCGCCCAACATAGCGAAAATGCCACGGCTCGTACTGATAGCCAGTAATTTTTTCCTTGCCCTTCGGATAGCGCAGAATAAAACCGTATTCGTGAGCGTGGGCGGCTAGCCATTTGCCAGCGGCGGTTCGTTCGAAACAATCATCTACCCAACAGGTTTGGTCGGCGCCGGCAAAGTCGACGGCTAGGCCTGATTGGTGTTCGCTGTGGCCGGGGCGTGAGCTAAAGCGGCTGGCTGCGGCCTCGCCGTGCCGGCGGACGTAGCTGGCGAAGAGCGAGGCTTGGGTGGCGTAGCTGCGGTAGCCTGAGCCAACGCGGAGAGTAACGCCAGCGGCGCGGGCAGCGGCGACTAATTTCTCGAGATCAGGCATGAGGACGGCACGGAGTGAGCGCTCATCCTGGCCGCGGCCGGGTAGTGTCGGCACGCTGACGAGGTGGAGGTCACTGGGTTGGTAACGAGGATTGGCGAAGGCCCGGGATTTGTTAGCAATTTTCCAGAGATCAGCATCATCGGCGTTGTTGACAATGCGGGCGGGGATCGGCGTAGCGTTTGGCAGAGCAAGGCCCGGCGCAGCTGGCGCTGGAGGTTTCTGGCTGTCGGGAGTTTTTTCTTTGGGTGCTGGCGCGGGCCGCTCTTTGCTAATTGGCTGCTGGGCGGTGGTGTGCGGTGGGTTGAAATGACGGAGGGTGAAATAAGTCACTACGGCGCTACTGGCGATGATCAGCACGGCACCCAGGCCGATGAGCAGATTACGTTTCCCTGAGCGTTTGGCGATTTTCATACCTCAACCTCAATGCTTACCGGGCAGTGGTCGCTGCCCATTTGTTCGGCGTGAATCTGTGGGTTAGCGACACGCTCAGCGATTTCGCGCGATGCCAGCCAATAGTCGATCCGCCAACCGACATTACGCGCCCGGGCGTTGGCCCAGTGTGTCCACCAGGTGTACGCCCCGGTCTTGTCAGGAAACGCCGCCCGGAAGGTGTCGACAAACCCAGCGTCCAGATAATTCTGAAAACCTTCCCGCTCCTCATCGGTGAAGCCGTGCTTGCCGACATTAGGCTTTGGATTTGCCAGGTCAATTTCTTGATGCGCCACGTTCATATCGCCGCAGTATAGCACCGGCTTGACGAGCTCCAATTCCTCCAGATAGGCCAGCACTGCCGGATCCCACTGTTCATGGCGTAATTTCAGCCGGCTCAAATCCCCTTTCGAATTTGGTGTATAACAGGTCACCACCCAAAAATCGTCGAACTCGGCAGTGATGATACGCCCCTCGCCCGCCGGGTTGCCATACTGATCGCCGGTCAGATTGAACCGCTCGATGATGGCCGGCGGCAGCCCGTCGCGCCAATGCAGCGGCCGGATTTTCGAGAAAATTGCCGTACCGGAATAGCCTTTTTTGGCGGCTGAATAGAAATGCTCGTGGTACTCTGGCAAATCAATTTCTACCTGGTTGCGGGCGGCCTTGGTTTCTTGCAGGCATAGAATGTCTGGATCGTACGTTTGCAGGAAGCGGGCAAACTCGCCCTTGTTAATGACGGCGCGGATACCATTGACGTTCCAGGAAAATAATCGCATACGCCTATTATACCGTACGCGCTATCAAGTCGCGGTAAATTGTTAGATATTGGTTGGTCATATGTTCCGGGCTAAGCTCAGATGCTAGGCGGGATGAAGCGCGGGCCATCTGACGGCGCCGTGTATCGTCGGCCATCTGACGCATCGCCGCCGCCAGCTGCTCAACTGACGGGTCGCGGGCTAGGATACTGTTATCCTTCGTGGTGCCGATGGTCAATCGCGGGTCGCAGTAGATAATCGGCAGTCCCGCAGTCACCGCTTCACCGATGGTCATGGCCTGGGTATCAAAGCCGTGCGACGCCAGGACAAAGACGTCGGCGTTGACGAACGCCTCGGCCATCTGCTTGACGCACGAGACATGTCCGTGAAAGATAATGCCCTGGTGCTTTTCGGCGAGCAGTCGGAGCTTGAGCTGCTTACCGTCACCGATGATGTGCAGCTCGGCGTTTGGTAGGTTGGCTTGAACAAAGGCGCGGATGATGGCATCGACGCGTTTTTCAGGCGCCAGGCGGCAGACGCTCAAAAAGCGGATGGTGCGGTCGGTGCGGCGGCGTTCTGTATGGGCGATGGCGTGGCTGAGATTAGGATTGACACCGGTCGGTACGATGTGCGAGCGCTCGTCCAGCCACGATGCGCAGTCGCTAATCCGTTGGGTCATAAAGTCAGCCGGTGCGGTAAAGGCATCGACGCGCGAGGCGACGGTCGCCATGGTGTGCCAGTCAAATCGTGCCAAGATCCCCGGTGCGTCGGGGCTTTTTGGTGCAAAGAATACTGGCTGGTCGAGTCGCTTATCGGCGATCATCGAAATCATTGGATTGATCAAAAATAGATACGCCATCGACCCCCAAAACGCACCGAATGGCTGCGACGTGTGAGTGCCGGCGAGATTGGCGTGAAAGGTGTGAATGTGAGGGATGCCCTGCTCTTTGGCGATGCGCGCTGCCAACATCAGGCCGCCCCGCTCCGTTTGGCTGTGGATGATATCAAAGCGGTGCTGGCGGCAGATACGCCAGGCGCTACGCCGGCCGCACTTGAGAACGCACATGTGCGAGGGCGTGCCCGGGACGTAAAATGAAGGCACAACGACGGTTTTACAGCCAACTGGTCGCTCCAAAAAATGCCGCGGCGCGAGCAGGGTCACCTCATGCCCCAAGCTAACCAATTCGCTAATTTGCGTCTGGATCGACCGTCCGATACCGCCGGATGCCGGATAAAAATCGTCAGTCACCAATGCGATCCGCAGTCGCTGCTGTCTCCTCATAACTTACCCTATTATACCATCTTGTGATATAATGGCGGAATTGTATGCGTGTAGGTTTATTTACCGATACCTATCGGCCGTCGATTAACGGCATCGTTTTTGTGGTCGAATCGCTCAAGCGCGAGCTCGAGGCGCTGGGCCACGACGTCTACGTGTTCTGCCCCGCTAAGTCGATAAATCCGGCCAAGCAGGCTGAGCTGCTTAACGAAGATCCGGATTCGCACATCGTTCGCTTTCCGTCGATCAAGGGTGCGTTTTTTGATGATTACGATACGTCGGTGTTCTTCCCGCCGGTGGTGCAGCGCCGCATCAAAGAGCTGGAGCTCGACATCGTGCATATCTTTACGCCGTCGCAAATTGGGCTGGTTGGCGTCAGTGCGGCGCACAAGCAGCAGACCCCCCTCGTTATCCAGCACTGCACCGATATGTACGAATTTGCCGAGCATTATCCGGCGGTACTGCCGGGGATTTTGACGCTGGCTGGCGTGGTGTTGCCGCTGTCGATTAAACTCAGAGGTCGTGATTTATTTGAGCTGGTCAAGCTATACCGGCCGCGTGGTATCACCAAATGGAATCAGGCCATCATCGAGCGCACCATCAGCATTCTCTACAGTAAAGCTGATGCCGTCATCGCCCTCAGTCGCAAAAGCGTCGCCCAGCTCAGTGGTTGGCAGGACGATGATCATCTGTATGATTTGACATTGCTACCAAATGGTGTCAATGCCCTGCCGCGACCGTCGGCGGCTCAGCTCAAGGCCTTTCGGGCGCAGTGGGGCCTCAGGGCGTCTGATGAAGTGTTTGGCTTCATTGGGCGGCTGGGTGAAGAGAAAAACTTACCGATTTTGATCAAAGCCTTTGACAAGTACGTCGCCAAGGCTCGCCCCAAATCCAAATTGCTGTTCGTTGGCGACTTTGAATACCGCAAAAAGCTTGAGGAGATGGCAGCCGAGAGTAAGTACGCTGATCGGATCATCTTTACTGGTGCCTTGCCGCGCGAGGAATTAGGCGTAGCGTATCAGGCGCTGGATGTGTTTTGCTTCCCGTCACTTAAGGATACGCAAGGCTGGGTACTACACGAAGCGGCGCATGCTCGTAAACCAATTATCATCATTGACACGCAAGTATCCGAAGTGGTGCGCGACGGCGTGAACGGTATATTCGTGAAAAATCGGCCCAAGAGCATGGCAGATGCCATCATTACGCTGCTCCGTTCACCGGCCCGCCGAACAAAGTTTGGCGCTGAGAGCAAAAAATTAGCGGCCACGTTCACCGAGCGCCGCCAGGTCCGCAAATTAGAGAAATTATACCGTCGGGTTATCGCCCAGAAAGCTGCCGCCGCGTCTCGCGATCTTGATCGCGACGCTTGATGGTTTCGCGCTTGTCATAGATTTTTTTACCTCTGGCCAGAGCGATGACTACTTTAATGAATTTGTCGTTGGTTAATAATTTGGTCGGTACAATAGTCATGCCCTGCTTTTTTGCTTCGGTAAAGCGCGCTAACTGGCGCTTGCTGACTAATAATTTCCGCGCCGAAGTGTCAATGCTGCGGGCGTTGGCCTGGCCGCGAATGTTCAGCCGTAGCGAAAAACTCGCGTTATTTAGCCACAACTCACCATTTCGCATGCTAACAAACGCCCCCTTTAGCTGCACGTGCCCTTCCCTGGCCGCGCGCACCTCCATGCCCGTCAGTACCAGCCCGGCCACAATCTCCTCGCCCAACTCATAGTCAAATCGCGCTCGGCGATTCACGACGGCTTGAGTGGACGGCTTTTTGGTCTTGGTGGGCTTGGTCACGTGATTATTGTAGCATGTAGGCTGGAGCCTTAGCTAGAAGATGATTGGTCTGTCTAGACTGCGTCCCGTTACATCTAATCTAGAGGCGAGAAAAGTCTTTCATTGGGATCTTCTGGCGCTGCAATTTCCTCTTTTGCTAGAATCATCATACTATTCTGTAACTTATTCATGACGTCTGCGATTTCTCCCAGGGCTGCTTGCTTTTGTGACACATCTAATTCATCATCATGATATATGCTATCAACACGATCCAGAGACTCGTAATATAATTGGCGAAGTAACCCTGACTTGTCTGATGTAAAAATAAGCGGAAGGGGGCCTGGAAGTCCTGCTTCATTTAACAACACTTGACGCGCTAAGCGATTCTTTCCTTCTGTATTGTCTAGTAGTCCAGCTAGCTCACTTTCGAGGATGTTTTGGATAGCTTCAATGACAATCTCTGCGTAAACGAGGCATAGCATTGCCTGCTCAGGGTCTGGAGGGCTTAGAATTTGCTGCCTAATCACATCAAGTTTGTCTGGGGCGTTGACTATGTAAATTTCGTTTGGATTAACTATATCAAGTTCGTGTTCAGACGGTGCGCCAACGTTAGTGCCGCTGGCTGGGTATCTTTTATCTGTTGGCTCTTGTGATGCTCGTGGTGCCGTCTCTATATTCATACTTTTATACCAATAAATTCGATTTGATTATTAGCGCTAGCCTGCTAGTTTAGTTAATTCGTCCTCAACGTCGTTTACTTTTGCTAACAGCTTAGTCCTTTCTGCGAGTAACCTCGTTAGCTTACTACGGCGTTTTTCCATTTCTGCTTCTACCGCAGAAAATTCTTTAAATTGTTTTATAACGCTGTCATTATATTCGAGTTTCTTGGAGTAGTCATCCAGTGTTGTTAGTAGATACTCAAGGTTGCTGTCCAGTTTCTCTTTGGGGAGTCGTTCTCTAACTACAGCAATATAGGCAAATACAGATGTGGCCGTATCTTGGATATCATTGTACAACTCTTCGCTGTATTTACCGGTAGCTACATTGAACTCTATAAGAGCGTTTTGTGCCGCCTCACGGTCGCCAGTTGCTGCCACTTTGGCAACGTAGCCAATAACATTGAGACTATCGGCAAAACTCAAGACGTAATTAGGGTCGTCTCTCTTGTCGACCTCTTTACACTTATCTCGTATGGCGTTAATTGTTGGGTGTGTTTGCCCCATGTCGTCAGTGAGACGAGGGATCTCCTGCATGCGTGCTGGGCGGTTTTTACTCATGGTTTCCATAGTTTTTAACTATAACATAAAATAATTTAAAAAGCAATAACAACGTATGTATCGAGGCATGCCGTATGCTGCACTTTGTAGCTGAAAGCATCGGGTATTATGTAATTGGCGTACACGTGTCTACCGAATATTTAGTGATCATCAACCGTCAAAGGTGGTTCATCCGTCAGAGCGCTGACTCGCACGGCGGCTACCATTCCTAGTTGTTTGATATCATTTGACCACTGATCTTTCCAAGCACGATTCTTTCTATTCGTCCTGTCTTTGGCCTTATGTATATCAACAATCAGCTGCAGCATCGTGTTGTTGAGCGTACCTTCAATTAGCTCGCCATCATCATCACGATCACAAACGAAGCCCTCGATCGCCTCGTTCATATTCTTGGTAATTTCATCCGTTGGGATGCGGTGTCTGGCGTACAGGATGAGAGCTGTCATGCGCTTTAGATTGTTTATCGTAACTTCTCGGGATTCATGCATTTCTGGATTATCTAGTACGGCATTGGCCTCAGTAAAGATACCATTGAGGCGCGACTCATATCCTTTCATGATGGTTTCTATCGCTTCCGGCGTTTTTGCCGTGTTTGTTGGCGGTTTGTCGTGTATACCCATAATGGTAGCATATCATATATCTGCGTTTGTGCCAGGTGCGGTCTTATCGTCAAAAAACAGCCAGCCGGCTCTGGTCATAAGGGTGATATGCTACAATATCCCAAGCATGATAGCCGACATTCACATCACCGAGAAGAGTTTTGGCGACAAGACGTTGATGCGCGACGTCAAGTTTAGCGTGGACGACGGCGAGAAAATTGGCGTGGTCGGTCGCAATGGCGTCGGCAAATCGACGCTGTTTGGCATCTTGGCGGGTACGGACACCGACTACACCGGCGAGGTAATTTTTCGGCGCGGCATCACGGTGGCCAGTACGGCACAGGAGCATCACGGTTTGGGCGATCAGACGGTGCTGAGCTACATCTTGGCGGGGCTGCCAGAATATGCGAGCTTAAAGAAAATTATCGATGAATATCCTGAAACCATGGGCGATAATATGCGTAAGATTGAGGAGTATACGCAGGCGCTGGAGCGATTTGACCAGAAAGGCTTTTACCAGATTGAGGAGAAGATCGAGCGGGAGCTCAATAATTTTCAGCTGAGCGGGTGCAGTGAGCGGCCGCTTGGTTCCCTGTCGGGTGGTCAGAAGCGGCTGGTGGAGATTGTGAAGATTATGCATTCGGGGGCGCATTTGGCGCTGATTGACGAGCCGACCAACCACATGGATTATGTGGCCAAGCAGCAATTCATTGATTGGATGAGTTCGCAGCCGCGCCAGGCCATGCTGATCATCACGCACGACCGCGATGTGCTGGGCCGGGTGGATCGAATTATTGATCTCAAAGACGGCCGAGCGGTCAGCTACCGCGGTAATTATGACGCTTACCTCAAGCAGAATGCTCAGGCGACGGCGGCGGGCATGAATAATTTTGAGCAGATTGAGAAGCGGATGACTAACCTTCGGCAAAAGGTGTTGGATTATCAGCGGCTAAAGGAAAAGTCGCGCAACCCCGGCACCATCCAGAAGTTCAAGCGGCTGGAGAATGAGGCGCGGGCCGAGCTAGCGGAATTATCAGAGATGGACAAGCCTACGTTTTGGATTGACAAGCAGTCGGCTGGGCAGCTCGATTATAAGTCAGCTGAGCGCTACGGTAAGTTCAAGGCGCGCAATATTCGGCTATCGATGAAGGATGCGGTCAGTCGCAGTCAGCATGTGCTGGTGCGAGTTGAGGATGCGGCAGTTGGGGTTGGCGAGCGGCTATTGTTTGAGGGCGTGAATATTGATCTGCGTGAGGGTGAAGCGGTGGAGCTGCGCGGCCGTAATGGCGCTGGTAAGACGACGCTGATTCGGATGCTGTTGGCAAGCGGTGATGTGGCTCGCCCGTCTCGCAAACATCTTTTTCCTCAGGCCGGCGCGCCGCTAACTGATTCAGTTGGCGCTCTTGGCGCACACTCGCCGGAAAGGCAAAGCCTTCGGAAAAAGAGTTTGACGAGCCAGCTTGAATACACTCAGAAGAAATCTGAGACACCGCTCGCGCCAGATGCACCAGCAACAGCGACACCTCCTGCGCTGGAGGCTGTGAAACGTTCGCGAGGAGCGGACGTTTCAGCCGAACGCTCGCGTAGTATCTCCAGTAGAGATACAAGCGAAAAGAGTACTCCAGCGCAGGAGCGTGGCGCAGTCGTCACCCCTATCCTCTACTCCGGTAATCTCTTCCTTGATCTGCAGGTGCGGGTGGGCGTGTATGAGCAAGAGATTGATGAGCGGTATTTGGCGGATCCGTTGGAGGCAGCGATTGAGAAGTTGTATCTTAGCCATGACCTGCCGATTTCTGATACGAAAATTCGCCAATTACTAGCCGATTATCTGTTCACTGAAGCGGATCGGATGATGCCACTGGCGCGCCTGTCGGGTGGCCAGAAAGCTCGCTTTCAGATCATTGCTATGCTGGCGAATGACCCGCAGCTGCTGATTTTAGATGAGCCGACCAACCACCTTGACCTGCCGAGCATTGAGGAGTTAGAGACGGCACTGGCGAAATATTCTGGCGCTATCCTGTACGTCAGCCACGACAATTATTTCCGTCAAGCAATTGGCGGTGAGGTGGTGCAAATCGGCGCAGCATAAAGGGTGTACTAATGAAAAACCTGCTGCCAGTAAGTTCCTAGGCAGCAGGTTTTTTGGCGTCAATCAGTGATATTTACTCGCTTATCAAACCATTCTTCTTCAGCGCATCCTGAAGCTTCGGCCGGTCGAATCCCAGGATGACCTCGCCGCAAACATCAGTCACTGGTACGCCCTGGAAATTGCCGCCGTTCTTGCTGAGCAATTCTTCTTTGGCACTTGGATCAGCCTCGATGTCCTTGGCGACAAAATCAATGCCGAGTTTTTTCAACCACTCCATCTCGGTGTGGCAGAATGCGCACCAGCTGGTGCTATAGACAGTGACTTTAGCGTCTTGGTGATTGGCCGTGTTATCTTCGCTCATAACTTCCCTCCTTATGGCTTTTCTCTATTGTAGCATAAGCATCGGTGCCTCGGCAATGCCACCCTAGTCTCGGGACGCCCGACTCGTTAAGTGCCAGCCGTCACACCCTCGACAATAGTACACGTCTAACTCCAGCTTTGGTGACATCAGCTCCTGCGTATCAGCCGCTCGCCTGGCGATTTGCTCGGTGGCGAAGCGGCGCTTACGCCGGCACGTGTCGCGATCAGTAGTTGTTAACATCGGCTTGACTAATACCCGGGCTGATTTTGGTTGATTTTTAGGATAATTTCGGCGTGGCATCTTGTCAAGAGTATAGCATGTTGCTATAGTGACAGAGTAATGGCTGAGAGACCAGATATTGAGAATGGCGTAACGACAGCGACGGAAGTGGCGGCGGCTCGGGTTATTCTCGGGACGATCGGCGACACAACGTGGCGGATGTTTGTGCCGAGTATCGGCTGTACGCTGCTGGGTGTGTGGCTGGATAGTGTGTCTGGTTTGAAGCCGTGGCTGATGTTTACTGGCGTGGTAGTTGGTTTTTTGGGCGCGTATCTACTGGTAAATAAGCAGCTGGGGCGTGTGAAACGAAAAAAGGAGCGTAAAAACATATGATGCAACGATTTGCCAGTGCCGGTCCGCACATTTCAGTCAAAGCTGATGAAGTAGCGAATGTTATGGGCGTGTCAATTACTAATTCGCACATGCTCGGCGCGCTGGGGCTGATCGTTTTGGTGTGGTTGATGTTTCGGACGCGGGCGGCAGTGCTGGGCAAGAAAAAGCATAATTTTGCGACGCGGCTGGTACATTGGACATTTGATGGGCTGTACAATACGGTTTGCCAAGTCATCCCGGACCAGACATGGGCGCGTCGAGTGGCGCCGCTGTGCATCACCATATTCTTTTTCGTGGTGGCGCAGTATTGGTTGGGGCTGCTACCGATCGTCGGGCCGATTACTGTGGGTAGTCATGGTACGCCGCTGTTTCGTGGCGGTGTGGCTGATCTGAATATGACGTTTGGCCTCGCTATTGTGACAATTGTCGCTGCCCAAATTTATGCCTTCAAATACCTTGGTTTTAAGGGTAATATGGGCCGTTACTTTGTTAATCCATTGCGCGATCCGATCATGGCGTTTGTCGGTATTTTGGAGTTGGTGGCGGAGTTTTCGCGCCTGCTTGGTCTGAGTTTCCGTTTGTTTGGCAACGTGTTGGCCGGTGAGGTGCTGCTGATTATGATTGCCTTTTTGACGCAGTTTATTTCCCCGGCGGCGCTCCAGCCATTTTATCTGTTCGAGCTGTTCATCGGTGGTATTCAGGCGTACATTTTCTTTATGCTGTCAACGGTATTTATTTCGCTGGGGCTGGCTCACCACGACACACACGAGCCGACTGATCATGCTCATTCACCTGCTGATACGACGAAACTCGCGGCGGCGAATGATTAGAAAAGTAAAGTATTAAATAAAGGAGAAATTATATGAAAGAATTAGCATTTGCACTCACCTACGCCATCCCGGCTGCGCTGGCAGCGATCGGCGCTGGTATCGTCGGCGCGGCAGCGATGAACGCGGCTGGCCGCAACCCAGAGAAAATTAACGATTTACGCACCATGATGATCCTCGGTATTTCGTTCATCGACGCCCTGGCGATTATCGGTTTCGTGGCGGCTATCGTCGGCAAAGTTATGTAATTTGAGAGGTAAATTGTGGAGAGAATTTTGACACAATTTGCGAGTGCCGAAGCGCACGCGGCCGAGAAGGCTGATCTGTTCAGTTCGCTGGGCATTGACTGGAAGCTACTGATGTTACAAACGGCGGCGTTCTTGATCTTGCTGGTGATTCTCCGCAAGTGGGTGTATCCGCCACTGGCAGCGATGCTCGACAAGCGCGAAAAAGACATGCGCACAGCCGAAAAGGCGGCGCAGTCGGCGCGTGATAACGCTGATAAAGCCGAAAAAATGACCAACGAGTTGATGCGAAAAGCTCGGGCGGAGGCCAGTGATATCGTGGCGGCAGCGCGCGAGGAAGCAGCCTTGGTCGTCGAGCAGGCCGCCGCTAAGGCGACTGCCAAGTCCGAGACCATCGTCAGCGCGGCACAGGCGGAAATTGCTAAGGAAGTTGAGCAGGCTAAGAAAGCGCTACACAATGAAACGCTGGAATTGGTGGCCGAGGCGACTGGCAAGGTTTTGCACGAGAAAGTTGATGCTAAGACAGACGCCAAGCTAATCGCGACTGCGGTCAAGGAGGTTGCCTAGTCATGGCGCGGACGCTTCGGCGAAAGTTGGCACGACACGCGGCCGAGCGGCTGCTGGCGGGCGACGCGGCGGTGATTGATGAACTGGCGGCACTGATCGTCCACGAGCGGCGCGAGCGAGAGGTTGATCTGTTGGTGCAGGATATTGAGGCGGAATTGGCTGAGCGTGGGACGGTTGTGGCGACGGTGGAGAGTGCGACATCGCTGGACGAGGCGACAAAGGGTGCAATTAGAAAGCTACTATCGTCTGACTCGGGTATGGAGTCGCTGTCATCTGTGGAGGGTCGCTCTGCAGCCCGAGCGTCCAGAAAGGACGCCCGGAGCGAAGCCCGCGTACCCGAAACAGATGGTAGCGACCGTGCCACTCAGCATGTCGAACTTCCTGATACGGAAGTCCCGAGCGACCGCATCGTTCAGGTGCGCCTGCGCGAAATCATCCGTTCCGAGTTGATCGGCGGGGTGAAGATTACCACGCCGACCCAAGTGATGGACGCGACAATTGCCAAGAAACTAAACGACTTGCGGGCGAAGAAAATCTAGGAGGAAAAATGAGCAAGATTGATGTGACAGAACTAGCCAAAAGCCTGCGGGAAAAAATCGCGCAGCTGGAGGCAACGGAAGGGTTAGAGGACGCTGGTGTGGTTATCCGCGTTGGTGACGGCGTGGCATGGGTGCACGGCCTCAGCAAAGCTGGCTACAGCGAAGTCCTAGAAATTGAGACTGATGGCGGCACGGTGGAAGCCTTTGCGCTGAACTTGATGGAAGATGAAATTGGTGCGGTGATCCTCGGTGGTGAAGAAAAAGTCAAGGCTGGCGCCAGCGTTCGCCGCAAGGGTGCGGTGCTGGATGTACCAGTTGGCGAGGAGCTGCTCGGCCGTGTGGTTGACCCGCTCGGTCGGCCGCTCGATGGCGGACCAGCTATCAAGACGAAACAGCGTGGGCTGATTGAGCGCCCAGCCATCGGCGTGATGGGTCGTAAGTCGGTGCACGAGCCGCTGATGACCGGTATCATGTCAATTGACGCCATGTTCCCGATCGGTCGCGGGCAGCGCGAGCTGATCATCGGTGACCGCCAGACTGGTAAGACCGCGATTGCTATCGACACCATGATCAACCAGGCACGGCAAAAGACCGGCGTGGTGAACGTCTACGTAGCGATTGGACAGAAATTATCAAAGATTGCTCGGTTGGTTGACCGCCTCAAAGAAGAAGGCGTGATGGAACAAACCATCGTGGTGGCGACCAGCCCGTCGGACGCAGCTTCCCTGTTGTACTTGGCACCATATGCTGGTACCGCCATGGGTGAATATTTCCGCGACAACGGCGGCCATGCGCTGATGATTTATGATGATTTGACCAAGCACGCCGTGGCCTACCGCCAGATGTCGCTACTGCTGCGCCGCCCACCGGGACGTGAGGCCTACCCGGGTGACGTCTTCTATCTACACTCTCGCCTGCTGGAGCGTTCAGCCAAGTTGTCAGACGAATTGGGTGCTGGTTCACTGACTGCCCTGCCGATCATCGAGACGCAGGCTGGCGACATCTCGGCCTACATTCCAACCAACGTGATTTCCATTACCGACGGTCAGATTTTCCTAGAAACCGATCTGTTCTACCAGGGTATTCGCCCAGCTATCTCCGCTGGTCTGTCGGTCTCACGCGTTGGTGGTGCCGCCCAGACCAAGGCGGTTAAGTCGGTTGGCGGTAACCTGAAGTTGGGCTTGAGCCAGTTCCGTGAATTGGCGTCGTTTGCGCAATTTGGCTCCGATTTGGATGATGCGACTAAGGCGCAAATTGACCGCGGTCAACGCCTGACTGAACTGCTCAAGCAGCCGCAGTATCAGCCGATGAGTGTCTGGGAGCAATTTGTCAGTATTCATGCGGTGACTAGCGGCGCCTTTGATGATGTGCCGGTTGCTAAGATCAAGGAAGCGCAGGCCGCTCTGTTGACGCAGCTTTGGAAAAATAGTAAAGACGCCATGCGCGAGCTAAACAAGGGTGCCAAGCCAACTGACGAGCAACTGAAAGTCATTGACGAGGCAACCCAAGTGGCGGCGAAAGGCTTTGAGGAGTAATCCATGCCGAGTACTCGTGCGCTGAAAAATCGCATTCGCTCGGTGGACTCGACCAAGCAGATCACCAAGGCGATGCAGTTGGTGGCCGCCAGTAAGATGCGCCGCGCCCAAGAGGCGGACAAGGCCTCGGCTCCCTACACCATGGCGGCGGAGGAGCTGCTGAGCTACCTGGCCAGTCAAGGTGCGACTGACAATCACCCACTGTTTAAGCGCCGCAAGATTAACAAGCGTTTGATCATTGTCATCGCCAGTGACAAGGGTTTGGCCGGTGCATACAACACTAACGTCTTGAAGAAATATCTGGAGCTGCTGAAGCGCGACGATGAACGCGGCATTGAGAATTTGACCTTGACCATTGGCCGCCGAGCTTCGCAATTCGCCTCGCGCCTGAAGGATACAAAGATTATCGGTACGTACGAAGATTTGCCAGATCAGCCGTCGGGACTCACCTTTCACACGATTCTGAATACCGCCATTAGTATGTTTGAGAATGGCGAGGTTGACGCGGTGACGTTGGTGTACACGCGGTTTGTCAATAGCATGGTGCAGACGGCGGAGTTGTCGCGCTTGCTGCCGGCGGGCACTAAAGCCTTAATTGATCCGAGCGAGGTCTCGAACACAGTTTCTGACGCCAAGTATGAGCCAAACATTCCAGAGGTACTGGACGCCGTCGCCTACCGTTTGACGGGTGCGCGGCTGTTTCAGGCGCTATTGGATGCCCGCGCCAGTGAGCACTCTATGCGGATGATGGCTATGAAGAATGCGACGGATAATGCCAGTGATTTGGTGGATGATCTGACCTTGGCGATGAACAAAGCCCGCCAAGGCGCGATTACCCAAGAGCTGGCAGAAATTTCCGGCGGCGTGGAGGCGATGGAACAATGAGTGTGTATTTTGCTTGCTACGATGAAGATCAGCTCTCAGGAAAAGTATCCTTGCGTACTGAAGCTATCCAGCGAACTAAACGGGGTATTTTGGATAAAAATTTAATAATTGATAGGATTATTACTTCACCGCTTCTTGTTGTAAGGGCTGCCGCTAAGGAAATAGCTCAAACGGCTGGATCCGATGATGTACAAATTAGTGTTGATGAGCGATGGCTGGATTTTGATATCGACGCACTAATGTACTGGTTGAGAAATGGGTGGCACGGTAAATCCTCGAGACCAGAGCGTGAGCTCAGGCCGCTAGATAAGATATTAACAACTATCGCATCTGCTTATGAGGACGCAGTTCGTTTGCCTGGAGTTACTCTCATCATTAGCAATAGCGAGGTGTATAAATTTTTGCAAGCATATATACAGAGATTATCTATTGATGAAGTGGCATCGCTAAAAGGTATTAAGAATGGCGAGATAATCGAGATAGTAAAAGGAGGAATTGATGAGTAAAATATTAGGAAAAATTATTCAAATCGTTGGCGTGGTGGTCGATGTGGAGTTTCCACGTGACGTTAAATTGCCGGCGATTTATGATGCGCTCCATGTCAAGAACGGCAAAGAGACGCTGGTGCTGGAAGTAGCACAGCACCTCGACGAGCACACCGTGCGAACGATTGCTCTGTCGTCGACTGACGGCTTGGCTCGCGGTGCGGACGTGGTGGCGACTGGTGCGCCGATTTCTGTGCCAGTGGGCGCCGAGACTCAGGGACGCATGTTTAACGTGGTTGGTGAAGCGATTGACGAGAAGCCACAGCCAAAGGGCAAAACCGCGCCGATTCACCGCCCTGCTCCAGATCTGAGTGAGCAGTCGAACAAGACGGAGATTTTGGAAACTGGAATTAAGGTTGTCGACCTCATTGCACCGCTGGCCAAAGGTGGTAAGGCTGGTCTGTTTGCTGGTGCTGGTGTTGGTAAAACCGTCCTGATCACCGAGCTGATCAACAACATTGCCAAGTTCCACTCTGGTAACTCGGTCTTTGCCGGCGTTGGTGAGCGTACTCGCGAAGGAAATGACTTGTACTACGAAATGGAAGAAGCGGGCGTGCTGGACAAGACCTCGCTGGTGTTTGGCCAGATGAATGAGCCGCCTGGAGCACGTTTGCGCGTGGCGCTGTCTGGCTTGGCGATGGCTGAAGCCTTCCGTGACGAAGGTAAAGACGTGCTGCTGTTTATCGACAATATTTACCGCTACACGCAGGCTGGTGCTGAGGTGTCGGCGCTGCTTGGTCGTTTGCCAAGCGCTGTGGGCTATCAGCCAAACTTGCAGCAAGAAATGGGTGCCCTGCAGGAGCGCATTACTTCGACGAAAAAGGGTTCAATTACCTCTGTTCAAGCGGTTTATGTGCCAGCTGACGACTTGACCGACCCAGCGCCGGCAACCACCTTCGCCCACCTGGACGCGACCATCGTGATGAACCGTGCTTTGACGGAAATTGGTATCTACCCGGCTGTCGATGTGCTGGATTCTAGCTCTAATTCGTTGGATCCAGAAATCGTTGGTGAGGAACACTACCGCGTGGCGCGCGAAGTTCAGCGAGTGCTGCAGCAGTACAAAGAATTGCAGGACATCATTGCCATCCTCGGTATGGAAGAATTGTCGGATGACCAGAAGCAAATCGTTGCTCGGGCTCGCCGCATTCAGCGCTTCCTGGCGCAGCCATTCCACGTGGCTGAGAAATTTACTGGCAATCCAGGCGTGTACGTCAAGTTAGAGGACACCATTCGCGACGCTGCCGACATCTTGGCTGGTAAATACGACGACAAGCCAGAAAGCTGGTTCTACATGGTGCAAGGCACTTTGGCTGACCAGGTAGCTCGCGACGCTGAAGCAGCAAAGCAACCAGAGGCAAAGAAGGACTAGCCTGATGAATTTGAAGCTAGTAACGCTCGGTGGTGTCAAGCTGGATGAGGCGGTCTACTCGGTAACTATCCCGACGATTGACGGCGAGATTTCGGTGCTGCCGAGCCACGAGCCGCTGGTGACAGTGGCCAAGGACGGCGTGATCACCGTGCGCCGGCGCCAAGAAGATTCTGACAATCAGTTGGAGTATTTCGCAATTTCCGGCGGCGTGGTGAAAATTGATTATTCATCGGTGCAGATCCTGGTGGACGAAGCGGATCATGGCGACGACATCATCGAGGCGGAGACTCAGGCGGCACTAGAGCGTGCCATCAAAGCCCGCGACGAAGCCGGCGACCAAGTCGAACGCGAGAAAGCCAAACAGCTCATCGACCGGCACATGGTACGGCTAAAGGTTGCAGATTTGCATCGGCGCAAGCGACGACGCTAGGTTTGAAATGTAAGAGAATAAGATCTCCCGATGATAGGAGATCTTATTCTTATATCGAGCCAGGTGAGGATCGGAAGGTATTATTCTAATCGTTTACAGACCTGCCAACAAATCATTAGTGATATGGTATATATTATTTTGTTGCTTTTTTGATAATGCGCCAGCAACTAGCGATAAGTATGGGTCAAAAAAATATGTCTTAATACACTCACTACTTGGCATTGAAGTAATATAATCAGGTAATGTTCCCATATACCAATCCATATCATCAATAATGCCGCGACAGCTTTTGTCGAAATAAGAGGAAGTAAGGTCTATTGCTCGCACGTCCCCTGTCTTTGTATGAAATGCGGTATTTTTAATTTGTGCGTCACCGTGGGCAACTCCTGATTTATGTAGTTTCGCGAGTGTTGTTGCTCCTATGAGTAGGACGCGTTGTATTTTTTCAGGATCATCTGTACGATCCGTAATTGTGTCACAACTTACGACATCACCCTCAAACATTGATATTGTATGTATAGAATTCCTGTCTGGTAGAAATCCCAGCGGCTGATATGGCCTAATGTACCCTTCACTAGTAAGCCGCTGTGTAATACAGAATTCCGAGAGCGCAGAGGCGGCATTGCAGTGAGGCTTAAGAGCTACAGGTATGTCCGTATTACCTGTTGATATCTTTCCGAATCTGACACCACTCGTGGTGTCATGTCGTCCTATAGAATACTCTTCAATGGGAGTGAATGTCAATTTTTGACCACAGCTGACATTACTTAGCGGTGTATCATATGCTACAAGGAGTTGTCCGTTAGGTGTATTCTCTATCGCTGTACGCAGTTTTCGCTTTGGTTGACTTTGAGGGAGTGTGTCGTATACGCGTATCTCTGAAGGTAACATTATCACATTATATCATAATATTTATATTTTTCAAATATCTTACGGACTTCGTCGGTGCTGGTGGTGTGCATCAGCTGGTCGCGCAGTTCCTTGGCGCCGTCGAAGTCGCGGATGTAGATTTTGAAGAAGCGTTTGAGGGTTTCGTAGGGGCGGCCGAGGGTTGGCTGGTAGTGGTCGAAGAGGTCGAGATGGTAGTACAGTAAGACAATCAGTTCAGATTTGTGTTCTAAAGCGTTGGTGAACGGCGCATCGTTCTGATTCGAAGCACACTTTTCGCTTAAATCTCCACTGGAGATTTGGCGCGAGCGTGTCGTCGGTGCTGGCGCATCTGGCGCGAGCGGCATCTCAGAAAAAATCTGGGCTGGCTTTAGCGGGTCCCGGATTATTTTATGAGATGTCCGAGCGTCGGTACAGGCAAAGCAAAACGGATCGCTGAAAACCCCCCGCCCGATCATGATGCCGTTGATGCCGGGATGTTGACGGACTAGCTCTAGACCGTGGGCTCGGTTGCGGATATCGCCGTTGATAGTTAGTAGGGTTTGTGGGGCGATGTCATCACGCAGGGCGATGATGTCGTCGATGAGTTCGTAGTGCGCCGGGACTTTACTCATTTCTTTTTTGGTACGGAGGTGGATGGTCAGGTTGGCGAGGTCATGCGCCAGTAGCGTGCCCAGCCACTCTTTCCACTCGTCAACGCGTGAATAGCCCAACCTAGTTTTCACACTAACTGGTAGCCCGGCGGTTTTAGCGGCGGTGATGGCGGCGACTGCTACATCGGGTCGGCGGATGAGCGCTGCTCCCCCGCTTTTGGTGGCGGATTTGGCGGGACAGCCCATGTTGATGTCGATGCCGTCGAAGCCGAGCTTGGCGCAATAGCTGGCAAATTGCTCCATGTCGCCTGGCTCACCGCCCCAGATTTGGGCGACCAATGGATACTCGTCGTCGGTCTTGACGAGCCGTCCAGCGATGGCCTTGTCGCCAGCATGTACCCAGCCGGTGGCGTTGGCAAACTCGGTGAAAAACACGTCGGGCGCGCCCGCCTGCTTGACGACATGACGAAACACTACGTCAGTGACGGCCTCCATGGGTGCCAAGATAAAAAATGGCTGTGGTAAGTTGTCCCAACATGTCATGTTCACGTCACCAGTCCTTTACTAAACAATATACTTTCCGCGATAAATAGACGCAGTGCGTCCAGCTCGCCGCGAACCTGCGCTCGTTCCAGATAGGTATAGTACGCTCGCTTACGCTCTTTGGCAACGAGGGGTGGCACCAACCCCAGTTGCAGGGCCTGGACAAAGAGCAAGAGTCGCCCGGTGCGACCGTTGCCATCGCTAAATGGATGGATTTTTTCAAATGTCGCATGAGTACGGGCTAGCCATTCTATTGGCTCTGTTTTGGGCAGCTCGTTCATTTCATCAATACACTCGGACATCGCTTCAGTGATGCGCAGATGATTTACTATTGTGACACGACTACCCATGATGCGCACACCGTGCCGGCGGTAGAGTCCGGCATCAGACACCAGCGTATTCATCAGCCGGACGTGCGTTTGTAAGATCAACTCTTCGCTCCACGTAAAATGCGTTCCTTCTTTGTGCAGGGCATCCAGCAGAAAGTAGAGCGCAGTGCGGTGGTTACGGGCCTCTATCTGTTCGCGCGCTGTCTTGTTGGCGAGGACGCGATTATCATCGTTCAGCACCTCTGCGACGTCTGCTAGGGTCATTGTGCTACCCTCGATCGTGTTCGTGTGGTAGGTCAAGTGGAGCGTCAGGATGTCAAGTAGTTCCTGATTCGCGAGGAGTGTCCGGATCGTCATGCAGCTGGCATGGGCGGCACGTTCAGTAGCGAGGCGCTTCGCCTCGTCGATGGTGTCCCGCCCGATCATCTCTTGATGTAATAGCTGAATATTCGCCAGGTTTTTGGCACGCGGCGACATGTGTTGGTGTACCCAGGCGTTGAGCGTACGCACCGGCACATCTAGGCGACGCGCCAGTTGTTCTTGGGTGAGGCCTGTCCGCATCAGAATTTCTTGGAGTAATTGCGCAGCATTCATGTCGTGATATTACCAAAACATCATGATGTTTGTCAAATAACACGATGTTTTCTCGTAGTCTGATGGTATGGTGGCGAGGGTCTTTGGGATGTACAAGTGGCTACCCCTGCCCGACAATTACCCCCAAAAAGGTGAAATCCCCGCGTCATCGTTGACGCGGGGTAGTGGACTCAAGCGGTTCTGCTCGGAGCGGCCCGGAGGGCTGCTACTACGAGTGAATCTCGCGAGTCCGGGGGTTTAAGGCCCCGCGACCAGGTGAATTGTTCGTTCTCCCGGAGTCGCTGGTCGCGGGGCGGAGGTCTACACTCCCATAGTGACCTCCTTTCTCCCCCTCTCGGGGGAATCCTTCCCGGGGCTCTCCCGGGAAGATTGAGGGTGGAGAACAACGTTGTTCTCACAACAGACTGACAGGCTGTGGGGGCTGTCAGTCTGCCATACGCCGCGCGCTATTGAGCGACGCATGTACCCTCAGTGGATGTGGCGGGAGTCGAACCCGCGAGGCGCATCGGTTTTTAAGACCTTGCCTCTACCGCGACACACCCTGTGATTCTTTTCCAGATTACCGGCTGGGCGAATCATCCCAGGGGCGGACGGACACCCTACTGCTGACGCAAGGTCAGCGAGTTTCGGGGTCGCACAAACCCCGACCGCCACGTAATAATAATTAGTTCAGTTTGCCACAAGCGTAGCAAAGCCAGGGATTCCCCCCTGGTACCGAACTTATGTTATTTTTCTGGGAACAGTGCTTGCATCGCACCCAGACCGGGTTCACCCAGCCTGACGCGCTGGGCGAACCCTTGTAGTAGCTAAACAAGGGGTTTCACCCCCTTCCTGCCGCAGTTGCGGCGCGTAGAAAAGAGCTAACTCCCCTGTCGAACCATGCTTTTGTGCGAAGTATGGTCAGGGCTTGGTGTCATTCGCGACACCTCACCGGAAGTTAGCTCCGTCGAACAAAAGCAAGTATATTTATATCAATAAGATCAAGAAATGTCAATATCTTTTGGCATAATTCCCTACGCCGCCCCTGTTAACAAATCATTCTCAAACTGCACCATCCCCTTATAGTCCGCTGGATACCCAGAAATATCCGGCAGTTCCAGCGTGGTGATTTTCCGCCAGACGACGCCGATGAGCCGGGCGAATTCAGCTAATTCCTCCTCGGAGAACGTATCTTCCAAGCTGAGGATGTCGCCAGTTTTCATATCTGGCTCGACGAACTGCAGGCGGGCGCCGGTGAAGGTGAAATTGCCATAATCGCGTGATGATGTGACCAAGAGTTGATAGAACATCAGCTGCTGGCGGTATTTGTGGAGCTTGATTTTTTCGTAATCAGACGTGCCCTTCCAGGAGTGCGATGGCTTGCCGGTCTTGTAATCGGTCACGAATATGGTTTTATTATGCTTATCAATGTCAGCGACGTCCAGCTTACCAGTCAGGCGCGCGCTGCCAACGACGACGCCCTGATGAGCGAAATCGAGTTCCGCCAGCTCCGTGTCATGAAAATCGGACGATTTGGCGTCCAGAAACGCCGTCAGCGCCGCCGTGCCCTTGTCCAAATACAGTTCGAAATCGTCGGGCGGCAGGTGCTGGGTCTCGAGCGATGTGCGGAAATGTTGTAGGATGCGTTCGGCAGGCGGCAGGCGGTGGTCGGCGCGTAGCAGATTGTGCAGCTGCTGGAGGCTGGCGTGAATGGCGGTACCGTAGCTGGCGGCGGGACTTTTGGCGGACGGAAAGCGCAGCAGATTATTCAACAAAAAGTTCTGCGGGCCGCCGCGCGAGATGTCGAGGAAATTATTGAGATGAGTGACGGAAAGTTTGTAGGTTTCTAAGGTCGGCGCCAGTACATCCTTGAGCTCCGCGGTAATCGGCGCGCTCAGCCGCGCGCTCCAGTCGGTTTGCGCCACGGTAATTTGCGTCGCGGGTGTGTTGGCAGCGGGGATAATCGTCGGTGTGTGGTCGGTCAGAAAGCTGGCGATCATGGTGTCGCCGCCGGCGTCGTTGGTCTGGGAATAGGTCATGGTCAGGGTGGTTTTGGCGCGGGTCATCGCCACGAAGAATAGCCGCAGCCGTTCGTCGTAGCTGGTGCCGGCGGGCTGGAGCTGGAGGTTGGCGGGATAGCGAATCAGCCGCGAGCGCGAGCGGACTTTCTCGCCCCAAGCGCTGTCGATTGCCCCGATGACGAAGACGTGCGGGAATTCCAGGCCTTTGGATTTGTGGGCGGTCATCAGGTTGATGGCGCCGCCGAGGGCGCTGGCCTGGGGGCGGATGTGTGTCAGGCGGGTTTTGGTCGAGCGGTGCAGGTCGATGAATTCTAGGAAGTCCGCCAGTGTCGGGGTCGCGTCGGTAGTGCGGTCGCGTAATTTTTGGCGCAGCGTGCGCAGGCTCTCGAGCGTGGTTAGGTAGGCGTCGGGATTTTGGGCGAGGTTGTCGGGCGAGAAGTAGTGGTCGGCGAGAGAATTAAGCGAAGAGCCTTTACTAGGACTCCTCTTTTCGCGCCGGGCGTCTGAGGACGCTCGGGCTGCAATCGCTGTACGAAGTTCTGAGGAAAGCTCCTCGCCGGTTGATTGCAAGAGTTCCCTGCCAGAGTGAGCGCCGGAACTATCCCTATCGAATACTCTTTTCGCGCCGGGCGTCTGAGGGTTCTCAGGCGATGTTCGCTGTACGGAGTCGATTGGAGTAATTCCGGCGTCTATCTCCAATCCCAACAACTTGTCCAACTGCTCCTCCAGCGGCAAATTTGGCACGTCCTTTGCTCGCTCTAGCAGCCACTCACCGAACGGCTGAAAGGTGCTGTTCGCCAACATACTCTCCAGCCACAGCTCTCGATTTTTATAAGCGTGGAGGCTTAATCGCCAGATATCCAGCGCCGAAAAGCCGAACGCCGGATGGGCGATTACCTCTGGTAGTAAGCTGTTGGCGACGTCAAGATTATTCTGATGAATCGCCATGACGACTCGCGCTAGCTTGTCCAGCGCCTGAATGATGTCCTGCTCTAAAATATCGTCGTGCCGCTCGTAATTAACCGTCAGGCTCTGGCGGTACAGGTATGGCAGCAGCTCGATCAGCTCCTTGTGATGGCGGGCGATGACGGTGATATGCGCTGGGTCTGCGCCACGTTTGATTAGTTCGGCAATTTGCTGGGCTACCCCTGCCCGCTCCTCGCTCACTGAGGTAAATTCCTGCACCTCAACCCGCGCGCCGCTACCAGACGCATGCGCGGTCAATTGCTTTGACAAGCCGTCAATGGTGTTCTCCAGGCGATCTGTTCCTTGGGTGATCACCCCCCGCGCCGCCGTTAAGATGTCGGCCACCGAGCGGTAATTGTCCGTCAGCACGATGATTTTCGGGTCGTGGTATTGCTGGCGGAAGCGCTGAATATTGCCAACGTCCGCGCCCTGAAAACTGAAAATTGCCTGGTCGTCGTCGCCGACCGCCATGATGTTGGGATTGTCCTCATCGCCAGTCAGGTCGAACAGTAGCCGCAGCTGCGCCAGGTTGGTGTCTTGAAATTCGTCGACCATGATGAATTGAAATTGCTCCTGGAGGTTGGCGCGCAGTTCCGGGTGGGCTTCGCAGGCTTGAATGATTGACAAAATCATGTCGTCGTAGTCAAACAGCGAGCGCTCGGCCAGCACGTTGCCGTATGCTTCGTAGACATCAATGGCGGCAGATAATTTCTCGCTGGCGGCAAAATCTTTCAGGACGAACTCGCCAGCGGCGTTCTTTTCGCACCACTTGTTTTTCCAGGCGGTTAGCGGTTTGGTGGAGTTGGCGTCGATGGCCTCTTGGGCCGCGTGAGCGATGCTGAGCGCCAGAACCTGAGCGTACGGGGTGATGGAGGATGGTAGCGCAGCGGACGGTTTGATATGGTGCGGCGCTGAGCTGGCGGCATTTTCAGAAAGCTCTGTAGCGCCTTCCTTGCTAGTTTTCGCAGCATTTTCCTCGCCGATTCTCTCGGCAATCTTCTCTGCCAGCGGCGCAAATAATTCAATGGTTTTTTTAGAAATTTTGGTCGCAAATACCTGCTGAATGTCGGAGGCAATGTCAGCGATGACGCGCTGATTATCTGCCATCACCAGCCGCAGTTCCGCCGGCGTGAGGCCGCTCTGCTTGAACTCGGAAATGACCCGGATTAACTCGCTGGCGTAGACGAACTCGCCGTTGTTTTTAACGCTCAGCGGATTACGCCAGTCAAGCCCCTCGAGGATCCCCGTGACGATTTGGTGCTGCGTCAGCTCATCCGCCGGCTGGGCGTCAGCGCCGCGAAAAAAATACTGGCGGTGCTGATTGATAATCTCCGTGCCAAAGCTATGAAAGGTGTGAATGGCGATTTTATAGGCATCCTCGCCGATAATCTGGCGCAGGCGTTGGCGCATGTTGGCAGCGCCGCTCTCGGTAAATGTCAGGCACAAAATACTATCCGGCAGCGTGTCGGTCTGGCGCAAAATCTGGGCGGTGCGCATGCTCAGTAGCTCGGTCTTGCCCGTGCCCGGCCCGGCGATCACCAGGAGCGAGCCGTGAATATAATCGACCGCTTGGCGCTGATTGGCGTTCAGTGTGGCGTAGCGAGTGTGAAAATCCATGAGTCAATTGTAGCACGCTGGCACAAGCGCTGGTAACAATGGTAAAATGGTAGATATGCACGATGAACGGGCGCTCGCGGCGCTGATTGATGATCAGTTTGGACTGACGGTCAAAATCCAGTCGGTCGTGCTGCCGATGAGCGATGTCAGCCGCACGGCGCAGGCGACGGTGGTGCTTGATAGGACGGGTGGATTGCTGGTTTACATCACGGCGCGGGCTATCATGACGCTGGGTGATGTCAAGCGGTTGGTGCGGCGAATGGGCCTGCGGCCAGAGCGGTTCGTGCCGCCAAAGCACCAGCCGAACTACTTTGACGACGTGGCGACCGAGAAGTTTCAGGCGGTTTTTCCGGGGATGAATGTGACTTCGCCGGATGACTTGATATATTATCGAACGCTGGTGCCGTATAATCCAGCCCTGGTCGTCATATCGGAGGTCAAGCGTGGCGAAATATACCAATTTGACCCGGACGCCCGCGGCGGCTATCGTGTCGGCGCGCGATTACATTACAAAAGGAGCGAGGCAATATAATGCGAGATTATCTGGATATTATCAAGAGAAATTTACTGTCGCCGATTGTGCTGGCGATTTTCCTGCTGGCCGGGGCGCTGATTTATGTGCGCGAGTACCGGGACGCTTGGTTTATTTCAGTGGTGATCGTGGTCAATTCGCTGATCGGCATCGTTCAGGAAATTCGTGCCAAGCGGGTGCTGCACCGGCTGGAGCTGATGAGTGCGCCCAGGGCGCGGGTGCTGCGTGATGGCCAGGCGGTGGAGGTGCCGTATGATTCGCTGGTGGTGGGTGATGAGATTATCCTTAGGGCTGGTGATGAGCTGCCGGCGGACGCGGCAGTGACAGCGTCGAAGGGCCTGGAGCTGAATGAAAGTATGCTCACTGGCGAGTCGGCGGCGGTCGAGAAAGCGGTTGGCGACACGGTGCTGGCGGCAACTACGGTGCTGGCGGGCGAAGGTGCGGCGCGGGTCACGGCGGTCGGCGACCAGACGAAAGCCGGCGCTATCAGCCAAGTCCTCAAGCGCTACAAACCGGAATTGACACCGCTGCAGGTGGCGATTTGGCGGGCGATCACTTTCTTGACATACGGCGCGATTGTGTTGGCGACATTGATTTTTATAGTGTATTATTTCTCGGGCGATGATGTGGTGATTATCTTAAAGACCATTACTTCGGCGGCGGTAACGGTGGTGCCGGAGGGGTTGCTGCTGGCCAGTTCCCTGCTGCTGGCGTTCGGCTCGCTGCGGCTGGCGCAGGCCAAGGTGTTGCCGCAGAAATTAGCGGCGATCGAGGCAATGGCCCTGCTGAATTTACTAGCGGTGGACAAGACTGGCACGCTGACCAGCGACGAGGTGACACTGGAGCGGGTGGTGGCGTTTGATGAGATGATACTGGCAAATTCGATCACGGATACCTCGGAAAAATCCGCAGCCCAAGCGGCCGCGGGCAGCCCAGAGCGTAGATTTTCGGAGATAAAACTATCTGAAGCTGCTTCGGACGTTGCCGAGCTGGCCGCCCTCATCGCCCATGAAACCAGCGGCGGCAATATCACCGGGCAAGCGATCCTAGCGGAAATCACGCCGCCCAAGCACGCAGATATCATCGAGGTGATGGCCTTTTCCTCGGCGCGCAAGATGGCGGGCGTCCGGGCGAAGATTGACGGGAAAACCAGGACATTGATGATGGGGGCGCCGGAGTTTGTGGCCAAGCTAGCGCCGGTTGACGCCATGCTCCAGCGCCAGCTGGACGAGTGGGCAGACAGCGGCCTACGGGTGCTGATGCTGGCGGAATTTGATGATGAAACGGCGAAGCTCAAGGATCTGCCAGACGGCTCTGGCCGGGCGATTGGCGCGGTGATCTTGCGTAATTCCCTGCGCGACGGCGTGATTGATACAGTCAAGTTCCTCCAGGAGCAAGGCGTGGTTATTCGCGTGATTTCTGGCGATAATCCGCGCACCGTTCAGCACATTGCGCGCCAGGCGGGCATCAACAATCCGGACAAGGCGATTCTCGGCTCGGCGCTAGCAGGTCTCAGCGATAAGGCCTTCGACAAGGCCGCTGATGAACACACGATTTTTGCCCGCGTGCTACCGGAGCAGAAGGAGCGGCTGATCGCTCATTTCAAGCAGTCCGGTAAGTTCACCGGCATGGTCGGCGACGGCGTTAACGATGCGCTGGCGCTGAAAAAATCTGACCTCGGTGTGGCGATGTACGCCGGTGCTCCGGCGTCGCGGCGGGTGGCGGACATAATTTTACTCAACAATTCGTTCACATCCCTGCCGATCGGTATGAAGCTGGGCAATCGGATCATGCAAGCGATCGAAGTGATAGCCACCCTGTTCTTTCACAAGATTATTTACGGCGTGGTGCTGCTACTCAGTACCATGCTGGTCGGGCTGAATTATCCGTACGCGCCGCGGCACATCACGTTTCTCAATATTTTCCTGGTGACCATGCCGACGATCATGTGGACGCTGTTTCCGCCACGGCCGCGCCACCGGGTCAATCCGGCGCATTTCTGGCGCGACACCTTGCGGGCGGTGGCGCCAATTGCGCTGCTGACGGGCCTGACGGTGGCCTTTACCTATTGGTCGGGCGTGACGCTGCATCCAAATCAGGCGGCCGAGGCAGCGACGATGACGGTCCTCACAGCTACGTTCTTCGGGGTTTATCTGGTGTTTTTGGTCGGTCCGATGCTCGGTGTGGTCCTGGATAAGCGGGCGCATCTGGCGCGGACGCTATATATGGCGGGTGTGCTGTTCGTCACTCTGGTGAGCTTTGGTATTGAGCCGCTCAGGCAGTTCTTTGACTTTACTATGCCAAATGTCACCCTGCTCTGGCCGGGCATCGCTGTAGTCGTTCCCGTCGCCTTGGCCCAGTGGTGGCTGGCTCGCCGCGCTGGTCGGAAGTTTGCTGATATGGTAGAGGTGGCTGATAAGCAGACTCAGACGAACCACCCAGAATGAGCGGGCGAATAGGTCTCTAATTAGTAACAACTATCTCCAATGAAAATAGCCCACCGAATGAGCTCAAACCAGAACTGGATATATCTCAACCCAGGAAATGCAAATGATGCATCTCAACCAGTTTGAGCCCAGTCGGTGAGCTATTTTCGGTGGGCGGCCCTTGATTACGCTTACTTTTCCATGTGGTCGGCTACGATGTTCAACACCGTAACGATGATCCCGATGCCTCCCAGGATGATGCCAATCCATGCGGCGGAGCAGCTTTCGCTTTCAGCGCAGTTTTTGATCCCGATGCATTGATCAAGATCGGCACATGCGCCATTACAAAGCGACCACCATCCCCCCAAAATTCCGATGAGGGATACAACCACAAGGGGTATGAGTTCACTCTTGGACATACCTTCTACCTTTCCTAGAGAAAGCTCAAAGCTAAAGGGCGACTTCCGCCCTTAGACTAAACTCTGAGCTGAAAGCTGATATATATATATCACTAATAGAATAAAATGTCAATGGATTTTGTCAAAAATGTGGTGTAATATTTCTCTCACCTCTGTTATGATTATAAATAAATTTGGGTAGCGATGATAGCTCGCATTCGCTATCGGTGGCCGCTTTCCGCGCTATGTATGCGAAAATCACCGATCCAGCCTTTGCTTGGTCGCCGCTAAATAATACCGATAATAACTCTCTGGGTCTGGCACGAAAAAGCTGTTATCGATATCGTCGTTCGGACGAATTTCAATATGCTGGTTGTTGGCGTATGGCTTGATGAGGTAAGCGAACTCAAACCCATATTCGCCAGAAATCTGCTTCAACTCCTCGCTCTGATAAAGCGGGTCGGGATAATCCGTCATTACCAGCGCGAAAAAGCCCCCATTTTTATCGTCAAACAAATGAAACGCCGTGTCGGGACAGAGTGGCACAAGCGACGCCAGCTGGCGAATATATGATGCGCCGTCGAGAATTGGGAATGCTTTGTTGACTATTTCCGGGAAGAGGATATTTGAATAATTGTTCATATGGTAACCGTAATTATAGCAAGAAAAGTGGATAGTTTTGTGGCATGTTCATAAGGAATGACTAGTTTTGCTCCGCTTCTCGCAAAGCCTTATCCACCGCCGTCACCAATTCCCGCACGACTTCGTCATATTCCTCGTACACGCGAAAACCAGCCGCGTACGGATGACCGCCGCCGCCGAAGTAGCCAGCCACGGTGTCGGCAATTGGTAAATTGCCGCGCAGGCGGGCGGTTAATTTGCCGTCGGGATAGGTTTTGATGACGCAGCTGAGCGCCACGCCTTCGACTAGCCGCAGTTCGTCGCCGATCAGCGCGCCGGGGTTATAGGCGTCGCTGTAGGCTTGAATTTCCTCAAACGGCACGTGTACGAGCGCCAATTGCCCGTCTAGTAAATATTCGATTCGCTCAATTAGCTTGCCTTTGTATGTTAAGATCTCCGGCGATTTCTTCATAAATTCGCGCCGCCGCTCCTCGATGTCGGCGTTGGAGGCGCCGAGCGCGGTCAATTCACCAGCCACGTGGAAGGTTGACGCGGTGGTATTTGGCGTGGTCAGGCCCAGGCTGTCGGACATGATGGCGATAAGCAGATTCTCCGCCGCTTGCTGGTTGATAGTCCAGCCAGCGTGGGTGAACAATTGGTAGAGCAATTCCCCAGTAGCTACTACGGTGTCAGAGAGCATGGTGTGCTCAAAACTCAGCGTCGACTCGGCGGTGTGATGGTCGATAACTAGTACCGGATGCGTTTCCAAAAAATGCCGCGCGCCGGGTGTTTCTAAGACTTTGCTAAGCAAAATATCAGCGCTGGTATCAACGATGATGGCGGCATCAGCGCGGGCTGGAAAATCGCCAACTACCCGGTCCCAGCCGCGGATGTAACGCAGGTATTTGGGGATGTCGACTGGGCAATATAGCGTCACGGTTTTATTCAAATCACTCAGCACTTCCTCCAGCGCCAAGCTAGAACCCAGGCTGTCGCCGTCGGGGTTTTCGGCCTGGATGATAACGATGTTATTGGCAGATTGGATGAGTTGCTCGGCGATATCAAACATAGTCTTATTATAGCAGATGGGAGTTTCGATGGGGTGACGGGGCTACTCGTCGCGCATATCCTTGATCGGGTTGCGGCGGGTGTTGCGGATGAGCGGTATCAGGCACGCCAGTACAGCAGCAGCGATGATACTGAGGGCGACCGCGCCGATAATTGCCCAGTCAATCGTCCAGAAATGGAAAGTTGTCGCCAAATCTTTCGGCGTCATGGCGATGCGCAGCGTCGCGGTGATTTGACTAGCGAACACATTGTCGGCGATATATACGACAATTAGTCCGGCGGCGATGCTAAACAGCGCGGTAAGCAGCGCCACGATCATGGTGTAAACGAAATAAATTTGGCTAATATCAAGCCGCGTTGCTCCGAGCGCTCGAAAAACTGCGGATTCTTTGCGGCTGTCGGCGATAGTGCGGGAGATGATAATCAGCAAGATAAAGGCGGCGATGATCGTCACGCCGATGAATGTCCACATGATGATCGGCTTGAGGCGTTCCATGGCGTCGTAATTGACGAGCGAGTTGCTGCCGGTGGGCGACGCGAATACTACGTAGTGCGGCAGGCAGATTGACTTATTAGATTTTTGGGTTTTGGAAGCTTCAGCGGGTTCGGGTTGCGCGGATAAATCGGTTATTTCCGTACCGCCAGAAGCTCCTTCGCCGCAAGAAGCGGCTGCCAGGTAGCTGCGAGCTTTATTGGGGTCGCTGAATTCATAGATAGCTAGTGTCTCGTCTCTATTGGCGCCGCCTTGATCATTGTTGGCGGTTTGAATAGTCGATTCAAATGCCGTTTGCGCTGCGGTAGTCATTGAGCCGCGCGGCATGATCCAGGTGTATGACAGGCGGGTGCTTAAAAATTGCTGTAAGAAGCTGCCGATGTCGCTTTGGGTAGCCTTAATACCGTCTGGCATCAGGCCGACGACGCGGAAAGTAAATTTAGCCTGGGCGGGTTCGGGCTGGGCTGATCCGAAAGTCTGATCAAAATAGCGCTGGTTAGCTTCGGTACGCTTGGTTTCGGCTGAGCGATTATCCTTAATGACGGTTGGCGCAGCGCAGGAATCAGCGGACGGCATGGCGTATTCGCGGTCTGGCTTGACATAATCGGCGGATGGTTTCTTGGCCTGATTGGCGGCAGCTTGGATTTGCTGTTTGGCGGTTTGCAGTAACGCTCGCGAAGTCGGGTTGCGATAACAGGCGCTGAATGTCAGCTGCCCGGCTTTTTGGCGCAATTCTTTGAGTCGTGCTAGTTGCGTGTCATTGCTGGCATTTTTATCCAGCGGCTTGAGGCCAAGCAGCACTTCGGCGTCCTGGTAGCGGATAATCAGCGGGATCTCGCTGGGTTTGGCGCTGGCGCCAGCGAGCAAATATCCGCCCAGCAACGATTGGTCGATGGCGGTTATACTGCTGAATTGCTGTTTAAATTCTTCCAGCGGTGTCGGCTGGTTGTTTTGCTGGCGCTTGTCGTCAAACGACTCAATTCCTCGCTCCATATAATTTAGCATGCCATTGGTGGCGATTGATTGAATACTAAACTGTCGCACGGCACCGTGGGTGCGGGCAAATTGCCACTGCGCGTCCGCTGTGAGGCGCGGTAATTTGGCGGTCTCCTGGCGAATAAGCCGCTGGACAATGACGCTCTGGTTGTTCGGGTACGGCTGGCTATCAGGAAACGACTGCATAATTGGTGGTTCGGATTTTGGGTCGTATGGCAGGCCGAGGCGGGCGGCCAGCGCCTGCTTGTCCTTGATCATTTGCGTACGTTCGGCTTCGGCGCGAGCAGTTAGATTTGAGGTAAATTCAATATTATTTGGCCGAATGGCAGTTTGCGCCACCAAATAGCGGCTATTCAGGCTGCCTCGATCAAACTCCTCGACGCTCTGCTGGGCGCCCATTAGCATAGTTAGTCCCGCCAGCAGCGCCGCGAAAAGCAGCCCGGACACGACTACGGTGATAGATAAGCGAATGCGCCGCACTCGGAGTTTGGTGCCAGCCAGCCGCAGCGAATCGGTGATTCTAAGCATCGGCTATTCTCCCGTCCTTCAGGCGGATTTCACGATCGGCTGCTGCGGCGATGTCTGGATTATGCGTAACGATAACGACCGTGGTGCCGAGTTCGCGGCGAATTTGGTGAAATAGATCGATGATGCGGTCGGAATTGGCGCTGTCCAGATTGCCTGTCGGTTCGTCGGCGAGTAAAATATTCGGGCGATTGAATAAGGCGCGGGCGATGGCAGTGCGCTGAATTTGACCGCCGGAAAGTTCGCGCGGCAAATGGTGCATTCGGTCTGCTAGTCCGACCAATTCGGCGAGTTCCTGGGCGCGGGCGCGGCGCTGCTTGGGCTTGACGCGGGCAAACATGGCGGGTATTTCCAGATTGGCGGACAGAGTTAGGAATGGCTGCAGATAAAATGATTGAAAAACAAAGCCGATTTCACGCGATCGGAACCGCGACAGTTGCCGGTCGGACAAGCGGCTGAGCGGCTGGTCGTTAATGAGGATTTGACCGGTGGACGGCTTGTCGAGCCCGCCGATGAGCTGCAGTAAAGTACTTTTGCCCGAGCCGCTAGCGCCAGTGATGGCCACGAATTCGCCAGCGAAAATATCAAGGCTAACGCCGCCAAGCGCTGGAATGGTCTGGCGGCCGACGCGGTAAGATTTAGCGAGGTCGGTTACGGCGATGTGGCAGCGGCCGGAGCGTTCTGGCGCGGCAGCGGGCGGTGTCATAACCTTGGCGGCTGGATCGGGTTTGGCGGTTGGAGGTAAGTCGACTAAGCCAGCTGAAACAGCCGGCTGGGCAAAGCTGCGGATTGCGTCGATTGCCTCCTCGACATCGTCAAATTTCGCTAAAAATGCCGCGATATCCTCAGCGCGCACCTTTCCCACCTCTGGTTTCATGGTTGTATTGTAGCAAAAGCAGGAGGGCCTTAGCAAGCTATAATGTCCGCCGCCCCTCCAGCGCGTGCGTCAGCGTGATTTGGTCGGCGTATTCGAGGTCGACGCCGACGGGGATGCCGCGGGCCAGGCGTGAGATGGTGATAGTGAGGCCGGCCTCCTGGAGGTAGCGCTGCAAAAAGAGCGCGGTTGACTCACCCTCGACCGACGCGTTGGTGGCGATGATCAATTCCTCGGCGTCATCATGCTTGATCCGCTCAATGAGCTCGGGGATATGCAGCTGCTCCGGGCCGATGCCATCAATTGGCGAAATCGCGCCGCCCAGCACGTGATAGGTGCCGCTATATTGCCCCGTCCGCTCTAGCGCCACGATATCCAGTGGCTCTTCGACCACGCAAATCAAGCGTCGATTGCGCGACTCGTCTTGGTATAGCGGTGACACCTCTTGATCATGATCAATCAACGCGAACGTGACCGGACAGGTTTTGACGCGTGTGTGCAGCCGATCCAGCGCCCGCGCTAGCTGCTCGGCCCGTCTGGCGTCACGCCGAAGTACGGCATAGGCATAGCGTTCAGCGGTTCGCGGCCCAACCCCAGGCAGCCCGCCAAACTCATCAATCAGCGTCGTCAGCGCCGCCGGCAAAATCGTCGGTTTCATTAGAACGGCAAGTTGCCCAGCCCGCCCATCAGCGGTTTCATCGTCTCGGCAGCAACTTCCTGTGCCTTAGCCAGGCCATCGCGAATTGCGATTTGGATCCAGTGCTCCAGCTGCTCGATATTATCGAGATCAACCATCTTTGGATTAATCTTGATCGACTTAATTTTTAGCTCGCCGGTGATCTGGACAATCACCGCACCGTCGCCGGCCTCTACTTCAATGATTTCCTTGCCGAGCTGTTTCTGGGCCTTGCGCAGTTGCTGCAACATCTTGACTTGGTCAAACGCCATAATTATTAATTCCTCCTTGAATTTACTTTTTCATTATACGCTATTTTTTCGCCAATTTGTAGAGGTAAAAGCGGTCAGCCCGCTCGGCGTGGCTATTGGTGATGATGCGCTCGAGCGTCCAGCCGTCAGTGTTGGGGTGCGCCATTTGTTCAGCGCGGGTGATGACGAGTGTAGCGCTCTCCGTGGTTGGTTGATTGACGGCGAGTTTGTGCTTGCTATAGCGGGCGACGGTTTCGTAGAGCGGTGCCTCGTGCGGGTTAGCGACGAGAACGACGTTTTGCCGGCCGGCGATGGCTTTTTGTAGCAGTGGTAAGTCGGTGCTAAATTCATGCACTGCGCCCGAGAAATGGCGATACCCATTGGTAAAGCGGTCGAGACCCGAGAGCACCATCACGCCGATGAGCGCCATCAGCATCAATAAGCCAGTGATGCGGGCGTAAGGATTGCGCGGAAATAGCGAATACCATTGATTGAGCAGTGCCTCGACACCAACGGCCAGCAGGATAAATAGCGGCAAGATGATAATGCTGGTCATTGATGGCTGCAGCACCAGTAGCGGCAAACTCAACAGCAGCCAGACGCCGATCATGTATGAACGCGCGGTGTGGTGGTGCTGGATAGTTTTGAAAATGCCAAGCATGATCAGAAACAGCGCCGAAAAGTCGAGCACTGGTGCGATCTGACCGCCGACAACGGTTGGCTTGACCCAGAGATAATGATACAGCAGCAATCGTAAATTATCGACCAACGCCCAGCTGAGACTGTGAATACCGACCAGTGATTTGAGTAGATCGTGATGTGTCGCGGCGAGGAAAATTGCCGGCGCGCTGGTGAGCGCGAGAACGATGATCGCTGGCAGCCATTTGAAGCGATTGCGTTTGGCGAGCAGCGCATAGCGTGTGTGTGGATGGATGAGCGCTACCAGAAGCAGCGTCAGGTGAATATACCAAAAATACGGCGTAAACAGGCTCAGGCCGACCGTCGCTGCTAGTAGCAGCCGCCACAAGGCCGAGCCTTTAGCGCGCTGAACGATTAGGCTAGCAAAGAGGAGGATGAGCGCAGCATAGGTGATGTAGAGGATGTGCGGCGTGAAGCTTTGGGCAAAGAAGATCAGCTGGCCGGTGACCGTCATGATGACGAGCGACAGGATGGTAACATTAGGCTTGAACCAGCGCCGCAGCAGGAAAAACACGGCGACGGCGGCGATGAACGACAGGATGAGCGACGGCAGCTTGATGGTATAGATGGTGACGCCAAATACGCTGAACAGACCGCGCTGCAGGAGGTGGAATGGCAAGTTGGTTTGCGCGAACGAGCCGAGATGGCTCGGCGAAATAGCGTTAGTGGTATTAAGCGCCTCAATTTCCGCCTCGGTCACGCCGCCCGGAGCATACAAACTAGCGGCGGTGATGGCCGCACAGAATAGCACGATCAGCGCCATGTAGCCCAGCCAATAGCGCCAGCGATAGACAGCCGAGTCGGCGAGTTTGTGCTTTTTCATTGGTATTGATTATAGCACAATTCTAGTCATGCTTGCGATCGAGGCTCATGAAACGCAGGCGTTCTGGGTGGAAGTACAATTGGACTTTGCCGACCGGACCATTACGGTGCTTGGCGATGATCAGGTCGGTGATATTTTGAACTTCTGGGTTGTCTGGTTCGTAGTAGCCTGGGCGGTAAATAAAGCTAACGATGTCGGCGTCCTGCTCGATGGAGCCGGACTCGCGTAGGTCGGCTAGCTGCGGAATTGGCGGCGTGCGCGACTCGACGGAACGGCTCAGCTGGCTCAGGGCGATCAGCGGCACGTTGAGTTCACGAGCGATCAGTTTGAGGCCGCGGGAAATTTCCGACACTTCCTGAACGCGGTTGCCGTTGTGATTGTTGGTGGCCTGCATCAGCTGCAGGTAGTCGACGATGATCAGGCCGATTTCGCCCTCGTGTGCCAAACGGCGAGCTTTGGTGCGCATCTCCAAAATACTGAGACCCGGCGTATCATCGATGTAAATCGGCGCTTCGGCCATCTCGCCCATGGCTTCGGACAGCTTCTCGAAATCATCGCCGCTTAGATTACCGGTACGAATATTCCAGCTATCAACGCCGGCCGCATCCGCCAGCATACGGTCGGTCAGCTGCTCCTTGCTCATCTCCAGGCTGAAAAACAGCACCGGCTTTTTCTCAATCGTCGCCACGTTGTACGCCAGGTTAGTCACCAGCGTGGTCTTACCCATGGCCGGCCGCGCCGCCAGGATAATCAAATCCGACTTTTGCAGCCCCGCCGTCATAGTGTCCAGATCGCGGTAGCCAGTTCGCATGCCGCGCAGGCTGCCCTTGTTGCGGTGAAGCTCCTCGATACGATCAAAGCTATCGGTCAAGATGCTTTCCAGGCTGACCAGATCCTGTTTCAATGATTGGTCGGAGACGCTGAATAATTCGGCCTCGGCTTTTTCTAATAATTCTTGGGTGGTGGTTGATTCATCGTAGCCAAGCTCGGTGATGCCACTGCTAGCCTTGATCAAGCGCCGCCGCACCGCTGTTTGCGCCACCATTTCGGCGTACGCCGCCGCGTGCGCTGCCGTCGGTACGTAGTTGGTGAGTTCTGTCAAATACGCCGAGCCGCCGATGAGTTCCAACTCATCCTTGCGCTTCAGTTCATCGGTCAAGGTCAACAGGTCAACTGGCTTGTGCTTTTCAAACAGCCGCATCATGCCACCAAAGATCAGCCCGTGGTTTTTATCGTAAAAGTCGTTAGGCTTGACGATTTCCGAGGCATCGGCTAGGACTTCCTCGTCGATGAGAATTGCGCCGAGCAGGCTTTTTTCGGCGTCCAAGTTTTGGGGCGGTAATTTGCCCGCCAGGGTATCAGCTTGTGTTTTTTCGCTCATGATAATTCCTCCAGATTAACTTCTTCACCGCCGCCCATTAGCTCGGCAATTTCCGCGAGTTTGGCGTCTTTGGGCGGAGCTTTTTGTCCGATTGTCGCAATATCCAGTTCGGTGCCGGCAACTTGTTGCACAATTGTCGCAATAAGCGGGCGATTCTTCGCGTCGTCCAGCTTCTTTTTAGCAAAGGCATTGCCGGCATACAGGGTTAAGGTGTTGCCATCTCGCCGCCAACCGCACTGTTGCAACAATGTCGCAACAGCGAATGACTGCTCTTTAGCTAGAGCGATAATCTTATCCCAGTCGATGTCTGTAGCGGAGCTTATCGGATTGTCTGATGCCGGCTGATTGTCTGCTGGGGTAGCGGTGTCTGTGGTTGTCTTGTCTGTAGAGTTATTAGTTTGCTGAGTTTTCAAAGCGGTCTTTGATGAATTTTCTGCCGGCTGCGCGGCTGGTGTTTCTGTATCAGATGCCGGCGGCTCCGCCTTATCCGCTGGCGATTTGGAAATGGCTACTGGCGGCTTGACTGCAGCAGTCGGGCTCGCGGTCGACGTGGGTGCGACCTCGGGTGATTTATGAGCTATACCTCCAGCTCCATCCATAAATATCGTCAATAATTTCAAATCCGGATGCGGATGGCGGTCAACTTCGATTAGCTGCTTGACCAATGTAATTAACTCTGGCCGCTGATGTAAGCGCGCTCGCAGCAGTGATAATAATTGACGGGACAGGACGACCGGATCGGTGCCAGTTTGCTCTAGTTCACTCAGCAAGCTCAGCGCCTCAGGCGCGTCACGCTGCTGATACAGCTCAAGCAGGTTCTCCAGCGTCTCCGTGGTGCTTAGCCCCAGGTACTGGGCAACGTCCGATGCGCTCAGCGGCTTATCAGCGCTGGCTAACGCCGACAATTGATCCAGCATGCTGATACCGTCGCGAAACCCGCCGCGTGAACGCTCAGCGATCAGCCGAGCGGCGTCCGCCTCGATGGCAAAGCCTTCTTTTTCGGCGATAGCCATCAGCTGGCGTGCCATGACATCGACTGAGATGGGATGAAAGAAAAATTGCTGGACGCGGCTGAGGATGGTAGCTGGCAACTTATCGGCGTCGGTGGTTGCCAAGATAAATACCACATGTGCTGGCGGCTCCTCCAACGTCTTTAATAGTGCGTTGAAGGCAGGCTTGGACAGCATGTGGACTTCGTCGATGATGTAGATCTTTTTCGGTGCGGAAACGGGTGCGACTTGCGCTTTTTCGCGCAGGGCGCGGATGTCGTCGACACCGTTATTGCTGGCGGCATCAATTTCGATGATGTCCAGGTGTGAGGCTTCCTCGTCGTACGGCAACTGATTGATCTCATGCGCCAAAATTCGTGCTACGCTGGTTTTCCCCACGCCGCGCGGACCCGTCAGCAAATATGCATGGGCGATTCTCCCCTGCTCCAACGCTCGGCGCAAAATGTTGGTCACGTGATCTTGCCCCAACACCTCGTCCAAGCTGCGACTGCGATATTTGCGGTACAGTGCCTGACTCATTACTTATGTATTATAGCGCAAAGTGCGGGATTAGTAAGCTGTTTGGTGGTTGATTTGGAGACGACCCGCCGCGAACACACTCAAAACAGCGCCAGCTGTGTGCTGGGTATTGCGATGTCAATGGCGCCGTCAACTGCCTGCGCTTGGTAGCCGATGAATTTTTTCACGTTGTATGCCAGTAGCTGCCCGTCATAGTCGGTGATGAGGATCGGGCCGATGATGCTGACGACTGTGCCGGCCATGGTATTGTTCCCTGTCATGTCAATCACACTACTAAGGTCGCGGCCATCCGTGTGAAAATAATCTTCGCACATGATGAGCGTCCGATGTGGAAAATCCAGCCCCAGCTTTTGCTGAATGCGCATCAGCGTGTTAGCTAGGGCCTGCTCCGCCGCCACAGCATCAAGCGTCCGCCTGATCAGCCCCGGCTTTTTGCTGGCGGCTACTGTTTCCATGATGCCACTTAGACTGGCAACTTTTGCCTCATACTGCCGAGCAATCAAGGCCGAAGAAAACGTCTCCAGTTTCAACGCCAGCCGTGCTCCCTGTTCCAACAGTCGTCGAATACCGCGCTTTTCCTGCGAGATACCAACTTTAATAACTCCCGGCGCGAAATATGCCAGATAGACGAAGTGCGGGTTTTGATTAATCTTTTCTTGCTGCGCCGACACCGAATCAGCGTGATAAAATGCTGGATTAAAACCAGTGCGATTGCGGCACTTCAGGCAATTCTCATATTTCTCATCAACTGTGGCGCCGTCAGGACAAGCCTGGCTGCAGTGATTGTCAAAATCCACCCAGCCCGTGCAGTATTTAGCAGAAAAATCAAACGCCAGTGACAACTCCTGCCCCAAAACATCACCACGCTCAGTCTTGCCGTCAACCTGCCACTCCAGAAATGGCCGGTTTTCGGTATCAAAGCTGGCGTAGCTTAGCAAAAACTCCCCAGACATAGCACCATTATATCAAAAGCCGCCTGGGTAACCACCCGGGACGGCCTCAAATGTCAAAAACGGTCTATAGCGGCGCTTCGACAGCTGCCCAGGTGGCGTCCGGATTGTCATCAGGGATGATGATGGTAACTTGGTCGCCGACTTCGATGCGGAAGAACGTGACGCTGGCGAGCAGGATGCGGTATTCGCGGCCGTTGGCTTCGACGTAGTAGACGCCGTCGTGTTGGACGAGGGTACCGATGACTTGTTTGCGCGAGACCGGGCCGATTTGCTTGTAGATAAAACTGCCGTCCTCGGCGATGGTTAATTTCAAGATGTCGCCCTCGACGAGCTTGGACTTCGAGGCGTAGTTCGCCGGGATTGGATAATTCTTGCCATCAGGCCCCATCATCATCTGGCCGTCAAACACACCCTCGATCACCTTGCCAGCGACATCGTCCGACGAGGTTTTTGGCGTAACGACTTGCCCATCGTCACCAACGATGCTGATCAGCAGCTCCTTGGCCGCCGCTAAGTTGGTTTCTGCTTCTTGGATGAGCGTCCTGAGGCGCTTCACTTGCTTTTCCGGTAAATCAGACATATGGCTCGCATTCCTTGTCTATTTTGATAGTACGTGAGAGTAATATAGCACTAATTATGTGAGTGTGCAAGTCCCGCCAGTCGATTCGCATCGGCTAACGGCTCGTCTTTCCACAAGGACAACAGATAGCCAGGTAAAAATGTGGTAATTTTTACCCTTGCCAATAAAACACCGCCCGTGGTATAAGCTCCGGGCGGCATTTCTCTACGAAAACAATCGGTCGTTTCACGCAAAAATTAGCTTAACTCAACGCTAGCGCCTGCGTCCTCGAGCGTCTTCTTGGCAGCTTCAGCTTCGTCCTTTGACACCTTTTCCTTGACTGGTGCTGGTGCGCCGTCGACGATGGCCTTTGACTCACCGAGACCCAAGCCGGTGATTTCCTTGACTGCCTTGATGACAGCAACTTTTTGAGCGCCCGCGTCTTTCAGAGTGACGGTGAACTCAGTTTTCTCGTCTTCTGCGGCAGTCTCGCCACCAGCAGCCGGACCAGCAACAGCCACTGCAGCAGCAGCTGGCTCGATGCCGTACTCATCTTTCAGATGATTTTTCAATTCGTTAACTTCTAGAACTGTCAACTTGGTCAGTTCTTCAGCCAATTTTTTAATATCAGCCATAGTATTCTCCTTAGATTATGATTATTATCATCTCGAGTCATCCAATCTTCAACGTCTCCTCTTTTCGCGCCGGGCGCCTTTAGGGGCGCTCGGGCTGCAATCGCTACACGGAGACTTATGAAGATCAAATGACTCGAGATGATTGATTGCTAAACTTAAGCCGCAGCTTTGGCTTCGATGCCGTCTAGTAGACCGTGCAGGTTGCCGCCCAGCGCACCCACGGTGTCGTGGACTGGTGAGAGCAGCTGTGCCACCACTTCGGCGATAAGCTGGTCTTTGCTTGGTAGGCCCGCCAGCGCTTTGATGTCAGCTTCGTTGATGCTCAGACCTTCGCCTGAGAAGCCGCCGGCCAACTGCAGTGCTGGATGCGTCTTTGCAAACGTGTCCAGAACTTTGGCTGGCATGACCTCGTCTTCGGCGCTAATGGCGTAGACCAATTGGCCGGCCAACAAGTCAGTGCCGGTTTCTTTGTAGGTATCAATGCCCTGCAATGCTACGCGCACCAAACGGTTTTTAACCACCTTGATGACGACGTTTGCCTCGCGGGCAGCCTTGCGCAGCTCTTGCAATTCAGCCACGCTCAGCCCCTGGTACCGCGCAAATGCCGTACCTTTGGCGTCTTTCAGAAGCTCGGTTAGTTCAGCAACCAAAGTTTGTTTTTTATCGCGTGAAATTGCCATAAAAATCCTTTCTTTGATTGGTTCTTGTGTGATTCGACCGATTTGTTAACGTGCGGTAATGGAAAATCTGGTTCTCGTTTTCTGGGCATTAGCCGAGCAAACAAAAACGTCTTTGATTCTCGCACTACCAAAGACGTCAAATAAAACTGTTCGTTTCATCCCTCGGCGGCATTTTTATACCTCAGTTCCCTTCGGTCGCGCGCTGTCTTTGGTAATGTTCATTAGAATTGTAGCAGAAATGACAACGGGATGCAAGGGGTTTTGACGTTTTTGCTGCGAGTAGGCTTATCAAAACCCCTAGGGAAATTCTCTCCCGGCTAATCGTTAAACGACAGCTGAATATCGCCGGTGGTGGTGTGTAACTTAAGTTCTTTGTTACCGCCAGCTTGATTGGTGATGTTGCTGCTACCAGTGCTGGTTTTTACCTCGGTGCGATAGTCGGACTGCTTGCCGGTCAGATTGCCGTCGATGTTGCCGGTGGTGGTTTTTGCGCTCAGCTCCTTATCGACTGTAAGTTTGTCAAAGCGCAGTGAACCGGTTGTTGACGTAAACGAAGCGCTATCTGCCATCGCCTGTTTGATAGTAATATCCCCTGTCGTACTCTTGGCGACAATTTCTTTGGTGGCCGTTACGTCATTGATGCGTAGTGACCCTGTGCTGCTGGTCAGGTCTATCTTTTTGAGTAACTTCTGTGGTACTTGTATGCGGACGGCGCGCTCATGGCTGAGCCAGCTAAAGTCGAACAAGAAAGAGAATCTCCATGGTTCATGTTTCGATTTGACTATGACACTGCCATCAGCGGCGGTTACCTCGAACTGGTGAGTTTTCGTTTCATAGTATGACACCGTGATCTCGTTTTTATCGGTGCCGGTGATTTCAACCTCGTCTGTCGCTACCTCAACCAGTAGATTTTTGATGTCAGCTGTTTGGAAGGTCGTTTGTTTTTCCTCGAACTTACTGTCCGTAGCCGTTTTACGCAGATCTCCGCCGATAAGGGCGTAGGCAACCCCGAGAATAATGAGGCCAACACCTAGTAGTCCAACACCAATTGTCAATAATTTTTTCATCGTTCTCCTCCTTGTTCTTGGTGAGAGAATTTCCTCCGTACTACCTTGCCAAGCTGAAGTATAGCCTGAAGTAAGATCAGCCCCAAGCCGATACAAATACAGCTCCAGCCTAGTTGCCAGAGGCCGACCGCCGGCTCACTGACGATATGGACGGCGCTGACCGCGAGAGCCAAAATACCTGCTGCCGTGAGAGCGATAGTGGTGATTAGGAGGCTGAGCGGTACAGCGATAAGGGTAACCCCGATTGCTAGCCACAGGGGCGAACCCACGATGATCAATGTCCATCCCCACGGCGTGATGTCCTTTGGTAGACCTAATTTACCCTTGACCTTGGTGAGTAGCGGTTCTTCTGACTTGATCTTCTCGGCGATATCACGAACATTACCGAGATCGGCTATCGCCTCCTTTTCGCTCATGCCATCTTCGATCCGATCGTCGATCATTTCATCAAAGTAGCCAAGTGACTTTGCTATCTCATCCTCTGGTAAATCCTTGAGGTGTGACCGCAGTGCTTGATTGAATTGTTTTCTATCCATGAGCTTTCTCTCCTGCTATAAATTGAAATGCTTTTTCGACCATCGGCCAATCAGCGATAAAATCCGCAATCTGCTTGGCACCAGCTTGCGTGATATTATAATATTTGCGCAATCGGCTCTGGTGCTCCACGCTATACGCCGAGAGTTTGCCTGCTTTTTCTAGGCGCTTGAGAATCGGATATAATGTTGGCTCAGTGATGTCAATATATGGTGACAAGTCCTTGACGATCTTGTATCCATACGAATCTTGGTCGCGAATGGCAGCCAAGACACAGACCTCTAGTAGACCGCGTTTTAATTGTGATTCCATATCGCTTGCTCCTTTCTGCCAATACTATATATCACATAGTATTATGTGTAAAGAGGTGTAGCGTATAAATCTATGCTAACTATAAAATCCACCCCTTGTATCAGGGGTGGATTTATACTCGACACTGTTTTTAGAGGCTGTTCTCAACCTTTACGCTCGGCCCCATGGTGGTGGCGATAGCGATAGATTTGACATAAATGCCCTTGAGGCTGGATGGCTTTTGGGCGTTCAGGCTGGCGAGGAAGGCGCGGGTGTTTTCCGCCAGTTTGTCGGCGCCAAACGAAACCTTGCCGATTGACAAGTGGACGATGGCCTGCTTGTCGACGCGGTACTCAACCTTGCCGGCCTTGGCTTCGGACACGGCTTTGGCGACGTCGGTGGCAACGGTGCCGGACTTTGGATTTGGCATCAAGCCGCGCGGGCCGAGCAGCCGAGCGTATTTGCCAAGCTTTGGCATATATTGCGGTGTAGCGACCAAGATATCAAAGTTTAGTTCTTCCTTGTCCAGCTGCTTCAGGAATTCCTCATCGCCGATGATGTCAGCACCAGCCTTCTTGGCAGCGGCATGATCTGACTCTGGCGCGAACACTGCCACGCGAACGTCCTTGCCGGTACCATGTGGTAGCGCTACGGTCGAGCGGATGTTTTGGTCGGCTTGGCGTGGATCGACGCCCAGGCGAACGTGGATTTCAACGCTAGCGTCGAACTTGACCGGGCTGGTCTCAGTCGCCAGTTTCAGCGCTTCATCAAGGCTGTACAATTTATTTTTCTCAATCTTCTTCGCAGCTTCCTGGTATTTTTTACCGCGGCGTTCCAGGCGCGGACGCGTGATTGGCTTCGGGCCTTTCTTAACATGCGCTTCGGCGTCGTCGGACTGCGGCGTGGTGTCGCCAACTTCTTTACGGGCCTCCTTTTCGGCTTTTTCGGCAGCTTCGTCGAGGGCTTTTTGGCTGCGCTTGCCAGCCTTAGCAACGACGGCTTCGCGCTCGGCGATCACGTCTTTATCTTTGACGTCGTGCGGCTTACTGCTCTCAGGGGCGCCTGACTCAGCTTCGGCAATCGCTGCCTCGATCTCAGCGATAGTATTATTCTCGCTGACCGTTAGTTGTAGTTCTGCTGCTTTCTCGAGCAGCTCGGCTTTCTTGGCCATACTAATCCTTTCTGTGGTACAAGCGGCGACTCGCGACCTCTCGGGCGAATCTGCCTCCCAGCATTGATTTGATGATAGTGAAATTATACCTGAAATAATGCAGTAAAGCAACTATGGTTTATGCTGCGAGAGCATCTGTGTCGCCGCTGTTATGGTGCATTAACTTCGAGAGGAAACAACGGTCTGGGATAACATAAATAGTGCTATCGTCATCGTCCAGCGAAAGGGCAACCCGCGGAGCTGGCTCATCATTGGTGTGGTCGGTAATTACACTAAAGCCGGTGGATCTCATGTCGTTAAATTTGCCATACGGAAGTCTAATCCCCTCACTTGTAAATGTAGACCCTTCACCGGAAAACGACCCACTCTTACAGAAATCTTCGCCCAATTGCTGAGTCAATGTTTGTACGCCCCAGGCGATTATCGCAGCACGGTCGGCGGGCGAGCCGGCATATTTGGCGGCATTTTCTATGTCGAGTATTGTCTCGTGTATCTCGGGATTCGTGGCTTGAGCCGAAAAATAATTCGCCAGCAAATCAGTTGGTAGATGGACATCAAACTGGAGAATATTGCCGACTGTTTCTTGGGAGAGCGGAAAATGATGCGTACCTTCCCAGGAACGAATAGCCAGTGCTGCCAGTGTTTGTGAGCGCTTATTGACTGTAAATGTTTTAGCCTCTGGTGGCAGGAGTTTTCCTCTCAGTTGATAAACAGCTAGTCCATTGCCTTCAGTAACGTTTGTAATAGTCACTGGCGAGCCGATGTAGTCGTCCGGGATGTGCGGGATGATATGCTGTTTGATGATGTTTTCGGGATTCCTATTCGGCGGGAGGTGCTCTCCTCTCTTTGCTACTTCTGTCGTGACAGCGAACGCATGATTTGCCTCACTAACTCCTCGCTGAAAGTTTAGGCTACTTAGCACAGACAGCCCGTCGGCTATTGGCGAATAATGATGTCTTTCTCCCATAATTAACTACAAGTGTAGATGAGAACACATTATTTTGCAAGTAATTTGACATACCTGCAACGTAGCGGTACAATTATGTAACTATGAGTAAGGCGGAATTTTTAGGTAGGTGCAAGGACTGTCCGATTGCTGGACCGGCTTGCGAGAACGTGGAGAATAGACGGCGGGCTCTGCCCAAGAGGCTGCAGAGTTAGCTCTAAAGGGGCTGAGCAATAATCCAAATATTCAACTTTTTCGAGATGATGGCGTGCAGATTGATGTTGCAGATCTGGATCCTGAGGTCCTAGGAGAACTTAATAAAGATCTACGTAATCAAGCAGCGGACCGTTTTGATGAGATTGATAAATCTAGAAATTATGTACTGCAGTTTGCCGAGAAGTGTCCTGGTCCAACGACAGCTCGATTTCGGGCAAAGACGGGTCGCTTAGTAGAGGTGACGGTGTGTGATAGCGCTGCACTGCCTTGGCAAAGTAGCGGAGAGGGAAACATAGAGCCTGTACGAGTGAGGCGAAGGTCGTAACCTGCTTGCCCCTGCTCTTTCGTCTCTGCTACAATAGCAGGTATGAACAATATCACAATCACAGACATTCACGCACGACAAATTTTAGATTCTCGGGGCAATCCGACGGTGGAGGCCGATGTTCGGCTGAGCGATGGCTCGTTCGGGCGGGCGGCGGTGCCGTCGGGCGCCAGCACTGGTTCGCACGAGGCGGTCGAGCTGCGTGACGGCGACTTGGCGTATGGTGGTAAGGGTGTGCTCAAGGCGGTCGAGCATGTCAACACCGAGATTGCGCGGGCGCTGCGCGGCATGGATCCATTTGCGCAACATCGGGTTGACGAGCGGATGCGACAGCTGGACGGCACGCTGAATAAGGGGCGGCTTGGGGCGAATGCGATCCTGGCAGTCAGCCTAGCAGTTGCCAAGGCGGCGGCTGAGTCTAAGGGTATTGAATTTTTTATCTATGTCAATCAGCTGGCGAATGCTGGCACGATGAGCCTGCCGATGCCGATGATCAATGTGATGAACGGCGGGCAGCACGCGCTTGGTGCTACTGATATTCAGGAATACATGATCATCCCGGTCGGCGCATCGACGTTCGAGGATGCGATGCGGATGAGCGCCGAGGTGTTTCATGCGCTGGCGAAGGTACTCAAGGCCGAGGGCTACCCGACGACTGTTGGTGACGAAGGCGGCTACGCACCACATGTGCGCGGCGGTAATATGGAGCCGGTCAAGCTGCTGGCACGGGCGATTCAGCAGGCTGGCTACAAGTTGGAGCAGGACTTTGCCTTTGCTCTTGACGTGGCCTCGAGCGAATTCCATGAGGACGATGGCCAGTATCGGCTGGAGACGGAGCATCGCACGCTGGATGTCAATGGCATGATCAAGATGTACAAGCAGCTGCGGGCTGAGTATCCGGTGGTGTCGATCGAGGATGGACTGGACGAGGAGGCCTGGCACGACTGGCAGACGCTGACGACGGAGCTTGGCTCGACGACGCAGCTGGTCGGTGATGATTTGTTAGTGACGAATGTGATGCGGCTAGACCGAGCGATCGCTGAAAAGGCCGGTAACGCGATTTTGATCAAGCCAAATCAAATCGGTACGCTGAGCGAGACGATTCAGGCGGTGATGATGGCGAAAAAGGCCGGCTGGAATACGGTGATGAGCCACCGCTCGGGCGAGACCGAGGACGTGACAATTGCTCATCTGGCGGTCGGGCTCGGTACGGGCCAGATCAAGACCGGCTCGATGTCGCGTTCAGAGCGTATCGCCAAGTACAATGAACTGATGCGCATCGCCGAGATGCGACCAGAGCTAGAGCTAGTGCGGCCGTTCAAGCAGTTGTAGTTCATAGGTTACGAGACAAGACGTCGGGCGCCTGGTTGGCTGTAGTGGAAATTATTGCCGCAGGGTGATCACTTCGTCGCCGTCGGTAAATGTGATGATCCGTGAAGGCATTATCCCCTTGATTTTCCCGCCGTCAACGTAGACAGCCACCTCATCGCCAAAATACGCGATCGCCTCGTTGATTGTGGCGGCTGGTGGCTGCCCCGCGGGGTTAGCACTTGGTGCGAGTAGTGGGCCAACACATTGAATTAGCTCGGATAATGCCGTCCCTGATGGCATGACGCGAAATGCCAAGGTCGCGTCAGTACGTACTAGGTGCGGCATAACGTCGGGGCTGACCCTGGCAGCGATAGTGGTCGGCCGTTCGCAGGACAGCTGGTCATAGATATGTCGCTGCTTGGTGGTGAGGCCAGTGATATCGTTGGCGCTGCCAAGCAGGATGATGCAGGATTTGGTGCGGTCGCGCTGGCGGACGCGGTACAGCTCATCAACTGCCCTCGGACTATCAGCTCGAGCGAGCAGACCATAAATAGTGTCCGTTGGCGCGACGACGAGCTTGTCAGCCCGCAGCGCCTCGATAACCGTAGTATCAAGTAAGTTTTTGGTAATCATCAGATGATTATATCACAATAAAATTGCTCCCACGGCAGGGAGCAATTTTGGATGAACAGGTGTAAATTAGGCGGCGACCTCTACGCCCATTGAGCGAGCGGAACCAGCAACGACTTTCATCGCGCCTTCGATATCGATGGCGTTTAGCTGATCCATTTTTGCTTCGGCAATTTCCTGAAGCTGTGCGCGAGTGATTGTGCCAACTTTCTCGGCGTGCGGCTTGCCTGAACCCTTTTGAATGCCGGCTTTTTCGCGGATCATATCATCGACTGGCTGGCCAAGCGATTTCCACGTAAAGGTGCGATCTTCAAACACCTGAATGTGGACGATAACGTCCTTGCCCATCATATCTTTGGTGGCGTCGTTGAACGGATTGATGAAATCCATCATGTTCAGCCCCCACTGACCGAGGGTTGAGCCGACTGGTGGTCCGGCGGTTGCTCGTCCGGCAGGGATGCGTAGTTTTAGATTACCGATAACTTTCTTTGCCATAGTTTCCTCTTATTTTTCCGTGCGTAACCACTGTATTATAACGAAAATTGTGCTAGAATACAAGCATGAACGCTCGCAGCATCAAGCCAATTCGTCGCCTGATCAACATGTTTGGGGCGCTCGCTTACAGCCTGTTGATTTTCACTTATGCGGTTATCGTCGGTGCTGGGTTGTTGTGGCTGGCACGCAGTGGCCTACTTATGCAGCTCGGTGTATCGCCAGAGACAGTCCAGCCGGCACCCACCCCGCCCACTACGCCGAGCGATACGACGCCTCGTGCGGTACCGTTTCTCCTTCAGGTGGTGCAGCTGGTGCTGATGTCGGTAATGACGGTGGCGGTTTTGGGTGTGGTGGTGATGCTACCGTATTGGCTGGGGCGCTGCGGCTCGTATCTATTGAAGCGCAGCATTCGATTATGTCACAGCCAAGTGACGCTGGCGACCCTATTGTTCGGCAAGATATTGGCGTGCGGTATCGGGACGGTGCCAGTGCTGATCATGGCGATGTATGATGCTAGGCAGTGGCCGATCGCGGCGGTACTGCTGGGGACGATTACGGTGGCGCTGGTCCTCTTTGCCACACAACACTACCTCGCCAAAAGTAGCGAGGTAGTTGAAGCCAAAGATGTCTGGTAGCTTGGTGATGTATCGCCGCGCGGCCAGATGATTAGGCAGCTAGACTTTCTTGACCTGCAGTGCGTCCAGCTCGACCGGCGTATCGCGGCCAAACATACTGACCATGACCTTGATCTTGCCCTTGATAGCGTCAATTTCTGCGATCGACCCATCAAAGCCCTTGAATGGCCCGTCAATGATGGAGACCACTTCGCCGACCGAGAAATCAATCTGATGCTTTGGCTCTTCGACGCCCATACGCTTTTTGATCTTGGTAATTTCTTTGTCGGACACCGGTGTTGGCGTGGTGTCGGCACCAACGAAGCCAGTCACGCCCGGTGTGTTGCGGACAATGTACCACGTCTCGTCGGTCAGCTTCATCTCGACCAACACGTAGCCCTGAAAGATCTTGGCATCGACAACCTTGCGTTTGCCGTTTTTGATCTGAATTTGCTTTTCTTTCGGCACCATGACGTCAAAGATTTTGTCGGCCATGTCGACGCCGTTGATGCGCTGGCGGATGGATTCAGCAACCTTTTCCTCGTAGCCCGAGTAGGTGTGAATGGCGTACCACGAGCGAGTTGAATCGTAGCGATTTGATGACATAAATTCCCTTTCCTATTTCAAAATTTGATTAAAGCCCCAGTTAAAGCCGGCGTCAAGCAGCAAGATCAGCACCACAAAGATCAACGTAAATACCAGTACTGCCGCCGTCATGCTCCAGGTTGCTGAGCGAGTCGGCCAGCGTACCAGCTTGAGCTCCTGCCACGCGCCCTTGAAATAACCAACGTCGCCTGATTTTTTCAATGATTTTTTGGCCGTAGTTTTTGGCTGTTTTGGCGACGAGCCGGTCGCTGTCACCGTTTTTTTGGTGGTCTCACTGGTGGTTTTTTTGGTGGGTGCGGTTGCTTTTGGTTTAGTTGGTGACGGCTGCTTCGTCCCCTCATCTTTCGCGGTGATGCGGCGAACCCTCGTCTTTGATTCTGCTGCGTTTTTTTGAGCCATAGTTTCTCCCAATTTAAAAGTCTGCTTCTTAGCAGACTGTCAAGTCTATTGTAGCGTGTCCGGGCCGTGATTGCAAGGGCGGTCTCACGCGGACGTGGGCGGATCGGCCAGCTCAAAGCTAAACGTCGAGCCGTGATTGAGTCGGCTTTTGACAGAGATGGTGCAGCCGAGTTTGTGCGCCAATTTACCCGCAACATACAGCCCCAGTCCGGTGCCGCTGGTCTCGCGGGTACGATAATCCTCGGCCCGGTAAAACCGCTGGAAAATCTTTTTTTGGTCAGTCTTGCCGATGCCTATCCCGGTATCAATTACCGCAAATTGTACGACGCCGTTACGCCGGTGCATCCGCAGCGTCACCCCGCCACGAGGCGTGTATTTGATGGCGTTGATGATGAAGTTTTGCAGTAGCTCGGTCAAGTACAGCCGCGAAACCTTGATCACGCCAATCTGCGCACTCACGTCAAGGTCAAACCGCAACCCCTTCTCGGCCGCTCGCGGCGCAAACTCACTGTGTAACGTGCTAGCCAGCTCCATCAGATTAATCGTCTCCGTCTCATCCGCCGCTCCACGTTCAGCGCGCGATAGGGTGCCAAGATCGTTGATCATTTTAGCGAGGAACATCACTTGATCGTGCGCCGCCACCAGCGCCTCATGCACCTTTTGGGTGTAGCCTTTCTCGGCGAGCAGTCGAGCATTATCGAGTGCTCCCTCGGCAATGGCCACCGGTGTGCGCAGTTCGTGACTAACAACGCTGATGAACTCATCACGCTCCTCTTCGAGGCTTTTTATCTTGGTGACGTCACGCAGAATCAACACGTAGCCATCAGTGCTGGAACTGCCGCCCAAAATCGGCGCAAAGGTCGCCTCCAGTCGCAAATGATCGCCATCGCTGAGTGGCATGATCAGGTCGTCACGGGTACGGATTGACGGCGACTTACTGAGCTCCTCAAACACGTCGATCGGTGTACCGCTGAGCGTCTGCAATTGAAATGTCTCGCTGATGTGATGACCGTGCAGCGTGGCGTTAGTGTCCAGCAGGCCGATCATCGCCGCATTATAAATCGTGATCACGCCGTGAGCGTCAGTACTCAGCACCGCGTCGGTCAAGCTGTTTACCAGTGTCATCATCTGGCTATGCTCTGGCGCGGCTTTCGTCTCATCGCGTCCGCATTGCTGACTGCGCCCCATGCGCCACCTGCCCATCCCTTGTCTCATATGATTTTAGTATAGCACATGCTACACGTGCGGTGTATGGTTTTTCAGCGCCGCTCGGTGTGTTTTGTAGGCTGGGTCGATGGCCGCAACCTCTCGCCAAAACGCGTCGGAGTGATTCATCTGGCGGGTGTGAGCCAGTTCGTGAATCAATACATAATCAAGCAACTCAAACGGCAGGTTCATCAGTGCGATGTTCAGGCTAATCGTGCCGCGCGACGAGCAGCTGCCCCAACGGCTGGAGGCGTGCGTCAGCTTGACGGTTTGATAGGAAAAGTCGTGTTCCTCGGCCAGGAATTTCAGTCGCCGCGGCAGGTAGCTTTTGGCTTCTTTGCGTAGCGCTGTGATGATGACTTCGCGAATGCGCTGCTGGATGGCTGGAGTGGTGATGTTGGTGCCGGGCGGTAGCTTGACGAGGATGTGGGTGCCGGAGCGCTTGATAATGGGTTCAGTGAGCGTGGGCTGGGTCTCGATGATCAGGTGATGACTTTTACCAATTGATTGGTCGTGCGTGTAGTAGTGACCTTGCTGATGCTCGCTCAGGAGTTTGCGAATACGCGGCCGGGATGACTTGATAAGCATTTTTGCGGCGAGCAGCGGTGCGTACGTCGGCAAGCTGATCCGCAGCTGCCCGTTTGGCGCGACTTTCAGTGACACCTGACGCGCCAAGTGCGAGCGCCTCACCGTGATTTCGCCAAATTCAGCGTCAGTAATGGTTGGCATGTATAGCTCCTAGCTAACGCGAATACGACTGAACACTGGACGTTGCGGACGGTGTTTGGGAGTATCAGCCTGGGCGGCTTGCGGTTGGGTCGGAGCGGCTGTAGTATTCGGGCGCACGTCGGCCAGGCGCTTGAGCAAGGTGCGCGCTTGGGTGTTATAGGTGTGACGACCACTGATGACGACGCATGGCTCGCTGGGGTGCGGCGATGAGAATTGTTTGATCTTGGCATCAAATGTTGCTTCGTCATTATCGTTGGCCTTGAGCCAGCGCATTTTGGCAGTCGCCAGGTCGGTTTGCACCCAGACAAAGAGAATCTTATAGCCAGCAGCACGGGCTGTCTTGGCAAGCTCAACGCGCCAAGCTCGCTTCTCCGTCGCCCCTTCAAACACGATGGTTTGATGGGTCTTCATCAATTCCTTGAGTAGTGCACCGCTCGCATAATTAACGGCCGCCTCATCATCGGATAATGCCGCTAAGATACCAGAGTCCAAATGCGGCGCATGAAACATCTCAGAAAACTCAGCCGCGAATTGCGACTTGCCCGCCCCCGGCACGCCCACCATGGCAATGATGTGAGGAGAAGAAAGTTGCAAAGGTTTCATATATATTAGTATACACAAAAAATCCCCCTTATCCAAGGGGGATTCTCGCCTGAAACCTCGCGCTTCAGAATTAGATTCTCGGAGCGGTCAGTCTCTTACAGGTGGCGTCGGCTGGTGACGTATGCTAGAGCTGAGGTAACCAGTGCACCGAGGCCCAGACCACCGAGTACCATGTCGGTCATACCAGTTCGTGGTAGTGCGGTTGGTGTTGGTGGGGTTGGGGTGGTTGGCTTTGGATTACACTCTTCACTGTCGATACCGACGAACCGCTTGGTGTCTTCAGCTTCTTTCTTGGTAACTTCGCGGATTGTCTTGGTAGTGACGTCACAGACCTTGATCTTTTCACATTTACTCAGATCAGTGGTGTATGGTGGCGTGTCCTCTTTGCCCTTTTCGACTTTCTCGATGACACCAGTCTGGACGTTACATGCTTCAACTTTTTCTGGTACATCGACGGTTGCGTTGTCACAGCTATCTTTGTCGCCAGGAATCTCTGGGGTGTCAACGCAGGCGGTGTTGACGACTTTACCGGTAACTTGTTCTTTGATGGTTGCCGTGATGGTAAAGGTCTTTGAGGTACCCTTCTTGAGCTCAGGGATTGTTGCTTTCCAGGTATTGTTCTGGATGGTACCCTCAGATGCCCTCAGGAATGTGACACCTTGTGGCGCATTGTCAGTGACAACAGCGTTCTTTAGGTCAACGTTGCCGGTGTTGGTGACGGTTACCTGGTATGGGAATTCGTTGCCAACTTGGACGGTCTTGTGCTTGACGCCATCGACCTTTTTCTCAATTTTGATGCCAGGGTTAGCCTTTGGCGTTTCTGGCTGGATGGTGAACTGCTTGACACAGTCGTTGCTGGTGCGATCACCAAGGCTGGTTGTGACCTTGACGCGAGCGGTGTAAGTGCCCGCTTCCTTGATGGTAGCGCTGGTCTCGCTGGTCAGCGCTGAAGTAGTGTTGCTGCGTGAGAAGACTTCCTTGCCTGAAGCATCGGTGATACTAAAGGTGTATGACTTGACAGTTGCGCCGTTCTCGACTGTTGCGTGAGCCTTCAGGGCGACCGTGTTAGTCTGGCGATTAATAACTGGCTGGTCAAGTGCTTTACAAGTAGCCACTGGCTGTGGTTTCGGTTTTGGTGGTACAACAACGTTGGTGGCGACAACTGGGTTACCACATGGCGTCATGATGGCGAACTTAAAGCGACCCTGTTCATCAAGCCGAATGAAAGCTTGCTGTGCACTGCTCATGCGGCTGGCTGGGACGACCTTGGCGTTGGTGCCTGAGATCGGTGTACCACCGCTAATATTACGGATGGCTGTCCGGGCATTGGTGGCGACAACGGTGCCGTTATCGAGGCGAACCTCGCCGTTACGGTAGACTGCACCATTAACGTAGTTGCCGCTCAGCATCTCGTAGGAAATACCGAACGCACCGTAAATTGTTGATACGCCTTTGTTGAAATATCGTTCGCGCATCTCTTGTACCGACATGGTACCACAATACACCACGGCGTACTTGTCACAGTCGCGGGTATTGTCAATTGTTTCTGCGTTGGCGTAGTAGACCAGTCCTGCTCCGAAAGCAGCGACCAGCGACAGCGCCACGATCTTAAGCTTTGTACTTAATTTCATAACATCCTCCTCACTGGTTGTTTCCCCAATATTATCACACAAGCATTATTTTGTCAATAACTTATATCATATTTTTTCAAAATGGTTAGTTTGGGTCAGTTTGCAGAATATTTTTTTCTGGTATAATAGATGAGCTAACCCGTTAGCGCGGGGTGTAGGGGCATAGTTCATCGGCTAGAATGGCGGTCTCCAAAACCGCAGAGGTAGGTTCGATTCCTACTGCCCCTGCCACGATTGGTGGTCTGACGACTTGATGAAAGTCGTTTTTTAATGGCTTGCTGTAGAATTGACGGCGCATATCAATTCGTCTCTTGTGAAAATAATGCCTTGATCTCGTGAAAAAATTGCCAGATGTGCTTGAAAAAGCATAAGCGGCGGTCTATACTGTAAATAAGATGAGAATTTTGATGCTAGGGTGGGAGCTTCCTCCGCACAATTGTGGCGGCCTCGGTGTGGCGTGTTACCAGATGTCAAAGGCGCTGGCAGCGCATGGTATTGCTATTGATTTTGTTGTGCCCTACTCGGCGGCGCATCCGAATATTACCCATATGAATATTCATGCGGCCTCGCCGCTGCCGCCGGGTTATCATGATCTCGGAGCGTATGATCACGGGGTGGCACCAGAAGTCGAGGATGCGGACGGGCACGGACTTGAACCGATGCGTCGGCTGCAGCGCCGCTATGGCAAGTTTGTCAGGCAGTTCGCTCGGATGTATCCACCGGACGCCATTCATGCTCACGACTGGCTGACGATGGAGGCCGGCATGATCGCCAAGGAGGTGTCGGGCGCACCGCTGATCGTTCATGTGCATGCTACTGAGTTTGATCGCTCGGGCGAACATTCGGGTAATCCCTTGGTGCATGAGATTGAGCAGCAGGGGCTGATGATGGCTGATCGAATTATCGCGGTTAGTCACATCACCAAGGACATGATTGTCAAGAATTATCACATACCGCCAGATAAAGTTGAGGTGGTATATAATGCGATCGACCTGGCTGACCTGCCGCCGCATGAGTACGACACGGCGACATATAAATACCTTGAGGATCTCAAGACTGATGGCTATACCATCGTTGGTGCGTTGACACGGCTGACGGTACAGAAAGGGCTGACCTACTTCGTGCGGGCGGCAGCTAGAGCGTTAGAGCGCTACGACAAGATCGCATTTTTGCTATCGGGTGACGGCGAGCAGCGGGATGAATTGGTAGCCTTAGCCGCGCGGCTGGGTGTGAGCGACCGGGTAATTTTCACTGGTTTTGTTCGTGGCAAGCAGTGGCGCGATGCCTACTACCTGATCGATATATTCATCATGAGTTCGGTATCAGAACCGTTTGGGCTGACGGCGCTGGAGGCGGCACATCATGATACGGCGCTGCTCATTAGTAAGCAGTCGGGTGTTGGCGAGGTACTCCATAACATCATGCGGTTTGATTACTGGGATGTTGATAAGCTGGCGGATGAAATCGTCAATATTGCGCGCTCGCCAGGCTTGCAATCGGCATTAAAGCGTAATGTCAAGGATGAATACGCTCGGCTGTCGTGGCGGGATGCAGCCGAGCGGTGTGTCGCGCTGTATCAAGCGTCGGCTGAAAGGAGGTGGGCATGAGCCGAGGTATCACCCTCTATCTTCACGTGCATCAGCCATGGCGGGTGCGGCGGTATAGTATTTTTGATGTGGCGACGCGGCATGATTATTTCGAGACGAATGATCCAGCCCAAAACAACGAGTTAATTTTTCACAAAGTTGCCGAGAAGTCATATCTACGGATGAATGCTCTATTGGAGGAGCTGCTCAGGCGGCATCATGATTTCAAGTTGTCGCTGAGCATCAGTGGTGTATTCCTCGAGCAAGCGGAGCGCTTTAACCCAGCGGTGATCGAGAGCTTTAAGCGGCTGGTTGCCACTGGTAAGGTCGAATTGGTATCAAGCCCCTATTATCACAGCCTGGCGTTCTTTTATTCGCGACCCGAGTTTGAGGAGCAAATTCGCCGTCACCAGCAGAAGCTGCGCCAGCTGTTTGGCGTCGAGACCACGGTACTCGCGAATACCGAACTGGCGTATAACAACGACCTCGCTAAGTGGGCGGAGAACGCTGGCTTTAGCGGTGTGCTGGCCGAAGGTTGGGACGACGTGCTGGAGTGGCGCAGTCCGAATTATGTGTATCGGCCGGTTGGTACGGAAACGATCGGGCTGCTGCTCAAGAACTATCGTCTGAGTGACGATATCGCCTTTCGGTTTAGCAATCGATCGTGGGCGGGTTGGCCGCTGACGGCAGAAAAATATCGGACGTGGCTGATGGAGGCGACGGCCGAGGCACCGCTGGTTAATTTGTTCATGGATTATGAAACCTTTGGCGAGCACCAGTGGTCGGATAGCGGCATTTTTAGCTTTTTTGATCAGTTCGTTGCCTCGTGGCTCGAGGTTAGTGGTAATACGTTTTATACGGTGTCTGAGGCGCTGGCGGCGCATCGGCCGGTTGGTGATATCAGTATGCCAGAGACGGTGACTTGGGCGGATAGTGAGCGCGATTTGACAGCATGGAATGGCAATGACTTGCAGAAGGAGGCGCTGCGGTATCTGTACGAGCTGGAGGATGATGTACTGAGGAGTGGCGATGAGCAGCTGATCACTGACTGGCGGCGACTGCAGTCGTCTGATCATTTTTACTATATGTGCACCAAGTGGTTTACCGACGGCGACGTCCACGCCTATTTCAGCCCGTATGATTCGCCGTACGAGGCCTTCCTCTATTATGTCAACGCAATTCGCGATGTGCGCTGGCGGCTGAGCGCGCATCGGTACGAGAGGTTTTGATGGCGGTGCTACTAGCAAATGGCAGGTTGGCGGTTAGGCTTGATCAGTTTGGTCGAGTGAGTTCACTGTCGTTCCCGCACGTTGGCCGCGAAGTTCAGAATCGACAATCCGTGCATCGGATCGGCGTGTGGGTAGACGGCGAATTTTCATGGATTGATGATGGATCCTGGCGAGTGACGCTGCGGCTGCCGCAGGGAGCGCTGGTGGCGCACACGGTGCTCAAGCATGAGCGATTGGGACTGGTGCTGGAATGCGATGATTTCGTTGATAGCAAGGTCAATGTATTTGGTCGTAATATTCACGTGGTCAATCTGCGAACTGAGACACGCCAGGTGCGGTTGTTTTTGCATCAGGCGTTCCGGCTGCACGACGATGGTCAAGCGATTGATACGGCGCAGTATGTCGAGGCCTCGCGGGCGCTGCTACATTATCGCGGGCGGCGGGCGTTTGCCGCTGGCCTACGGACATTTGCTGGGCGTGATTTCGATCGGTGGACGGTCGGGCGATTTGGTGCTGGGCTTGATGGCGCGTGGCGTGATGCGGAGGACGGTGAGCTGGCGGGCTGTCCGCATGAATATGGCATGACTGACTCGGTGCTGGGCTGCTCGCTGCGGCTGGCGGCGCTAGCGTCGGATCGCTGCACTTACTGGTTGGCGGCCGGGACGTCGATCAAGGAAGCGTTGGGGCTGCACGAAAAGACGCGCAGTGTCGGCTTGGTGCGGAGCTTGGCGCGGACAACGGATTTTTGGCACAAGTGGCTGAGCCCCGGTTTTCGCGCGGCCCAGAAATTACCGCTACCACACCGTAAGGCCTTTATTAATTCCCTGTTGACACTGCGAGCCCATGTGGATGAGCACGGGCTGATACTGACTGATGGTTCAGCCGGCAATTGTCGTCTGCACGACGCGGCGTTCGCGCTGTGGCCGCTGATTCGGCTGGGCTGTGGCAATGAGGCGGCGATGTTTTTCGAAGCTTGCCGGCGGATATTTGAGACCGATGGTTACTTTGCGCCAGCATATTATACGGATGGTGAGCCGGTGGCAACCGATACCGCGTGGTGTCAAGACCGGCCGCCAATGCGCTTGAGGGACGCGGCGGCGGTACTATTTATCTTCTGTCAATTTGCGACGTCGCGAGTTGGCGCGGAACACTCGCGGCAGCTATATCAATCGGTGGCCACCAAGGTAGCGACATTTTTGACGGATAATTGGGATAATCCGGCGGCGGACGACGACGCGGCGTTCGTTTGGCGGTTGTCACGCGCGGCGCTGGAGCAAGCGAGTGAACTCGCGCAGCAACATGACGACCCAGCCAATGCGGTGCAGTGGCGAACCTGCGCTGACGATATTAGCACGCAGCTGGCGGGGCGTGATGCTGATGAGATGACGATGGATACGGTGTATGCTGCCTATATGTTCGGTGTTGAGGGCGAGGCTGAGCAGACCAAGCAGCTGGTTAGTCGGGCGACACAAACATTAGCGGCAGTTGACGGTCTGTTCAAGCGACGGGCGGATGATCCAGATAGTAGCGTGGTTGCTAGTTTGTGGCTAGCGCAATATTATATCGAGACGGGAGAGCTGGCGCGAGCAGAGCGAATCGTTGACTTGATCCGTGGTGAGCGGCGCATTACTAAAACTGGCGTGGTGAGTGAGCACAGCGCGTCGTCGGTGGTAGCTTCGGCTGAATATGTCAATACCTTGCTTGATATGATCGTGGCCCAGCGCTGAGGTCAGCGCATGAAAATTAAACCGGCCTGCTGATTTGGTCGTTTGTCACAAATAAAAACCACCCCTGTCTGAGGGGTGATTCTCGCTTGATGTTATTAGCCCTTACGCGGCTTGACCTCGTTGCGACCGAGGTTTTTCTTGGTCTCGGTGTAGGTTGCATGCTGGCGGGCCACTGGATCGTATTTTCGGAGCGTCAGCTTGTCCTGCCCTTTTGTGGTGCGGTTTTGGGTGTTGACCGTAGTGTAGTACGTGCGGTGGCCGCTCAAATTACTGACCAAACCAATCAACTTCCGCTTCGTGTTCTTCTTCTTTGCCATCTCTTTACTCGTTACGTTTATTTACAATCTTGACCGATTATAGCACAGATAATTAGGAAACGCTAGGGGCGCTGACAAGGAAAATTGCTCTTGCCCCCGCGCTAATACCAGCGTACCATCTCATCAAGTGGCCGGCGGCTGCGCGGGTGTGGCCGGTCACTCCGGCTGGCGTAGCCGAGCGCCAGCATGAGAACCGGCAGATCTTTGGCTGGGTCAATGAGCTGGTGGGTTGTCAGTACCTCTGTCGCTTGATCAATCGAAAATCCCTCAATCGGACACGAGTCAATCCCCCGCTCCGCTGCCACCAGCATGGCAAAGCCGAGGGCGATGTACGCCTGGTGCGCTGACCACTGGTGCAGCCCGTCAGGCGTGTCCATCAGCTTGAAATCTTTCTTCGCCCACTGCTTCCAGAAGGTTTTATAGGCGGTGCGCTCGACCAGATTCATGCGCTTTACATCACGGAGTATGTGATCGATGTGGTCACTAAGCGCGTCGGCCGTCTTGGCGGTAAAAATGAGGAAATGGCTGGCGTCAAAGCGCGGCTTGTTAATCGGTGCGCATTTTTTCAGACCCTGGCGCAACTGCTGATCTTGGGCGACGATGACGTCGAATTGCTCAAAACCGTACGAGGTTGGCGTGAGGCGAATTGCCTCAAGGATCAGCTCCATATCTTGGTCAGAGATCTTTTTATCAGCATCAAATTTCTTGCAGGCATGGCGAAAATCCAGCGCCTTGGTAATGTCTGCTGCTGAAGTGGTTGGTTTGCTGGTCATTGGCGTCCTCCTTTTGTTGCCTAATGATACGTTGCTCTTCGGGTGTGAATCGTCGCGATTCGCGCATTTTTTGATAAGCTTTGTTGCGCGTCCAGGCGTCAATGTGTCCGTTTTCTAGTTCAGCCAGCGTCAGCTCAAAGAAGTGCACCGCCGCCGTTGCGTACAGCCAAGCTAGCCCCATCTTGACGTAATAGCCGTCGTGCCTGACGTTCCGCAGCGCCGCGAAAACCTGGCCAATATGTGCTTCATCCAAAAAATTAGTCATCAAAGAAATTACGCCGTAGCGCACTGTAAATTCAGCTTCGCTTTGTAGGCATTCTAGTGCAAAATCCCACCAAATTTCGCCGGCAAAGCGCCGCTTTTTCTCGATGAACACATCAATGTGCGCCCACGAATCAACGCGCGGCAAATAGTTTCGAGTCAGTTCAATCGCCGCCTGATCATCGAGCCGAGCGTGCGTGATCAACAATCCGCACAGCAGCACGTAGTCAAATGATTTGTTCTTGGCCGTTAGCAATTTGCTAATGCCGGCTGCGCTCATATCAGGCGCCAATTCCCGCGCCAACCGCCGCAAATCCGGCACGCGCACCCCGATGACCGGCATCTTGGTGTTGACGATACGCTGATTAAAGGCGGCGTAGGATTCGTTGCCTTGGGCAAGCGTTTTGAGCTGGCGCGTGAGGTTGTGAAGCATATGTTTATTATAACCTATAAGTGGCGCATTGCTAACGCTGCTCCCACTGTTTCGGCGAAACCTGGCATGAGCTTCATCTTGGGAATTTCTTTGAGATTAAACCAGGCAGCGGATTTATTTTCCCAATTAAGTCGTGGCGTAACGGTACTTGCCAGTTCAACGAGGACTGCAACAACATGCCATTCACGATCTAACTGTTGATCAATCTGTACAAATGGTCGGCTGAGCTTCGTACGGATAATATGCTGCTTTGAAACGCCGACCTCTTCGGCTAGTTCACTATACGCGATGTCTTCAATACTAAGATTAGGGTTGTCGATAAAACCGGATATGCCATTAACCAGCTCCGGATAGGCGATAACGTCACTGCTGCGTTTAGTCAGTAAGACTTGATCGTCTGAGACAACGACACAATTTAACACAAAACACACACGTTCATCAGTATAGTTAACTCGTCCATCTTCAAAGCGTGGATAATCAGCCGTAAGGTCGCGAATGTGTTGCATGTAGGCGGCAGACGATTGCTTATCCATGTTTAGTATAAATAATCTAAAAATCAAAATGGAGCCACGATCGGGGCTTGAACCCGAGACCTCATCCTTACCATGGATGCGCTCTACCAACTGAGCTATCGCGGCATTACACCATCGCCTGTGGCATGCGCTCTACGCATGTTTGCGTTTCACGCGTAGGGGCTACGCACCACACCGCTACTTTCGAAAACGGCGCGGCAACATTCGTATTGTACCATATTCACGTGGCCGTGCAAAGACGATGGCGCTCTCAGACTACTTCTCTGTCTCGATCTGATCTGGCTTGTCGGTGGCTTCAGGGGTGGTCGGCGCAGCTGTTTGTTTCGGCTCTTCTTTGTGCGCCGTCGGCTTGTTGGCTTTGTCTGAGTCAAACTCAGATTCAATTTCGCTAAGCACATAGCCCATAGCGGCGACCAGGGCGATGGCGACAACTCCGCTCGCAACGTCGTAGTAATGAGTGAAGAAGCTGAGGATAAAGGTGACAACGGTGGCAAAGAACGTAACGACAATGCCGGCGGTAGTAAAGAGCCAGCCTCGGGTTTGTTTGCGTCGTAGTGGTGAGACGGCCAGTCCGAAGAGGACGACTTCGGTGACGGCAAAGATTAGCGTGATGATCTGCTGCAGGCGAATGAGAACGATGTTGGGTACAAAAATAGAAACGCCAAAGAGCGAGATGCGGTCAGCTTGCGACAGAAGTGATAGGGCTGAGGTTAGTGACAAGGCAGCTACCACCGCCAACATTGCAGCGACAATCCAGAGGTTGTCGGCGACCGCTTGGCGCGATTGCTTGGACATGCGTGGTAATGGTTTATAGAGTGCTTTGAGTGTTTTGGCAAATGGAAATCGTTTCATGATTTGATAATAGCATGTCGGGCGGCGGCGAGCAACTTAGTGTGAAGTACGGGTGGATTTTGTGGTGCGCGCTCGGGTTGGTTTGGCTGACCGCGGCAAGCGCGGTGCAATGATGGCGTCCAGTACCGTCCAGGCGACGCTATTGACCAAGAAGACCACGCCGACGATACCGGCGATTGAGGCAGCCAGGTGTGCAGCTGAATTACTGATCAGGATTAGCCCGCCGCCGATCGTTAAGCTGATAATGGCTAGGGCGACGTAGGCCTGCTGTAATTTGAGGCGCTGATTTTTCTGCTCGTTCCAGGTAATCAGTCCTCGCTTGATAAGCTCTAACATGCTCGAAATTATAGCATTGTTTATGAGTAAAGTCAACGTTACCTATAGTCGCTAGTTAGTCACCAGGCAAAACCTATTTCCATCAGGGTCTTGCATAACTACCCAGCGCCAGTTGCCTTCTGACTTTTCTTCTACGAGCTTTCCACCAAGGTCGATTATTTGTTGAATAGTCTCGTCAATATCATCGACAACAATATCGATATGCATCCCGAGAGATTCTTGATCGGGAACCTGTTGGATACTAATTGTTACCCCATCCTCATTATTAGTCGATGGTAGATCAATGTATGGCGGTGAGACATCACCCAGCTCTCTGCCGGTTACGGCGCTCCAGAACTTTGCCGATTTTTCACTATCTGTTGCATTTATAATAACGTATCCAAGCGCACCAATGGGTGCTGTTTTCTTCTCGGGTATTGTTCTTCCCTTCTCCATAGTTTTTATTATAACAAAATACCCATGTTGCTCAGGTACAATTCAATTTAAAAAGAGCGTCGGCTAACGCTCTCTGTGACATAACTAATATGGTGCCGGAAGTAGGACTCGAACCTACGAAGCCTGACGGCGGGAGATTTACAGTCTCCTGTGATTGCCACTACACGATTCCGGCATGGAACTTGCTGCACCGCGGCGCCCACATGTTTTTACACGCTTGGTGTGGGGGCGATGCAAATGGAGCCGATTCAGGGATTCGAACCCAGGACCTGCTGTTTACAAAACAGCTGCTCTAACCAGCTGAGCTAAATCGGCATCTTGAATGATTGTAGCAAGTTTTGCAGCCCAAGACAAGGTCTACATGATCACTTTTCGTGATTGTTGCCGCGGCTGGCGTGCCTGCTGAGGGTGAGCCGGGTGCTGCGAACGGCGCGGGACGGTGGCTGGCTTGTCAGGCGTGAGCATAGCCGCGGCGCGCTCGCGAAGTTTGGCGGCCAGTTCGGGCTGCTTGGCGCTGTCGTAGGCTTGGGCGAGCGTGTTCAAGGTGTGCGCTGTCGGCTCAAGCTCGGCGGCCTTTTCTAGCGCCGCCAGCATCTTCTTCGTATTACCTAATTTCTCCTGAACCTTGGCGTAGGCGATGTGCCGGGCGGCATGACTGGCCTCCATATCAAGCGCCTGCTCAAATGCCAGCGCCGCCTTGACATAATCTTGCGTCTCGTAGTAAATGAGGCCGACATTGTGCAGGCTCGAGGCGCTCGGCTCGAGGCTCTGGGCGATCTCAAAGCACTCGATGGCGTCCTTGTAGGCACGCTGCTTGGCATACAAAATCCCCAGGCGATTGTAGGCTGTGGCATTTTTCTCATCGACGCGCAGGATGGTTAGGAGTGCCTTTTCGGCACGCAGATATTTGTTTTCACGCAGCGACTCTTGAGCGATAGCCCAGAGCTTGTCAAGTTTCTCTGACAATTTAACTGGTAAGTTTTGTGCTTCGCCGACTGACGGCTGATACCAAACTGCCCACACCATAACCAGCAGGATAACTAATAATCCAGACATATGCATCCATTATACCACAATATTGATCAGCGCCAGCCGCACGTTGCCATTGTGCATCAGCCGCGTCTCGGCGGTGATGATCCGATCAAGGAGGGTCTGGTGCGCGGGACTTGGCTGAGTCTTCATCTGAAACGCCACCATGGTGAGGAGGATGTCGATCAATTGGAGGGCTTTTGCGCGGTCGGTGAAATAAGACGGCAGTGTGCGTAGTGCTTCGTATGAGCCCGGTGTAGAGAGGATGCATTTGGCGTCAGCGGCAATGGCCTGATATTCGGACAGCAGTTTCGGCGTGCGTGCTAGCTGGCGGATGAGTAGTGGCCGGCCGGCGGCCAGGAACAGGATTTGGCGACGCTCGCTGGCAGTGAGCGAGGTGCTATCAAGTAGCGTCTCGTCCTGCGCCTGCGAGGTGCGGTGCAAGGTTAGCACTTGACAGCGCGAACGAATGGTGGCCAGCAGCTGCTGTTCGTTCTCGGTCACCAGCAAAAAATGTGTGTTGGCGTTCGGTTCCTCCAAGGATTTGAGAAGCGCGTTCTGGGCAGCCTCGCTCATCTGGTCGGCTGGATTGATAATGATGATGCGGCGAACCGTGGCATGCGTGCGCAGCATGGCGATCATAGTGCGGATCTGCTCAGTCGTAATCGTGGTTTTTGCCTCCAGTGGCTGTAGGCGAATCACCTCTGATGGCGTGAGGCTTGCCAGATATTCGGCGGCGCCAATGCCGTCCAGCCCACGCTCGGCGGTGATGATCACCGCCTGCGGCAGTCGCTCGGCAAGTTGGTGTAGTGTAGCGCGGTCGCGATGCGCTAGCATCGGCATGCGCGGTGGGTGCGGGTTAGTCATGAGTGGCCTCGCTCATCTCGTCCTGGGTTGCGGCAACTCTCGGGAATAATTGTTGAAACTCCTCCGGAACGGCCGCCTCAAAGGTTTTTCGTTCGCCCGATGGCAACGTGATTTCTAATTTGTGGGCGTGGAGCATCAGGCGGCTGGCATTGGGTTTACCATAAACGCGGTCGCCGAGAATTGGCGTGTTTAGGTGTGCCATATGGACACGCAGCTGGTGAGTGCGGCCGGTGGTGGGTTTGAGTTCAATTAGCGCCTGGGCGTCAGTCGCCGCCAGTACGCGGTAGGTTGTCTGGGCGGGTTTGCCATTCGGATCGACGCGGAAGGTGCTGGGCGCGGACGGATTGCGGCCAATTGGCAGGTCGATTTTTGCAGCGGCTAGTTTTGGTATGCCGTCGGTCACCGCGAGGTAGGTTTTTTTGGTGGTGCGCTGAGCGAATTGCCGCTGTAAGTGGGCGGCAGTGTCAGCGGTTTTAGCAATGATCAGTACACCCGAGGTGTCGCGGTCAAGCCGATGGACGATGCCCGGACGGTCGGTGTCAGAAGCAAATAAGGTTTTGGGGCGAATAATCTCTGCTACCGTCGGCTCAGTCGATAGTCCGCCTTTGGCGTGTGTCAGGAGACCGCTGGGTTTATTCACCACTATCACGTCATCGTCTTCGTATAAAATCGGCAGTTCTGCACTAGCCTGCTCTTGTTCTGGTAACTTGACGGCGATCTCGTCAGTCTCATCCACCTCGAACCTTGGCGCCGTCACCACTCGCTGGTTGACCGAAATATGCCCGGCTTTGATGTATTTTTGCCAGAGACTGCGCGAAATCGACGGGTCAAATGCCGTGGATAAGTGGACGTCCAGACGCTGCTTGGTTGGTGCGATATGGAACATGATGACAAACTTGCCTTGAAATGGCGTTTCAATGCAGCTCGCATCAAGCGGGTTTGGCAAAATCTCAGCATTGGCTGGCTTACCAGGCCACAATTCGTCAATTGATTCTTCATCGACGATCGAGCCGTAGAGCACGGCGAAATGCTGCTTGTTCAGGATGAATTCTGCCAGCACGTGCGATTCATCGGTCTGAATCTTCAGGTGGCGCAAGGCTTTGACGGGCGTGTTGTCGTCTGCCAGCTGGTACAATCTGGCGATCTTGAGGATGGTGCGCGGCGAAATCTTCACGCGAGCGTTCCTATCTCCGCAGCCCCACGGCTGTCTGGACACGGTGCAAGGTTTCGTTAGCGACGATGTTCATGCCGCGCTCGCTGGATTCCAGTTTGCGTTCAATTGCCTGCTCGTCAACTGCCGCCAGGCGCGCTTGGAAATTCGCCAAGAATTCCGCTACTTCATCAGCCACGATTCGCTTAAAATCGCCGTAGCGCTCCATACCAGCGTATTCGCTGATGGTTTGCTCCAAGCTCACGTCTTTTCCGGCGTCTTGGCGTACCAGGGTCAAAATCTCTAGCAGATTGGAAATGCCCGGTTGGTTTTCACGGTCGTATTGCACCTTACCTAGTGAGTCGGTGGTGGCGCTCATGATTTTTTTGTGTGCTACCCCTGGCTCGTCGCCAAGGAAAATGACGCCCTTGCCGCTGTCGTCGGATTTGCTCATCTTTTTGGTCGGGTTCACCAGATCTTTGATCCTCAGACCTTGGTCTTTACCGAAGAATTGATGTTGCTGGGCGACTGGTTTGGGTACGACAAACAGATCGCCAAATTTGCGGTTCATCCGCTCGGCAATGTCGCGCGTAAATTCTAAGTGCTGCGTTTGGTCGTCACCGACTGGTACGTAGGTGGCGCCGTAGAGTAAGATGTCGGCAGCCATCAGGACTGGGTAGTTGAAGAGGCCAACAGATGCATTATTGTAAGTGACCTTCTCTAAAGCCATTAGCATAGGAGAGTTTAATAAATGAGCAGAGGTATTGCTTTGGATAACTTCCAATATATTCCGATCATCTACCGTGGTATCCTCAGACATTTTACTATCAATAAATTTGCGCGATTTATCCTTAAACTGCGTCATTCGGCTCATCTCACCAAACCCCGTGAAGCAGTCCAAAATCCACGCCAGTTCGCTGTGGGCTGGGACGCGGCTTTGGCGGTACAAGTGAATCGCCTCGTTATCTAGCGGCAACCCCGCCGCCGTGTAAATCCGGGCGTTGCTGAGAATGCTGTCATATAACTTGCTGTGGTCAATCGGCGTCGTGAAGCTGTGTAGATCGGGGATGAACAGATTGATATCAAAATCGGCTGAGCGGCGCTTTGCCATGTCGACAATTGGCAAAATGGCACCAAAATAATTGCCAATGTGAATATCGTTGTTGGCGCGCACGCCAGTGAGGATGACGGGTTTGGTTGGTTTCATTGTATTCATTATAACACTCCTTTGGTTTTGAAATTATTTATCTGCTGACTGCGCTTGGTCTAGGATCTTTGACAGTTCGCTAATAAGTTCACGCAGTTGAGGATTGCGCAAGATTGCTCGGCGGGTGGCTGGCGTCCAAATGAGCGTGCGGGAACGTAAGGTTTCTGCCAGCGTTTCGCCCGACGGCGTCAGTAGGCCCTCTTTATCCAATTGGAATAATTCAGGCAGCAGCGCATCGCAAAGCAGTGCCAGCGGCGCTTGCGATCGGGCAATGATTCGATCGTGTTTATCGACCGGCATAGAAATTGGGTTAAATCCTAATTGCTGCAAATGGCTGGCTGCCGCCTCGGCGTTTGGCTGGTCGCTGGCGACAACCGCGCGCTGGGCGCTATTCATTAGCAAATGGACAACGGCAGCTTTCTGGTCAAGCTGATCGTTAAATCGGCGGCTGGTATCCATAACGCTATCGTGTAAAATTATCAGCCCCCTCACGGGCGGTACGATAAAATTTTCCAAGGGCGCGCACACGTGGATAATTTCACAATCGGATAATTCTTCTGTGTTGGTGTGGCGGTCAGCTGTGTCAAATTCACGAACTAGAAAGCCGTACCTCTTAGCGCGCCGCACTAATTGCGAACCCAAATCGCCCAGCGAACCGATAACGCCGACAGTTTGTTTTGTGGATGTCATACGGCCTCCTTTGATTTTACGGGGATGGTTATATTGTTAAGTATACGATATCTGGCGTCGCTATGCAGATTTTTGATACGATAGTCTGGGCTTGGACCCGATCTCAGTTATAGATCATTTTCTTAATCTTTTTGTGCGACTCGTAGATTTTGACGGATACTCGCCCGTCAGATGCTGCTTGACTAGCCCAGACAAACGCTTGGCATATTTATCCGTTATTTCGTGCCTCTGCATGGTCATTGACCGATGGACGATGTTCTTATGCTCTTTGGCTAGTTTCTTCAAATTCCGTTCGACGATCAGTGGGTCGAGTTTGCCTGACAGAATAGTGATTGGCAGTTTCAATTGTGATATATCAGTCATCGTGGTTTGATTGATTATTGCAGTATTTAGAGCGGTCAGGAAGGATTTAGCAGTAATTTTATCAGCCGTAAATCCCGCGTCGGGCCATATATTATGTCGGTCAGCGAACTGCAACAGGCGCTTCGAGCTCCTCGGATGCTTGTTGATAAGGCTATATAGGGTTCGTAATATTTTTTCTGGATGATGGATTTTCTCGTCAATCTTAGGGTGATATATTGGCGGGCTGCATAGGATTAGTGACTGAGCTAATTTTGGATATTTTTTAGCGAGTTCTACGGCGGCCAGCGATCCCATAGAATGGCCAATGACGATGTCAAGATGAGTGATTGATTCGTGGCGTAGCGTGGCGGTGATGCTGGTGGCCTGGTCGTGAGCGTTGTATGATTTCCAGTCGGGTTTTGGTGAATTGCCAAATCCTAGCATGTTAATGGCGATAACTTGCGTATCTCTGGGCAAATATGGTTCTAGCGGTTTCCAGGTACGCCACGATGTGCCCAGCCCATGGATAAGTAGAATGGTAGATTTTGGGTTATCTGGGCGACAAAAATAATATACATTCAGGGTGTACGGGACGCGCAGCCAGCGGTGGATTAATCGATCAAACATTATATTAAGTATACTATGAAAACACTCCGCCTGCACATGAGACGGAGTATTCTCGAGAACCGGTTTCTCCTCTGTTTTAACGCTTGGAGAATTGTTCGCGCTTGCGGGCAGAACGCAGACCGTATTTCTTGCGTTCTTTCTCGCGTGGGTCACGCTTGAGCAGCTCAGCCTTCTTCAAGACTGGGCGCAGATCAGCGTGAGCAGCCGTCAATGCTTTGGCGATGCCAAGCTTGATGGCGTCAACTTGACCAGCGAGACCACCACCTTTCACCAAGATGGTAACATCGTATTCCTTTTGCTTGCTGACGATAGCCAGTGGGTCGGTTACTTCTGCCAGCAAGGTTTTGTTGCCATCCAAGTACTCAGCAGCTGCTTTGCCATTGATGGTGATGGTACCCTTGCCAGGAAGCAAGCGAACACTTGCTGAAGCACTTTTGCGTCGTCCCAAGCCGTAGAAATAGGTATCAGTAGCCATATTACTTTACCTCAACTTTCTCTGGGGTTTGTGCTGCGTGAGCATGCTCGCTGCCGGCAAATACGCGGAGGCGCTTGAGGCGCTCTGCTTGCAATTTGTTCTTTGGTAGCATACCTTTGACAGCTTCTTCAATAATTCGTTCTGGGTGGCGTTCACGCATTTCTTTGAACTGCGTTTCTTTGATGCCGCCCGGGAAACCGCTGTGACGGTAGTAGTACTTGTCAGTTTCCTTGTAGCCAGTAACGACGGTGTTTGCAGCGTTGATAACTACGACGTAGTCGCCACCATCAACGTGTGGTGTGTAGGTTGGCTTGTATTTACCGGTCAGGTGTTTAGCAATTTCAGTCGCCAAACGTCCTAGTGGCAATTCGCTCGCGTCAAACAATACCCAGCGGCGAGAAACTTCAGATGGTTTTTGTGAATAAGTCTTCATCTTATTTCTCCTTCTTTGGCATTGGTTTGATATCGTCGACAAACTCGATGATTGCCATTTGTGCGCCGTCGCCAACACGTAGGCGGGTGCGCTCAACGCGAACGTGTCCGCTGGTGCGGCCGCTCAGCTGTGGGGCAATTTCATCAACGAGCTTGTAAGCAACAGCGCGGGTGCTGAGTGCTGCGATCACCTGGCGGCGGCTTGCCAAATCGCCTTTCTTCGCCTTGGTGATGATTTTTTCAATGTGGCGCTTCAGCTCTTTGGCTTTCGGCAAGGTGGTCTCGATTTTGCCGTGCTCGACTAGGCTGGTTGCCAGACCTCTCAGCAAGGCTCGCCGTTGATCACGCTCACGGCCGAACTTGCGCCCTTGATATCCGTGTCTATGCATAGTTAAAACTCCAACTCCGCCATCTTGTCGCGTACTTCATCCAGCGCCTTTGAACCAAAGCCTTTCAATTCTCGCAAATCTTGCTCGGTCAAAGTCACCAGGTCGCGAATGGTGCGGATTTCATTGTTAATCAGCGCGTTCGTTGTGCGGGCGCTTAGGTTTAATTCTTCAATTGACATGTCAAGTTCCGAATCATCTGCCTCGTCGTTACCCAGCGCTGGCGCACCAGTTACCACAGTCGAGCCTGCCAGCGCGCTGTATTGGCTGACGAGGATAGCCGCTGCTTCCTCAAAGGCTTCGCGCGGTGTCAGTGTGCCGTCGGTCTCAACCGTCAGTGCCAGCTTTTCGAGGTTGGTCTCGTCGCCAACACGGGTCGAGTCGACCTTGTAGCGAACGCGCAGCACCGGTGTAAAGATAGCGTCGAGCGCAATCATGTCGGAGTGTAATCGATTGACACTCGACTCCTCAATCGTCTGGTAGCCACGGCCAGCTTCTGCCACCAAGTCCATGATGACGGTCTTATTCGGATCATCGATGGTAGCGATGATGTGGTCTGGGTTAACAACTTCTACTTCGCCGTTTGCTTGGATGTCGCCAGCGGTGATAACACCACCAGTTTTTTCCAGACGCAGCTCAACTGGCTCGTCAGTGTGAACGCGGAGTCGCACACCCTTTAGGTTCAGCATGATGTCAACGACATCTTCTTTGACGCCCTCGACGGTGGTGAACTCGTGTGTCGCACCCTCGATACGAAAGGCAACGATCGCGCCGCCGCGAATGCTCGAGAGTAGCACCCGGCGCAAGGAGTTGCCAAGCGTATTGCCATAGCCGGCGTGCATCGGCTCAATCAGAAAGGTCGCACTGGTCGCAGAGGTGTCATCAACGCTCGCGAGTGCTGGATTGTAAATTGCTTTTGCCATAATTCTTCCCTAACCCTTCTTTTATCGTGAGTAATACTCAACAATTAATTGCTCGTTGATGTCAGCTTCTGCTTCCTCGCGCTTTGGCAGTCCAGTCACTTCAATCTTCAGCTTCTTGCTATCACTCTTTAGCCAGCTCAGCGGACCTTGGATTGAATTGTTGATCACGTCGTCGATGTGCGTGAAGTACTCAGATTTGGTGCTCTTTGGACGAACGGTGATAACATCACCAGCCTTAACACGAATCGACGGAATATCGACGCGGCGGCCGTTTAGCTCAAAGTGCCCGTGGCTGACCAACTGGCGAGCAGCGCGGCGCGATACAGCGAACCCAGAACGATAAACTACGTTATCCAGCCGGCGCTCCAGCAGCTTCAGTAGATTCTCGCCTGCCAAACCCTCTTGGGCGCGGGTTGCTTCATTCATCAGGCGCGCAAATTGCTTTTCAACCAAGCCGTAAAGCCGACGAACCTTTTGCTTTTCGCGCAGCTGCGTAGCGTACAGGCTTGGCTTACTTTGGCGGCCGTGTGCGTGCTGACCTGGAATGCCAGATTTTCGCGCCAAAACTTTATGTGCTTTTGGATGAAGCGCATAACCTTCGCGGCGGCTTTGCTTGACAATCGGTGAATTATCTCGTGCCATAATTATGCCCTCCGTGCCTTTCGTGGACGAACGCCGCCGTGAGGCACGCCAGTTACGTCCTTAATGCTTTCTACTGAGATGTCGAAAGCGCCAACCGCACGAATAGCGGCGTCACGGCCCAAGCCGACACCTTTGACGAAAACGTCAACTGATTTCAAACCATACTGCGTTTTCGCAGCTTCAGCAGCTTTTTCAGCAGCAACCTGTGAAGCATAGGCGGTGCCTTTTTTGCTACCACGGAAACCACATGCACCAGCTGATGAAGCGGTCAACACGTTACCCTTCTTGTCAGAAAAGGTAACAATGGTGTTGTTAAATGTTGCTTGAATATGCAGCTGACCAGCTGGGACTGATCGGCGCTGCTTCTTCTTGGTAGATTTTGCGTCTGCCATTTCTTAGTCCTTTCTTTAGGTCTTACTTGCTGCTTTTGGTTGTGTACCGCCCACGGCGATGGCGCGACCCTTGCGAGTTCGTGCATTCGTACGAGTCCGCTGTCCGCGTGTCGGCAGTCCTGCTTTGTGGCGAAGACCGCGATAGGCGTTGATATCCTTCAAGCGCTTAATGTTGTTAGTTACCAAGCGCTGGAGATCACCTTCGACGGTGTATTCGCTGTCGATAATTTCGCGAATCTTGTTTTCTTCAGCCTCGGTGAGATCTTTCACCCGAGTGGTCGGCTCAATCTTAGCCGCCGCAAGGATGCTCGAAGCGTGCTTCGGCCCAATCCCATAAATATAGGTGAGCGCAATTTGCACTTGCTTCTCTGTTGGGATAACTACCCCAGCAATTCGAGCCATGCTTAACCCTGCCTTTGCTTGTTCTTAGGTTTTCTTTTGTTGATGACGTACAGGCGGCCTTTGCGGCGCACTAGCTTGTCACCTTTCTTGGGATCTTTGTCGATCTTCTTGACACTTGCACGAACTTTCATAAAGTGCTCTGAAATCTCCCTTCCCGAGTAAACCCGAGATTATCGTTAGTATTATGACGAGCGCCGCGTGTTTCGAACCGCGTGCGCTGGTCGCTCCTCCTTGAGGCGAAAGACGATGCGACCCTTTGTGAGATCGTAAGGAGTCATCTCGACTTCCACCCTATCACCAGGCACCAGGCGGATGTAATTCTTGCGCATCCGTCCCGAAATGTGCGCGATGATACTATGGCCATTCTCCAGTTCCACCCGAAATTGGGTATTAGGCAGTGCTTCCACCACCTTACCAATCATCTTGATGACTTCCTTTTGACTCGCCATAAGTTACAGTTGTCAATTATACCGTATCGCCTCGGCGATTACAAGAGGGACGAGCGTCGTTTTTTCGACTTTTTCTTGGTCAGTTCGTCTGGGTCAAAGTCGTCATAGGTAACCATCAGAGCGCGCGAGTTGAGCTGGCGTAGTGACTCGAGGCCGACTGAGACTACGATGAGCAGCCCGGTACCGCCGATCGACAGGCGCGAGCCGCGGATTGCCGCTAGGTGATACATTAAATATTCAGCGACAAACGGCAAGATGGCGATGATACCGAGGACGATTGAACCGAACAGAATTAAGCGATTAACCGTGCGCGTTAGATATTTCTCGGTTTGCTCACCCGGCCGAACGCCCTCGATAAAGCCGCCCTGCTTTTGCAGATTCTCAGCGATTTCGTTAGCGTTAAAGACGATCCCGGTGTAGAAATAAGTAAAGGCAATGACCAAGAGGAAATATAGCGTCGGGTAAATGAACGCCTCCCAGGTGCTGCCGGTAAAGGAGCCCGGGTTTGGCGCCTGAAACCACGTGATCAGGGTGTTGGCAGTGTTTTGCAGGTTTGGATTGCCTGAGGCCTTCATGACTTGGCCGATGAATTGCGGCAAGCTGAGGAAGGCAACGGCAAAGATGACCGGGATGACGCCAGCAGCGATCAGCTTGACCGGCAGGATGCTCTTGATACCGCCGTAGCTGGAATTACCGTGAACGCGCTTGGCGTAGTTGATGGTGATGACGCGCTGGGCTTCGTTAATTTTTACCAAGAAGTAGAGAATGATGAGTGAGGCGATAGCCATGATTATCACTAGCCAAAAGACGGTTGGATTGACCGGCAAGGTAAACCAGTTAAAGACGTTCAGTCCGCCAGCCGCAGTGTTCCCAAGCGACGAAATGAGTGAGCCCAGCATCTGCGGGATCTGGCTGATGATACCAGCGAAAATCAAGATCGAGATACCATTACCGATACCCTGCTCGGTGATCAATTCACCCAGCCACATCAAAAGTACCGAACCGGCCGTCATTGCCGTCACGCCAACTGTCCACTCGAGCATCGTCGGGTCGCTCAGCGTCGTCGTACCGCCAGCTAGCACTGTCTGGCGCAACAGGAAGATAAAGGCGATCGACTGGACAATGGCCAATGGAATAGTCAGCCGCCGCGTCCACTGCTGGATCTTGCGCCTGCCCGATTCACCGTCCTTGTGTAGCTCCTCGAGCTTTGGGATGGCCTTGGTGAGTAGCTGAGTGATGATACTAGCGGTAATGAATGGACTGAGTCCAACCAGCACGAGTGAAAAGCTCGCCAGCGCACCACCCGAAAGCAGGTTCAAGAACCCGCCGAGGTCAGTCTGTCCCAGCGCTGCTGCCAGTGCCGTCTTCATCTGTGTCGGATTAGCCAACGGCACCGGAATATGCGCCAGCATTCGATACACCACAATAATCCCCACCACAATGGCCAGGCGTTTCTGCATATCTTTATTTTTCAGCGACCGCCACACGGTCTTCCAACTCATCATCGTCGTTTACCCCTCTGTCTTTGGCATTTATATCCTCAGTAACTCTTTTCAGTATAGCGTAATTATTGATGCTTTTCCATAGGTTTATTGCTGTTTTATCTAAATTGACTGTCGGTTGTATTAGACAAAGTATAATCTAGAGTGGTTTTTTACAGATATATACTTTATATGCAAAGACGTTATTTTCAGCACCATCAGAATACAGCGAGGCGGCTGTCACATTAACAAATAAGTGTTCAAGCCGCAGCTTCTTAATGATGCCCGCAAGAGGCCGTGCTAATTGTCTTAATCGGTCAAATGATGGTTTTAGACCCGTGGTCCAATCTTGAACCTCCATTAGTTCAAAACCGGTTTCCTTGATAGACTGTTCAAATTCACCCCTACCGAATTGATACATAGCATGGATCGCAGCGTGATCTTTCACTAAATCAGCTAATCGTTTTATCTCTTGGTTAAAATTTTTGTAATCCATCTCGTACTCGGCGCAGACTAGCATTCCTCCAGGTTTAAGTACTCTGTAACACTCCGACAACACCTGTTTGACATTCCAGGCATGAGACAAAGATTCTGTTGTATAAATGCGATCAAAGCTGCTGTCATCAAAACTTAAATCTGAGTAATCTTGCACTAGAAATGATGTTCGTGCTGCAACCCCATGCTTTAGAGCTCTGCGGGCAGCATTTTTAACTTCGTGCGGTGTTATCGTAATGCCAGTAACCTTGACCTTACAGGTCTTTGCGATTTCAGTAGCGACAACACCTTGTCCGCAGCCAGCGTCTAGTATGCGCATGTTTGGGTGTAATCGGAGTAATTTGATGAACTTACTATGGTAGTTAGCCTGTGCTTTATCCTCAGTCGTGTGTTGATCATCGTAATATCCGAAGTGCTGACTGCGCTTCATGACGAGTAAATATCCCAGTCTTGAGCCAAGTTTTTGGTAATAGCTTGCTGCAGATTTACCGTCTTTTGATTTATTGAACATATTCATATTATACCATTTACGTAAAATACCCCGTCCTGTGCGGGGTATTTGTTTGTGTGGCTGATAAAATTACTTATCGCTCTCCTCGACATCCTTGGTACTTTGGCGCAGTGGTGTCGCAACTTTCTCAAATGAGCCGCCGGCTTTTTCAATCGCTTTGACAACTGAAGCGGAAGCAGCTTGCACTTTCAAGTCAACCTTAGCTTTCAATTCACCGCGGGCGATCACCTTGACCGTGTGGAACGGCGTGGCGATGTAGCCTTCGGTAAATAGCAATGCGTTGTCAACGGTCTTACCGTCAAAGGCATTCAAGTGATCCAAGTAGACTACCTGAGCTGGTGTGCGCAGGCTCTTGAAACCGCGAGCTTTTGGCACAGCCTGAGCTAATGGACGCTGGCCACCCTGGAACATGGCGCGAAGCTTTTTACCAGTACGGGCGTTCTGTCCCTTAGTACCGCGACCGGCGGTTTTACCCTGGCCAGCAGCGATACCGCGACCAACACGCTTTTTATTCTTGTTTGCTGAAACTTGGAGATCGTTGTATTTCATTACTTAGCCTCCTTTTTAGCAGCTTTTTTGACTGGCTGAGCATTGAGCCACTGTTCGCGTGGAACCAGTGATTTCAATGCTTCAATGGTTGCGTAGGCGATGTTCACCTTGTTGGTTGAGCCAAGCGACTTAGTCAATAGGTTACGGACACCAGTTACGCCGATGATCTGTCGCACTACACCACCAGCGATAATACCGGTACCAGGAGCAGCTGGCTTGATCAGCACGCGGGCGCCTGAGAACTTGACTTCGCTGTCGTGTGGAATGGTCTCGCTGTTCAGCGGCAAAGTGATCAAATGCTTCTTGGCAACTGAGGTTGCTTTGGCGACCGCAGCTTGCACGTCGGCACCTTTGGCTACACCGACACCAACCTTGTCCTTGCGGTTGCCGACAACCACCAACGCCTTAAAGCGGAAGCGGCGGCCACCCTTTACCACGCGGCTCACGCGGTCAATGTTGATTACCAATTCCTCAAACTCTTTTGGTGCGTCATCGCGCACATTTCGCCGGTCATCGCGGCGACCACCACGCGGACTGCGAGGCCGGCGGCCTTCTGCGCGTGGGGTAGTATTTGCAGCTTGTTCTGCCATACTAGAACTCCAATCCTTCTTGGCGCGCAGCATCAGCCAATGCCTTCAAGCGACCAGCGTACTGGCGGCCGTTGCGGTCAAAGACCACTGCGCTAATTTTACTTTTCTTTGCTTTCTTAGCAATTTCCGTACCGATGGCAGCACATTTTTCGCTCATCGTACCTTTTGCTTTGGTGCCGACAGTGGTTGCGGCAGCCAATGTCTTGCCAGCGATGTCGTCGATCAGCTGAGCACTGACGTGCATGTTGCTGATGGTGACCGTCAGGCGTGGGCGCTCTGCAGTGCCTGAAACTTTCGCGCGAACGCGGTTTTTGCGAAGAGCTTGGTTGAGTAATTTCTTGTTTTCAGCCATGATTACTTACCTGTCTTTCCTGCTTTGCGCAAAATTTGCTCGTCAGCGTACTTGATACCCTTGCCCTTGTATGGTTCAGGCTTCTTCAGCGCGCGGATTTCCGCAGCGACTTGGCCGACTTGCTGTTTATTGATACCGCTGACGATGATGGTCATCTTTTCGTTGGTAACGGTGATGCCCTCTGGGGCTTTGTATTTGACTGGGTGTGAAAACCCGAGCGCCATTTCCAGCTCATTGTTACTGGAGCTCACGCGGAAACCGACACCATTGACCTCGAGACGCTTCTCGTAGCCCTTGGTCACGCCGATTACCATGTTGTTGATCAGCGCGCGCATCAGACCGTGCTGGGCGCGAGCAGTTTTAGACTCATCCTTCGGATGAACCGTGACTTGTCCGTCTTCGACTTTCACCTCAACTGCTGGCGTGATGAATTGTGTCAATTCACCTTTCGGGCCCTTTACGACCACATCACCAGAGTCAACCGTGATTGTCACACCGGCCGGAATAACCACCGGCAGTTTTCCGATTCGACTCAGACTCATTACTCACCTTTCGTGTGATTTGATATTAACCCTGGTATTTTAGCATAGATTAGGGGTGAAATGCAAGGCGGGCTCTCACCGACCATGTACTACATAAATCGCGTTAATATATATTGTAATGTTCTTTTGCGATGTTCAGCAGGAGTTCATATGCCCAACCAACTATCTTTTTCTCGCTTAGTTCCGATAATCTCTTATCGCCATGGAATAGGTTACAGCGTATAGTATATATAACATCCGCAAGATTTTCTAAATCTAAATCTTCTTCATTCCTAAGACACTTTTCCTTTTCATTTTCCTTTCCTTTTTTCATATTTTTAACACTTAATCTCCCTTCGGGCTTTGTACTCTTGAAATCCTTGATTATGCACTCTCTGTTCGTACTCACATATTCTCCCGCTATGCTTTTGAAATATTCTTTGAATCTATCTGGCTCTAGATACTCTTCCGAATACATATTGTAATTACGATTATATGCAATCCAAAGTATCATGAAACGAATGATCGATCTGTCATCATCATTGAATGTATAATTAATAGCATTCTCTAAGCTATCTATATATTCTATGTTTTCCTTTATATTCTTTGCACTTTCTTTTTCTATAGTCATATCATTTCATTCCTTATGTCCATAATATAGTGTTTATTAAAGCGTCATACCGCTCCGTATTCATTATTGTAACAGAATAGCAAGCAACTGGTCGGTCGGTCACTAAACATCAGCCCTTCATTGCCCAATACTCAAAGCTTTTCTATAATAAACACACGATGGCAATGCGCACCACACCTCACCTTATTCTCATCCCTGGTCTGGGTGATCGAAAGTGGCTATATAAGCTTGTTTGTCCCGTGTGGCGGGCGCGTGGTTTTCGTGTACATGTTTTTACGTTCGGCTGGGAGGACGCAGCGAGTAATTATCACGATAAGCAAAATCGCCTGAACAATTATATACGTGATCTAAATGGGGACGTATATATCATCGGTGCAAGTGCAGGTGGTGTGGCGGCACTGAATGCTTTGGTGGTGGTAGATGACGGTAAAGTCAAAGGCGTTGCGACAATTGCTACGCCGTATGTTTATCGACAGCGCCTAAAAAACGAGACACTTGCCCGGGCAATCGACGAATTATCCAATAACCTGCCCGCTATTCAAGCAAAGCTCGCGCGTGTCACTTCATTCTACAGCATTTACGACCAAGTTGTGTCGCCAAACGACAGTCAGCCAAATGATAGTGAATTCGCAGACGTTAATTATCAGCAACTACCAACTTTCGGACATGGGCTAACGATTGCGGCGGGGTTAACGGTGTTTGGCGAGCAGCTGGAGCAATCTCTAAAGTAATGACGATAAGCACTTTTATTGACGAATAATCAGGCTGGTCCTTATAATTACTGCTAGGTGCGGTGTCTTGTAGTAGACTGCTCACATCAAATTATCATGTTCAAGTTTCATCTTTCACGTGTACTCGCCATAACGTTTAGCCTGACGACGTTTGTTATTATAGTGCTGTTCTATGTCTATCAAAGTAACCCCTTCCCAACTATCACCATCGCTTTCATCGTCGTTATCGGCAATTTCTTTTGCCTTGTCGTAAGTCTATTTTTCTACATCTGGCAGCGCGCTCACAAAGACACGCCGCAGAAGGATCGCTTGGAGGCGCTCGAGACATATGCGCGACTAGATAATGACGGCCTGCTGATTAGTAGCGCGGTAACTATTATTAAGATCGAGGCGGACAGTTTTTGGCGGCTCAAGGAATATGGCGAGACGATCACTATACCTATCAACGCCATGAATCCGCTGCGCCTGCCACCGGTGGGCACGCGGGCAACATTCGCACCGATTGGCAATAAAGACAATCGAGTCATCGGCGTGATTACCGAGATAACGAACGGGAGGATGACGGTCGCACCGGCACCAACAATCAAGCCCAGTAAACCAAAACTCACCGCCAAAACCACGACGTCCAGCTGAGCGGTATCAGCATGAGCAAGGACGCTATCGCTAGCGTGATGTACGCCCCCAGTGCCGGCCGCGTCAGCTGTGGCGTATCATAATGATACACCCGCCGCAGCTCATAATAATCCCACAAACGCCATGCACAAATCGTTAATAAAACGGCAGAAATGAGCGACAGCATCCCACTAAGCTCAAAATGATATGTTTGATTACTAAAGTTAACAACAAACATGAACTCCGCCGCCGCCAAACATGACCACCACCGCTTATCTCGTTTCAGCCCCATTACCGCTACACAAAATCCCAACGGAATGATCAATCGCACCACCGGCGTGTAGTCAAAAAACAGCTGCGTGTAATATTCAATCGGATATTTATTATTGCCTGCAGCCGCCATCAACGCACCTACGCCATAAAATAATGTTAATAACACGACGCCAAACACAAACAGCCGCAACATATCGTTATAGAACACATCTCGCAGTGTGATGACGTCGGCTTTAGAGGTAGCAGGAAGCTTCAGAAACGGAATCATTTTTGCCTACCGTTGATCCATGAACACGTCCTTATGATTTTTCATAAGAATATCGTAGTTTGCGAGGCGGGTACATGTCAAGACAACGGGGCGTTTAGCCGAGAGACTACTTCTCTTTTACCTCGCACCAGCCGTTGTTACCGTTAGGATAGCAGGTGATATCAAGATCCTTGCCGGTAAATTTTGTAAAGCCAGAATAGCTTACTGTACCCCAATCCTTCTTCGTTCCACCACAACCAACGGAAACTTTTATTTTTTCACCGATCACGCCCACCATGTCTTTAGTGTCAACGACCGACTGGTCGCTAGTTGGATTAGTCTCCACCCAGTCCGATTTTATTTTTCCTGTTCTCTCTGCCCACGCACCGACAAACTTCTCGCCGTTGGCACAGGTGATTTTCCCGCCGATAGTGACGATGTCTCCTTCTTTCGGCGTAGATTGCTGTCTGGATGTCTCCGTCGGACGCGAGGTTGGTTCTGACGGGGACGGCGTCACGGTTTCAGTGACGCGTACGGTTTGCGTCGCCCGTGGCGTCTCGGTCGTTTGCGGATGCCTGTTCGTCGTGGTCACGGTAACAGTCGCTGGGGCTGGCTTGGCGTCCAATCCCGACAGGCCGCAGCCAGAGGCAAACAGTGCCACTACGCCCATAAAGCTAGCTAGCGGTCGGCGCAAAACGTTACCAATTTTTCCGCTGATAGTGGATTCTGGGGATTTACGAATCATGGTTATTCCTTTCTTGTGGTTGATTATGATGATGAACTCTTAGGAGTGTACTCCCCCTGTGTCGTATACCTTCTCTGTCATTATTTTGGCATTATATCATAAAAGTACTTTACTAGCAAGCAAAACACTCTCCTAGCATGGCCTGTTGCCACGAGACAATTATATCTATTCACATCAGAGGCACAAGAGCCCTCTATCATGTGCTATAGTAATATCATCATGGATAAGGATTCTGCTCAAACACCACGAACACCTCAGGACACTACACCGCCCCGGGGTGAAATACCACAACCTCAATATAAAGCAACGAAACCACAAGGCGACACCGCAAAGCGACGATGGCTGGCTCGGTTTGTCGATCGTTTGACGTGGTGGCAGGCGACAGCAATTATCGCCAGTATCTTCGCATTACCACCAGTGGCTGTTGCTGGTGTGATTGATAAGGGAGTGCCGCTTAATGGTTTTTTCGGTATTTATAATGGTTCATCATTTGATACTATTATTTTCATTCTGTGTTTGCTCGTCACACCACCGTTAAGCCCTCTGTGTGCACTGATGTTTGCTACATACTTTGCCACGAGGCGAAAAGACTTAGCCACCCTGAAGCGCATGATGCCAGTCGCGCTAATCGCCTGTATATTTTTAGTTGCCCTGCTGTCTACACTGCTGGGGTCTTAGCTTGTTGTGCCGATGTATTTGATAGACAACTAAAAGCGCCCGGAGATTATTTTCCCCGAGCGCTTTTTATTGCTGACAAAGCGTAATTTAGTACACCTTCAGCAACAACTCACCACCAAGTTTAGCCTTGGCTGCTTCGGCGCCAGTCATGACACCCTTTGAGGTTGAGATGAGTACTAGACCGCGGCCGCTTTTCACCTTTGGAATCTCGCTAGCGCCGACGTAGACACGACGGCCTGGCTTTGATACGCGGGTGATCTCGTTGATGGTGCTGTTAGTACCTTCTTCGTTGATGGTCAAGACCAGCACACCGCGAGGCTTGGCGTCCTCTAGTTTAACATCTGCAAGGTAGCCGTTTTTGACTAATTGTTCAGCGATGACTTTTTTCATCTTGCTGGACGGAACACGAACTTCCGTCTTGCCAACCAGTTTCGCATTGCGAATGCGCGTCAGAAGGTCGGCGATTGGGTCTGTAGTTTGCATAGACATTGTCGAATCTCCTTTCCTTCTTACCAACTACTCTTTGTTATACCTGGGATTTCACCTTTGGCTGCTTTTTCGCGGAAATTGATGCGGCTCAGACCGAACTGGCGCATGTAGCCGCGTGGACGGCCGGAAATGCTGTCGCGGTTCTTGTGCCGAGTTGGGCTCGAGTTACGAGGCAGTTTCTGCAGACCTATGAGGTCGCCAAGTTCTTTCAATTTAGCGCGTTTGGCTGCGAACTTAGCGATCAGCTTCAGGCGCTTTTTATCGCGAGCGATCATTGATTTCTTAGCCATTACCTGACGCCTCCTTTCTTCTCAAACGGCATGCCAAACTTCTCCAGCAAGGCTTTCGAAGCTTCTTTATCGCCATTCTTGATGACAAATGTTACCTGCAAGCCGTGCAAAATCTGTGTTTCCTCAAACGTCAGTTCTGGGAAGATTGACTGTTCGATGATACCCAGGTTGTAGTTACCGCCTTTGTCGAACTTCAGGCCAACGCCATGGAAGTCGCGGACGCGTGGGAGTGCCACGTTGATCAAGCGATCCATGAACTCGTACATCCTGCTGCCGCGCAGCGTGACACTGACGCCAATTGGCGCACCCATGCCTTTACGGATGCTAAAGCCAGCGATTGACTTCTTTGCCTGGCGGGCAACTGGTGCCTGACCAGTGATCTTTGCAACGGTGTTTTTGACGATTTCAAAGTGACGCTTGTCATCTTTCTTTTTGCCGGTGCCAACGCTCACGATGATCTTTTCCAAAGCTGGCACTTGGTGCACGTTCTTTAGATCTAGTTCGGCTTGCAGTTCCTTCAGGTATTTCTCCTGGTACAAGGCTTTCAAGCGAGGAGCTGGCACGACGGTTTTCTTCTCTGCCATTATTTAATCTCCTTATTTTTTGCTTGGCGAGCGACGCGAGTTTTGCCGCCGTCAGCGTTCTTTACTAAACCAACCCGGCTGGTTTTGCCTGACTTTTCGTCAACAACCAGCGCGACTTTGCTGATGTCCATCGGTACGTGGATATCTTTCTTGCCGCCTTTTGGATTGTACTGGCTTGGTTTGACGTGGCGGTGTCCGACGCCAACACCTTCGACCAAAACAGTCTGATCTTTAGTGTTAACCTTCAGGACTTTACCAGTCGTACCTTTGTTCTTACCAGCAATGATTTTTACGGTGTCATCTTTGTGAATACGAGCCATTAGAGTACCTCCGGAGCCAAGCTGATGATCTTCATGTAGCCCATGTCGCGTAGTTCGCGTGGCACTGGGCCGAAGACACGGGTGGCCTTTGGCTGTTTGTCATCGTTGATAATCACCACGGCGTTGTCATCAAAGCAAATGGTTGAGCCGTCCTTGCGGTGGATTTGGTCGCGAGTGCGAACCACTACAGCCTTGACGACAGACTTCTTTTTGACGTTGCCGGTTGGGCTGGCATCCTTGACTGAACAGACGATCACGTCACCAACGCGAGCGTAGCGGCGGCGGGTGCCACCGAGAACGCGGATACACAATACTTCTTTGGCACCCGAGTTGTCAGCTACTTTGAGGCGAGATTCTTGTTGGATCATTTGTCGTCCTCCTTGGTCTCTTCCTCAGCTTCGCCAGAAACTTCAGCCTTTAGTTTGATAGAACCGCGAGACTTTTCAATCACCTTGACCAGGGTAAAGCTCTTGGTCTTGGAAATTGGGCGCGTCTCTTCGATCTGCACCTTGTCGCCTTCGCCTGCCTCATTGGTCTCATCATGAGCAGTGTACTTGCGAGTCACGGTGTACTGTTTGCCGTAGAGCGGATGCGTTTCGCGGCTGGTGACCGTCACAGTGATGGTCTTGTCGCGCTTGGCACTCGTTACGACGCCAATCAGTGTTCGTCGGGCCATTACTTGCTCTCCTTTTCGTTAATTTGTGTCAGCAGGCGTGCGATGTCCTTGCGGAGTGAACGCAGCGCTTTTGGATTAACTAATTCGCCAGCAGCGTGAGAACGCTTTGCTTGAAGCAGGTCATTTCGCTTTTCGGCGAGTTCCTTCTTCAAATCATCAACGGTCTTTAAAACTGCTGCTTTTGCAGTTTTCTTTGCGTCAGCCATTATGCGTCCTCCCGCTTGATGAACTTACATTTGACTGGTAGTTTGTGGCTAGCCAGGCGCATTGCCTCACGAGCGACTTCCTCTGAAACGCCCTGCATTTCAAACATCACTGTGCCGGCCTTCACCTTAGCAACAAAGAACTCTGGATTACCTTTACCACCACCCATCTTCAAACCAAGTGGCTTGCGAGTAACTGGGGTGTGTGGGAAAATCCGAATCCAAATCTTACCACCACGCTTGATGTAGCGGGTCATTGCCTGACGAGCAGACTCGATTTGGCGGGAGTTGATGCGCTCGTTTGATTGTGATTGCAGTGCAAAGTCGCCGAACGCGATGTAATTACCACGGGTTGCTTGACCACGGTTTTTACCGATGCGCACTTTGCGGTGCTTGGTTTTCTTTGGTAACAGCATTTAGCGACTCCTTTCTCCCTTATAAATCCACACTTTCACGCCGATGATACCAGCCGGTGTCTGGGCGCGAGCACAGTGGAAGTCAATATCAGCGCGAAGGGTGTGAAGCGGCACTGAGCCCTCGATCACCTTTTCGCGGCGTGCCATTTCAGCACCGTTCAAACGACCAGCCACCTCGATGCGGATACCTTTGGCACCAGCGCTCATGGTGTTTTGTGCGGTCATTTTGGTTGCGCGGCGGAAATTGATGCGGCGTTCCAACTGGCGGGCGATGTTTTCTGCCACCAATTTGGCTGCTAGTTCCGGTCGGCGGACTTCTTCGATGTTGATGCGAACCGCCTGACCGACAATTTTCTCAACTTGCTTTTTCAATTCATTCACGCCCGCACCGCCACGGCCGATCACCACACCAGCTTTTGCCGTGTGAATAGTTACCGTGATCAAGTTAGCACTCCGCTCAATCTCAATGCGATTGATGGTTGGGCGTGAGGCAAATTTCTTCTCAATCAATTCGCGGATTTCGTGATCCTGGCGAATTGCCTCCGCAAACTCTTTCTTATTGGCCGTAAACCAACGAGAGCTCCAGTTCTTGTGAACTTGTAGGCGGAAGTTGATTGGATTCACTTTTTGACCCATTTACTTCTCCTCCTTTTTTGCCGTGGTTTCGGCGGCTTTTTTCGCTGCAGGCTTGGCAGGTTTGGTCTCTGCCTTTGCCTTGGTCTCTAGTTTTTTCGCAGGCGCTTTCTTTGGTTTCTCAGTACCAGTTACTTCGACCAAGATGTTTGACGTCTTTTTCTGGAATGGCAAGGCACGACCGCGTGATGCTGGCTTAAAGCGGCGCAGGCGTGTACCAGTAGTAACACTCAAGGTAGTGATCACCAAGCTTTTGGCGTCCAAACCGTGATTGTTGATGGCGTTTGCCTTGGCGCTGTCGATTGCCTTTTTGACTGGCAAAGCAGCGCGTTTTGGCACGTGCTCCAAAATAACCAATGCATCAGCGACGGTGCGGCCGCGTACTAGGGCAGCCACCAAGCTAACCTTGCGTGGTGTTTGGTCAACACCTTTGGCGTAAGCGCGAACAGTATACGTAGTATCAGCCATGATTACTTCTTATCCTTTCCGCCGTGCTTACGGAACTTACGAGTTGGGCTAAACTCACCGAGTTTGTGGCCAACCATATTTTCGGTAATCAGCACAGGCACGTGCATCTTACCGTTGTAGACAGCAATCGTTCGACCGACCATTTCTGGGGTGATAGTCGAAGCGCGCGCCCACGTTTTGATAACGGTTCGATCGTCAAGGCTGAGAGCAGCGACTTTTTTCGCAAGCTTCACATCGACGAATGGACCTTTCTTTAATGAACGACTCATTCAGCGTCTCCTTCTTGGTACTTTGTAGCAATCCCTACCAGCTTTTCACATAGCTTTTTATATTTTTGACCATCTTTGATGGCTTCCCCAACCGCTCTCTCTGCATTATGTATGTCCATGACATCAGAGAGGTCTGGCTCTACTTGAAAGTGCCCAAAGGTGTGTGGGTCAACATATAGATAGCCACAAGGATTTTCTGGTATGGCGCTTCCCCCGGCAACTTCCCTGAATACAAGCCTTGCTAATGTGACCGTGGGATCACTCGAGCCTTTAACCGTCGCTCGTTCTTGATCGTTTAGCTTTACGTTAAGGACTCCTATAACGCTATCGTCATAGCCATCTATTGTCTTAGCCTCAAAATCCATAACCCTACCTCTTCCTCTTCGCGTCGTGACGCGTGCGTACGATTAATTTATTTGAGCCTTTACGGCGGCGAGTTCGATAACCCAGCGTCAATTGACCCCATGGCGTACGTGGCGCTTTACCAGTACCGTGGCGACCACCGTCACCACCACCATGTGGGTGATCTGCGGCGTTCATGACGACACCGCGCACGGTTGGGCGAATACCCTTGCGGCGGCGGCGGCCAGCTGAACCGATCTTCACGTTCTGGTGCTGGACGTTACCGACTGTACCGATGGCAGCGGTTGCTTCCAGGCGAACTTTGCGAACTTCACCAGATGGCAATTTGATGGTTGCGTAATTGCCTTCTTTGGCCATCAACTGAGCTTTGGCACCAGCGGCGCGAACCATTTGCGCACCTTTGCCGGCAGTCAGTTCAATAGCATAAATCATCGTACCAACAGGGATAGCAGACAGCGGCAGGCGGTTTGAGGCCTCGATTGGTGCTTCCTCGCCAGTCTGAATCGTCTTGCCCTTGACCATCGAGGTGTCGGCCAATACGTAGTGGTACAAATTGTACTGATCTTTCACTCGAGCGATGCGTGCTGAGCGGTTTGGATCGTACTCAATTTCTTCAACCGTCAGCGTCAGACCAGCCGGCAAATTGTGGTTCACCAAACGGTAGTGACGGCGAACGCCACCGCCGCGATGACGCACGGTGATACGGCCTTGGTTGTTGCGGCCGGCATTTTGCTTTTTGGCTTTGATCAGACTTTTGAGCGGTTTTCTTGTCGTGATATCCGACAAATCCTGACTCGTCATGCCGCGACGAGCAGGAGTGGTTGGATTGTAAGCTTTCACTGGCATTACTTGGTCTCCTCCATCTGCTGCTCTACTGCGTCAAACACATCGAGCTTATCGCCATCTTTCAGCGTCACGTAAGCTTTCTTCCAATCCTTGCGCGTAGTCGTGCCAGGATAGCGGTTTTTGCCTCGTGAGAAACGCACAGCTTTGCCGTCTTGTACCAAGGTTTTTACCTTCAGAACGGTGACGTCAAATTGCGCTTCAACTGCTGCTTTGATCTCGTTTTTATTCAGGTTCAGCGGAACGCGGAACACGTACACGCCGTTGGCGCTCACGGCGTAGGCTTTCTCGCTGATGCGTGGGATAATTGTCATCTGTTTCATATTACGCTTCCTCCTTACTCAGCCACTCAGTGATTACTGGCAGAGCTTTCGGGGTCATGACAATAGTATCCGCATTCAGAATGTGGTAAACGCTGAGGTAGCTCGCGCGGATTACCAATACGCTCTGAATGTTGTTGCTCGCGCGCATCAATTCTGGCGTCTTTTCGTCGACGACGATCAGTACGCGGCGCTCAAACTTGTTGTCAGCCAAGAAGGTTGCGACCTCTTTGGTCTTGCCCGTCGTCTTGATGTCCTTGACGACAATTTTCTTTGCCTCATTGGCTACCGTCAAGGCTTGGCGAATTGCCACTTTCTTGGCGGTTTTAGACAATTTTTTGGTGTAGTTTTCGTTGCCGCGCGGACCAAAGACCACACCACCGCCGCGCCAGATTGGGTTACGGGTTGAACCGAAACGTGCTCGACCAGTTCCCTTTTGCTTCCATGGCTTTTTACCACCACCGGAAACTTCACCGCGCTGCTTGGTGGTTGCGCTTGCCAAACGAGCGTTTGCTAGATAACTGTCATATGCCAATTTCAATAGTTCGTGATTTGGCACTTCAACAGCAAAAATGTCTTTAGGAAGTTTGGTTGATTCAGCCATTACTTGTTACCTCCTAAAATGATCAGCCCTTTTCGTGGCCCAGGCACAGCGCCCTTCACCCCGATCAGATTGGTCTCTGGGTCAACATATGCCACTTCCAGGTTCTTGACCGTAACACGCTCGTGACCCATATGGCCAGCCATCGTCTTACCCTTGAACACTTTCTGTGGATACATCGAGCCAATTGAACCTGGCTTACGAGTATTACCTTTACCACCGTGCGTCTTGCGGTGACGCTTAAAGTTGTGGCGTTTAATGGTTCCAGCGAAACCTTTACCTTTGCTGGTTCCGGTTGCATCGACAGAATCGCCGACTTCGAACGCGGAAACGTTGATTTCGTCGCCAACTTTGAGACCCTCAGGGATCTCGTCGACGCGGAATTCCCGAATGTGCTTCGGGGTCACTTGGGCTGGCTTGACGTGTCCAGCCACGGCCTTGCTCAGGTTCTTACCCTCTCCATAAGCGACCTGCACCGCATTGTAACCGTCGGTTTCGACAGTCTTCACCTGAGTCACGGTGACAGGGCCGGCTTGGATCAGCGTCACCGGAATGGCTTTGCCGTCTTCAGCCAAGAGCTGGGTCATACCAAGTTTGGTACCGAGAAGTGTTTTCACTTTTCCTCACTCCCACTTAAATACTCCTGATGACGTGCGGTTTCTGGGTTCTGAGTGAGGCGTTCATGACAAGCGCTTCAATCATAACCAGACCTGCTCATTCATCAAGGAGAACGGTTGATATTACGCGTAATAGAAATTACCCTGTGATTTTAACACACGTTGGTCTGTGACGTCAACAGTAGTAGGATGTGGGTCTAGACTATTGACATGGCATTGATTACCTGCTACAATTTGGCAGTTTGAATAAGTAACAGAAAGGAATAAGAGAAGTGACTGCGACACCAGACATGGTACGTTATAACACCGACGGCGCTAAAACCAATCAAGCAGAGTTCCAAGAGTGGCTTGGATCAGTAATTGAAAAAGGTATAGAGACAGGCGAGCTTGATCCAGAAAAAAGCTTTGGCTCTGAAAGTGAAAAAGGTGAAGATAGCCCGCTCCGCCAAGCAGCAGCTACCGCCATCATAGCTCATTGGAATAAGCTTGAGCACCAAGAGCAGATCACCAAGGACTAGAGGGCGTCTTGTAGTCGCCCGCCTAAATACCGCTCCACAACAGGAGCGGTATTTTAGTATCGTTTTATCACTACACGCTAGGCGTTGCGCTTCTCGATAATCTCCTGCGCCACGTTTGGTGGTACTTCCTCGTACTGCGCGAGCTCCATGGTGCTGGCTGCACGGCCCTGTGACATCGAGCGGATGTCCGAGGTGTAGCCAAACATGTTCGCCAGTGGCACAAAGGCCTTGACTAGTTTGGCGCCGCCCATCAAATCTTCCATGGCGTCAATGCGGCCGCGGCGTGAGTTCAGGTCACCGATGATGTCGCCCATGAACTCTTCTGGAGTGGTTACTTCAACCTTCATGACTGGCTCGAGCAGAATTGGTGTTGCCTGCTTGATACCTTCACGAGCTGCCAAGCTCCCCGCCAATGAGAAGGCTAGTTCTGAGGAGTCAACATCGTGGTATGAACCATCGTACAGCGTCGCCTTGACATCAACCACTGGATAGCCAGCGATAACGCCGCCTTCCAAGGTTTCCTTGATACCCTTCATGACAGCTGGGCGATATTCCTGAGGAACCACGCCGCCCTTAATCTCGTCGATGAATTCAAAGCCCTTGCCTGCCTCATTCGGCTCAAAGCGTACCCAGACGTCACCGTATTGACCGCGGCCACCAGACTGCTTGGCGTGCTTACCTTGGACTTCGGCGCGGCCCTTGATTGACTCGCGGAAGGCCACTTGCGGCTCACCGATATTAGCTTCAACCTTGAACTCGCGCTTCATACGGTCGATCAGGATATCCAGGTGTAACTCACCCATGCCGGACATGATCGTCTGGCCGGTTTCTTCATCAGTGTGAATGCGGAAGGTTGGGTCTTCCTCGGACAAACGCTGCAAAGCCAGCGCCATTTTTTCTTGGTCAGCCTTTGACTTTGGCTCAACGGCGATAGAAACTGGCGGCTCTGGGAACTCAATTGATTCCAGAGCAATCGGATGCGCTGGATCAGTCAAGGTATTACCTGTACCAGTGTTCTTCAAGCCAACCACTGCGGCAATGTCGCCAGCAGCGATCTTGTCGATATCTTCGCGCTTATCAGCATGCATGCGCACGATACGACCGATGCGTTCCTTGTCGCCAGTGGTGGTGTTCAGGACGTAGCTGCCTGAATTCAGTACGCCAGAATACACGCGTACGAAAATCAATTTACCGACAAACGGATCGGCAGCAATCTTAAACGCTAGGGCTGAGAGCGGTTCTTTGTCCGACGGCTTGCGGCTCACTTCGTCGCCAGTCTTTGGATTTTTACCCCAAATTTCGTCAACGTCCAGCGGGCTTGGTAAGAAGTCAACCATCAAGTCAAGCAGCTTCTCTACGATGACGCCGCGGCCGTCGCCGCCAGTCACCAGATAGAAGTCGCCAGCCAGCACGCGCTTGCGCAGCGCCATTTTCAGCTCATCGATAGTAATCGCTTCCTCGCCTTGATCAAGGAATTTCATCATCAATTCGTCGTCAGCTTCAACGGCATTCTCCACTAGCAAGCTGCGGGCATTCTTCGCTTTCTCCAGCATGTCAGCTGGGATTTCGCCGACCTTCAACTCGTGATCGGTATAGTCGTCATAGGTGTAAGCTTTCATGTCAATCAAGTCAACCACGCCGTTAATCGTCTTCTCAAAACCAATTGGCAAGTGAATTGGAAAGGCTTGCTTGCTGAGGCGATTGTGAATTGATTCCAGAGATTTGTAGAAGTCGCCGCCAGTCTGGTTAATCTTGTTAACGAAGCAAATGCGCGGCACGCCGTATTTGTTAGCCTGGCGCCAGACGGTTTCAGACTGCGCCTCGACACCCATTTTGCCGTCAAACACCGTCACTGCACCGTCGAGTACGCGCAGCGAGCGCTCCACCTCAGCAGTAAAGTCGATGTGCCCTGGCGTGTCGATAATGTTAATCTTGTGATCTTTCCAGAAGCAGGTCACCGCTGCCGAAGTAATAGTGATACCGCGCTCTTTTTCCTGTGCCATCCAGTCGGTGGTGGCGCCATCGCCATCGCCTTTAACCACACCAATCTTATGCGTCAAGCCAGTGCGGTATAAAATGCCCTCAGTTGTCGTCGTTTTACCGGCGTCAATATGGGCAATGATACCAATATTTCTAAAGTTTTGTAATGGAACGTTTGCTGCCATTTGTCTTTCCTTTGTTAAAAATAGTTATTGTTCGAGATTCTCCGGAGCTATTTTGACGCACCAAAAAACTACGCTTGAGCTGTATTATAGCAGATGATTGGCGTTTTGTGAATGAGCCTCATCTTACCGCGGAATTTGACTACGACCTGATTGAATCCATTGTATTCCCTTGGCTACTAGTAGATAATCTCTGTTTTGAGCGTCAGACCGACCAAGGAGCGTTGCACGCACCATCATCACCAAAGAATTGTAGCCTTCGGGATCCGTGACAGCCTCTAGGGAGACAGACTGCACATACATCGCACCTTTCGCCTCTAATCCAACCCACCCCTCGTTGCGAAAAGCGGGGCCCATATACGTAACGTCATACGGCATATATGGATCAAGCGAAGCCAGTACTTTGCAGTGAATGTTTATCGCCTTAATCACTCGATTGAGGTCTCTATTTGATAATCGCCCAAAAGGAATTTCATTAATCGGAACATCTGCTAGCTCCCTGATCATTCGAGCTGAGTCGATACAGTTATTGTTTGGATCAACTGGTCGTATATTATTCAAATAATCAAGGACTTCAGGCGTGTACAGCTGTAAAATAGCCTTGGCCTGTTCAATATCCATCAGCTGCGGAAATTGAATAAGGACATCTAGCGGAACAACATATTGAGTCGTGGTATCTCCTGGTGTTACGCCAAGACCACCAAGTGCAATTTCTGGATTAGATTTGTTCGCGACAATCAGACAACCGGCACACTGGAGCTTATGATCTTCAATATATACGTATTCTGCTCCATTTTTAGTGTATTGTTGTACCCATCCGCTTACCGTCATCAGCTGGCCTATAAACCCAGCAAATAGTTCTTGGTTAATCTGCACAGTGGCTTCTGGATACTGATTAGGACTGAGCTTTCGAATGTCGGACGTTCGTTCTCGAGCTAAGCGGAGAATAGTGGCAACTTGCTGATTGAAAACAGCCTTATCAAGTAACGCAAGGTTCTCGGGCAGCGGGGCGGCAGATGGGGTGGGCTCAGTCGTCATCTCTTAATCATACGGTGTAAAAGCCAACTGACGCAACCATAACCGTAAAGCTCTTACCGATAATTCACGCACTGTAGCGGCGTGTCATAATCATTCTCACGCACCAGGCTAATGACTTTTTGCAACTCGTCTTTCGAAGCGGAAGTAACGCGGACAAGGTCGCCTTGGATTTGCGGCTTGGCTTTGGGTACGGCAGCGCGAATGTCGGTAGCGATGCGCTTGGCGGTCGGCTGGTCGAGGCCCTGTTTGAAAGGAATTTCCCACGTGGTTTTGAGATTTGAGGTGACTTTTTCTTTGGTGAGGTCGAGGACTTTGCTCGACTGACCCCGAGCCGCCAGTTTCTTGCGCACGATATCCAGCACCGCATCAACCTGCCACTCATTATCACCAGTGAGTTTCAGACCTTTTTTATCATCCAGCCAATCAATCCCAGCATTCGTTCCCTTAAAATCGTACCGCCCTTGGATTTCTTTTTCCGCCTGCATGAAAACATTATTCAGCTCGGCTTTGTCAATTTCTGACACGATATCAAATGAAAAACTTGCCATTTATCCCTCCTCGTTTTCTCCATTATAACAGAAATCGCCCCTTCTACCGAGCGATTTTCTGATTTTGCATTTAGGCGATGGTTAGCCGCGAGCAAAGTGCGCAAAGGCGCGGTTGGCTTCGGCCATCTTGTGGGTGTCTTCCTTCTTCTTGAAGGCAGCACCAGCTTCGTTGTAGGCGTCAATGATTTCCAGTGCCAAACGCTGCGAGTATGGCATACCGCTGCGAGCCCGAGCTGATTGCACCAGCCAGCTAAACGCGTAGTGCAGCTGCCGGTGTCCCTGAACTGGGAATGGAATCTGGTAGTTAGCACCACCGACGCGGCGGCTCTTCACCTCAAAGTTTGGACTGACGTTTTTCAAGGCTTTCTCAAACACTGCCAATGGATCTTCTGAATCCAATTTCTTGGCAGCCGTTTCCAGCGCAGTGTAAACAGCCCGTTCAGCTGCCAACTTCTTGCCGTCCAGCATTGACTTGTTGATCAAGCGCTGTACTAACACGCTTTGGTAGCGGCGGTCAGGTTGCAATTGGCGTTGTAATTTCTTGGTAACTTTACGAGGCATGATTACTTATCCCCTTTCTTGGTACCGTACTTCGAACGGCCACGCTTGCGGTTGTTGACACCCTGGAGGTCCAACGCACCACGGACGATGTGGTAGCGCACACCCGGAAGGTCAGGCACACGACCACCGCGGATCAAGACCACAGCGTGCTCCTGCAAGTTGTGACCTTCACCACCGATGTAAGCCCAGACTTCGTAGCCGTTGTTTAGCTTCACGCGGGCAACTTTACGCAGCGCTGAGTTTGGTTTCTTTGGCGTCTTGGTCGTCACACGCACGCATACACCACGCTTGAGCGGTGCATTTTGGTCGTAGTAACGCGTTTTCAGGGCGTTGTGAATGCGACCCAGTGCTGGCGACTTGGACTTTTTCTTGGCCGTTTGGCGCGGTTTGCGCACCAATTGGTTGATTGTTGGCATCCAATTTCTCCTTGGTTGATTTACTAATGATGGCGATTCGCCTGGTGGCACAGAGTGGGCTAGCGGCGGCGTTTGCACGCAAAAACCAGCTTCTCTTAGCGCCTACGGCTTGGATTCAGCAACTCCGCCCCGTGTCTATACCTTTTCTGCCGAGCATGCAGTCTGTACACATTCAAACCACCGCGCGCTCCGAAAAGAGGAAACTCTGGAAGGATTATAACACATGTTAGGCATAATTACCATAAAAAACCGCCCCGTATCCATCGGAGCGGTTTCTGAGAAAGAGAGTGTGAGCTTACACAGCCACAACCAACTCCTCCTCCTGATTGTCAGCGAACTCATCCTCGCTTGGCTCGTCGGTCTCCATCTCTTCGACAGCGCCCGTTCCCACTGGGATCTTGCGGCCGATGATGACGTTTTCCTTGAGACCATGCAAGTGGTCAGCGCGGCCAGATACGGCAGCGTTGATCAGCACGCGAGTGGTGTCCTGGAAGGACGCAGCGGATAGCCATGAGTCGCTCCAGATAGACACCTTGGTGATACCGAGTAGCAACTGAGTGTAGCTGATGAGGTTTTTGCCCTCAGCGGCTAGTTGCTTGTTGGTGTTCACCACCGCAGCCTTGGAGACGATGTCACCCGTCACGAAGTCGCTATCACCCGCATCTTCGATCTGGACGCGGCTGAACATCTGGCGAACGATGATCTCCAGGTGCTTGTCGGCCACGTCTTGACCCTGAGCAGCGTAAATGCGCAGCACTTCGTTGATGATGTAGCGCTGTGTGGCCTCGACACCCTTCAGGCGCATCAAGTCGTGTAGGTTCAATGAACCGGCTGTCAAGCGGTCACCGACCTCAACAACGTCGTTAGCCTTAACGACCAATTGCATGGTACCTGGGATTTCATAGCGAGCTGGCGCGCCAGCTTCAGCAGCGATCACCAGGGTGTCTTCTGCCGCTTCAACCACACCGTCAAATGGCGCGACCAGCGGGCGAGTATCATCTTCGCCAGTTGCTAGCACGTCGCCAGCCTTGACGCTTGAACCAGCCTTGACCACGATGGTTCGACCATCCAGCGGCAGGCGCTCAACTTTGCCAGATTCTGGGGTAACTTGAACAATGTACTTTTTGCCATCTTCCCAAACATCAACCAGGCCAGCAATTTCCGTAACAAATGCCTGACCCTTTGGCGTGCGCGCCTCGAACAATTCTTCAACACGCGGCAGACCCTGGGTGATGTCGCCACCAGCCACACCAGAGTTGTGGAAGGTACGCAAGGTCAGCTGAGTACCCGGCTCACCGACTGACTGGGCAGCGATAACACCGACTGGCTGATGATTGCCGACCAATTTGCCAGTTGACATGTCAACGCCGTAGCTGCGCTGTGGAATACCGTTGAGGTTGTTGGTTGACAAGACTGACTGAATCTTGACACTTTGGATACTTTCATCGTCATCAATTGAGTCAGCGATTTCCCGAGTGATCAATTCGTCCTTGTTGACGTGACCTGGAATTGTCTCGGCGGCGTAACGACCAGCCAAGCGGTTCGAGAAGTCGATCATCGTTTCCTCAGTTTCTGAACGGTAGATTGCGTAACCTTCGTCGTCACCTTCAACGTCCTCAACCGTAAAGACGTCCTGCGCCACGTCGACCAAACGACGGGTCAGGTACCCTGAGTCGGCGGTCTTGAGCGCGGTGTCAATCAGACCCTTACGCGCACCACGGGTCGCCACGAAGGCCTCAAGGCTGGACAAACCACCGGTGTAGGAACTACGGATTGGCAGCTCGATCTCGCGGTTAGCAGCGTCGACCTGGATACCGATCATGGCGCTGGCGAGCTTGACGTTCGAGATATCACCACGAGCACCAGAGTTGACCATCATCGAGATACTGGTGTCCATGTGGGCCAGCTGATCCTGGAGGAAGGCCGTAATCTTATTATCCACATTTCGCCAGGCATTCACCGTCAAGTTATAGCGCTCGTCCTCGGTGATCAAACCTTGGTCGAATTGCTCAGAAATCAAGGCTGCCTTGGCGTCACCCTCGGCCACGAACTCAGCGATCTCGTCAAAGTGCACGTAGTCAGTCATACCGGTCGACACGGCCGCAGTCGTGGCGAAGCGGAAGGCTTGACCCTTCATGCGATCAGCGATCTTGGCGGTTTCCTCGGCACCGTACTTGTTGAAGATTTGTGCCAATACTTTCTTCAGCTGCTTCTTGGTCTGGACGTTGTTATCGTACGGGAAGTCCTCTGGCAGAATCTCATTAAAGAAGACCCGGCCCAAGGTTGTCTGGCGCAGCTTGCCCTTGGCATAGATGCGAATTGGTGTTTGCAATTGAATATCGCCCTTGTCGTACGCCAGTTCCGCCTCGTAGACCGAGCTAAATGCCTTGACATTATCAGTTTGCGCCTGCGGCTTGTCATAGGTCAGGTAGTAGTTACCGAGCACGATGTCCTGCGAGATATGCAGCACCGGCGCACCGTCGGCAGGCTTCAATAGGTTGTTGGTGGCGCTCATCAACTCGCGCGCCTCGGCCTGCGCTTCCTTGGAAAGCGGCAGGTGGACAGCCATCTGGTCACCGTCAAAGTCGGCGTTAAAGCCGGCACAGACCAGCGGGTGAAGCTGAATGGCCTTACCCTCGACGAGAACTGGCTGGAAGGACTGAATTGACAGGCGGTGCAAGCTCGGTGCACGGTTGAGCAGCACGTACTTGCCCTTGATCGCCTCGTCAAGCGCATCCCACACAACCGCCTCACCCGACTCGATCAGGCGAGTTGCCGAGCGGATGTTGTGGGCAAATTCGCCCTTGATCAGCCAGCTAATAACGAACGGCTTGAATAGTTCGAGTGCCATTTGTTTTGGCAGGCCGCACTGATTGATCTTTAGTTTCGGGCCAACGACGATGACCGAGCGACCAGAGTAATCGACGCGTTTACCGAGCAGGTTCTGGCGGAAGCGGCCTTGCTTGCCTTTCAGCATATCGCTGATTGACTTGAGGCGACGACGGCTGCCAGTCGAGCTGACCGCCCGACCACCGCGCGCTGCTGCGTTGTCGATCAAGGCGTCGACGGCTTCCTGCAACATGCGCTTTTCATTGCGCTGAATCACTTCTGGCGCATTGAGTTCGACCAGCTTCTTCAGGCGATTGTTGCGGTTGATGATGCGGCGATACAGATCGTTCAGGTCAGACGTTGCAAACCGACCACCACTGAGGGCGACCATTGGACGGAGGTCCGGTGGGATGACTGGCAGTACGGTCAGGCAGAGGCTAGATGGCTTGATACCGGCAGCCTGCATGCTCTCGAGCATCTTCAGGCGCTTGAGCAGTTTCTTCTCGCGCTGACCCTTGGCATGTTCGGCTTCCTCGCTCAGCTGGGCGATCAGTTCTGACAGATTGATCTCGTCCAGCAATGCCTTGAGCGCGCTGGCACCCATGCCGACCTCAATCAGCTCGTCGTACTCTTCTGGCAAGTTACGATAATCTGTCTCCGAGATCAGCGCACCCTTGACGAGGCCCTCGAGCTGTGACTTCTTCGTGGTGTACTTGTCGTTAAGCTCGTCAACCTCGCGGCTCTGTTCCTTCGCCAGCTGCTTGATATCAGCACCGTCAGCCTCGGCGAGCTGCTCGTAGCGCATCTTGATCGCCATCCGACCAGCTTCAGTCTCGGCCTCCAGATCCGCCAGGTATTGGTCGCGGGTGATCTCATCAACCTTGAGAATGACATAGGTCGCAAAGTAAGCGATCCGCTCGATATTACGCACTGTCATCCCCAGTAGCAAGCTCATAGCGCTCGGTGTGCCGCGCATAAACCAGATGTGCGCCACTGGCGCGGCCAGCTGAATATGGCCCATGCGCTCGCGGCGGACAATTGATTTGGTGACCAGTTCGCCGTTTTTATCGACGGCGGCCTCGCGTGAACGCACGCCCTTGAGCTTGGAATCGTGCGGATTGATATCCTTGACCGGGCCAAAGATTCGCTCGCAGAACAAACCATCGCGCTCTGGCTTTTGGGTACGGTAATTGATCGTCTCTGGTTTGAGAACCTCGCCATGACTCCACTTTAGGATGTCATCAGCGCTGGCCACCGCTAGGCGCACCGCATCAAAATCGCTAATTCCGGTCGCGTTAAATGAATATTGCGCCATCTTACGCCTCCTCCTTTATTTCTTCTACTTCGTCAATATCTTGTACGCTCATGCCGGCCTCGATGTCGCCGATGTCGTCTGATTCGTCCAGGTAAACTTGGTCATCGTCATCATCGTCGTCGCCGGCGGTTTGTGGCACGGTCTTGTCAGCTGGGCCGCTTGAAGCAATGACATGCTCAGCGTCAACTACGCCGCCCTCGTCAAGCAGGTCAACCCGAAGACCCAATCCCTGAAGTTCCTTGACGAGCACGTTGAACGATTCTGGCAGTTTCGGCCCGACGATCGGCTCGTCCTTGATGATGGACTCGTACGCCTTGGCACGGCCATAGACATCGTCAGACTTGATGGTTAGCATTTCCTGCAAGGTTGCTGCCGCACCATAGGCTTCCAGTGCCCAGACCTCCATCTCACCGAAGCGCTGACCACCGTTCTGCGCTTTACCACCGAGTGGCTGCTGGGTGACCATGGTGTATGGACCGGTTGAACGAGCGTGGATCTTGTCAGACACCATGTGGTGCAGCTTAATCATATGCATGACGCCGACCGTGGTGCGCTCTTCAAAGGCTTCACCAGTGCGACCGTCGAATAGTTGTGATTTACCATCACGCGCCAGTCCTGCTTTTTCTAGTTCATCAGAAATCGTTGCTGAGGGCACGCCGTCAAACGACGGCGTTGCCACGTGGTAGCCCAACGCTCGTGCTGCCATACCAAGGTGCGTTTCAAATAGCTGACCGAGGTTCATGCGGCTCGGCACACCCAGCGGGTTCAAGATTACGTCAACTGGCGTACCATCCTCCATGAATGGCATATCCTCGACCGGCAGTACCCGCGCGACCACGCCCTTGTTACCGAAGCGACCGGCCATCTTGTCACCGACGCCAATTTTGCGCATTTGTGCGACGAAAATCTGAATCTGCATCAACACGCCGGCCTTGAGCTCGTGGCCATTCTCGCGGCTAAAGATCTTGACACCGACGACCTTGCCGCCGCCAGCATTGTTCATCCGCTGTGAGGTGTCGCGCACGTCCTTGGCTTTTTCACCAAAGATGGCGCGAAGCAGACGCTCCTCAGAGCTGAGTTCCTGCTCACCCTTTGGCGTAATCTTACCGACCAGCACGTCACCGGCCTTGACCTCAGAACCAATTTGCACGATACCATTTTCGTCCAGGTGACGCAGACTATCCTCCGACACATTCGGAATATCGCGAGTGACAATCTCTGGGCCGAGCTTGGTCTCGCGAACCTCCACGTTATAATCCTTGATGTTAATACTGGTCAAGCGATCGTCCTCCACCAAGCGGCGGCTGAGGATAATCGCGTCCTCCATGTTGTAACCGCCCCACGGCATAAAGGCCACCGTCAGGTTTCGTCCTAGCGCAATCTCGCCCTCGGCAATCGACGCGCCCTCGACGAGGATGTCGCCCTGCTTGACCGTGTCGCCACGGGCTACGCGAACCTTTTGGTTGTAGCAGCGATCGTCATTATTCTTGACGAAGTGACGCAGTGCGTAGACCTTGACGCCATCAGCGTACTTGACATGAATTTCGTCAGCATCAGCCCGCACCACTTCGCCATCAGCCTCGGCCTGGATCAAGTGACCGCTATTCTCGGCCACCGCCTGCTCGATACCGGTACCGACAACCGCTGGCTCTGGCGTGAGCAGCGGCACTGCTTGGCGCTGCATGTTCGAGCCAGTCAAGGCGCGGTCAACACGGGTTTTCTCAATAAACGGCACCAGCGCCGCCGTTGAGCCGAGGATCTGCTTGTGAGCAGCATCCATAAAGGTAACTTCTTCGACGTCGACCTGACCTGGCTGGAGGAACTTGCGAGCGCTGACACGGCTGTCGGTGAATGACTTGTCATTATTCAAGCGTGCCCCAGCGTCGGCGATAACTTCGCTGGCCTCCTGAGCGGCATCCAGATAGACCACTTCGTCTGTCACCCGACCATCGGTGACGCGCAGGTACGGTGTCTCGATAAAGCCATATTCGTTAACCCGCGCGTAGGTAGCGAGGTTCAGCACTAGGCCAACGTTGGCACCCTCTGGCGTCTCCACCGAACAGATACGGCCGTAGTGCGTTGGGTGAGCGTCACGCACGTCAAAACCAGCGCGTTCGCGGCTCAAACCACCGGGGCCCATCGAGCTCAATCGGCGCTTGTGGCTGAGCTCGGACAGTGGATTGACCTCATCGAGGAGCTGACTGAGCTGCGAGCTGGTAAAGAACTCGCGCACTGCTGCTACCACTGGCCGCGCATTGATCAATTGGCTCGGCGTGACGTTCTCCATATCAGCCACGCTCATCCGGTCCATGGCGTTACGCTGCATCCTGAGCATACCGACGCGGAACTGACGGGCAATCAGTTCGCCGACTAACTTGACGCGGCGATTACTCAGCGCATCGATGTCATCAGCTGGCTCTTGGGTGTTGTTGAGGCGAATAATCTCGCGGATGATGGCCACCAGGTCGCTCATCTGGAAGATACGATTCTCAGCGGTATTAGCAACGTCCAGACCCAGCCGCTGGTTCATCTTGTACCGGCCGACCCGAGAATAATCAAATCGCTTGAAATCAAAGAACATTCGCTCAATCATCTGGCGCGCATTATCAACTGTCGCCAAGTCACCCGGCCGCAGGCGACGATAGACTTCGATCAGCGCTTCATTGGCGCCACGCGCAGTGTCTTTTTCGAGCGTTTCTTGAATGTAGCTGGTCTCGCCCGTGTCAATGTCAGCAAATAATTCGCGAATTTCTGAAGTCTTTGGATGACCCAAAGCCCGTAGTAACGTCGTCACCGGTAGCTTACGGCGGCGGTCAATCTTGACGTAAATCGTGCCATTTGGCGCGGTCTCAAACTCCAGCCAGGCACCACGGCCTGGGATCATCTTGGCACCGTAGTAATTACGACCAGCCACCGTGTCAGCGGTAAAGAACACACCGGCTGAGCGAATCAGCTGGCTGACTACTACGCGCTCGGTACCGTTGATGATGAAGGTACCGCGCTCGGTCATCCATGGATAATCGCCGAGGTAGATTTCCTGTTCTTTGACTTCGCCCGTCACCTTGTTGGTTAGTTCGACGGTTGCATGCAGTGGCGCTTCAAACGTCAAATTGTTTTCCTTGGCGAACTGGTCGGTGGTCTTTGGCTCGTCAAAATGATAGCTGCCGAACCGCAGTGCCAACTTCTGACCAGTGTAGTCGTCAATTGGGTTAATTTCTGAAAAGATTTCGCTCAAACCATCCTCGACGAACCAGCGCCACGAGTCCTCTTGGTGAGCGATGAGATTTGGCATGGCGATCGCACTGTCTGTTCCAGTGAAAAAGACGCGCGCGCCACGAGTGGTCTGTTGAGCCACAGGCGTTACTCCTCGCATTGATTATAATTGGTGATCACGGCCGGAAGATCTCTTAGTCTCAGCACGAGCCCGAGGTTTGCCCGCCCATCAAGCTCGCCCCTCGCTAAAACTACACTACTTCACTGTGACACATTATGACGCATGAGGCGATGAATTGCAAGAGAAAAATGATGAAAAATTGACCATTGTTAAGCTACGGCCAGTTCTAAACGGAGACACACTTCACCCAGTAATCTAGCTGCACGCTCACCGTCAGTGATCGTCGCTAACCATTCCCAGCTTCCATCAGTTTGAAGCTGCGCCGTGTGTAGTCGATAATTACCAGCGATACCGCCAACCGAGTCATGTTTGACAATACGACTAACTTGGTGATTTTGTGGATTAATATCTTTGACGTGACCCGGTAGCAATAGAGCCTGCTCGTCAATATACATACCAAGATATATTAGCTGATTATTTGGCCCAGTCTCATGATTAAGTACTGCACTTACCAGTCCCCGAAACAGATCCCAGCGTTTCATATTTCTAGCCCCATACCGCTCGAGATATATCAGATTATTATCCTGTACATCCGGAATATCTGAGGCCAAGCCTAAGGTGTCGGTTCGACCTACACTTGCTGCCGCCTTGATTGACGCATCTGCGAGCGCAACATAGATACCACCCTCGGCAAGATCGGCTTGCCTCCGAAGTACTTCGGGCGTAAACTGTTCAGATTGATACAATCGCCTTGTCTCGCAAGCGCTGATATCTGGCTTCACATGTACGAGAGACTCAACCCACAAGTGGCGTAGCTCATCACACAATGAATCGGTAATATCACCACCACTTAATCGAACTGTCTCGATCATGTCCTCTCCTGTTTATGAAAATATACTACAAGTATCGAGTAATGCTGTCAAGAATCCGCGCGTGTACTTCCTTCGGCGTGCCGGTGGCTGACAATAGCGGGATATTTCGCTCGGCGGCGATGGCCTCATAGGCGTGGTTAACTCTGTCCTGAAACGACTGCTCACGCGACTCAAATGTATCAGGATGAGTGATGCGCCCGCGCTCCGCGATGCGCTGCTGGCGCTGGGTGTCGCTGAGCGTCAAGACCACCATCGCGTCCGGCTGCAGATATCGCACATCGGTAAATAACTTTGTCATCCGCATGATCTCCTCCGTATCCAGCCCATCGCCATAGCCCTGATAAGCCAGTGTCGAGATGTAATTACGCGCGCTGAGGACGATCTCGCCGCGCTGCAGAGCTGGCTGAATCTTTTCGCGCCACAACTCCCGCCGCGCCGCTGAGAACAACGCTAGGTTAATTTCACTGGAACGTACTAGGTCGCCATTCTTAACGATGCGCCTCAGTTCATTGGCTACCGGCGTCGACTTTTCTGGATCGTCGCTGCCTGGCTCTTCGACCACACACACGACGCGGCCGCGCGCCTGAAAATAATCCGCCAGCATGGCTACTTGGGTTGACTTGCCCGTGCCGTCGTTGCCTTCGATGACGATGTATCGACCGGGACGGTTCATTTGATACCCTCGCCTAGGCCATTAATAATCGCCGGAGCATGACGCCGATCCTTGAACGCCCGCGGCAGCATCGTTTCTGGCCGCCAACTATGGATAAGCTCAGCGAGGTCGTCGGTGTGCTGATACTTGCCGCTCATGCCGCCACGCCCGTCAGCATAGCCACCATCAACCGGCCCGGTATGGTGGAAAATTAATTGCCCGATGCGCTCGCCAACTGGCAGTACCACGCTTTCATGCTTGTTCAAATTGTAAATCTCGAGCGTAATCCGATTGATATAACCCGGGTCGATCCAACCCGCGTCAAAACACACCGCCACACCATTACGGCCCCACGAGCTGCGGCTCTTCACCTCAGCCGCGCCGCCATGCGCCCGAATGCCCACGAACTCATGGGTATGCGCCAAAATCCGCTCGCCAGGACGCAGTACAATGATCGGATGCTCATCCGGAATATTACGAAACCGCGTAAAGCCGTTATGTTCGCACCACTCGGCATGTGGTATCGCCATCAGCGGCCCCTTGAAATACCGCGCCACCTCCGCTTCGTCAAATGGATTATAAACGCTTGACTGATCATCAAATTCCTGCTTATAAAAATAATGCCCCAGCGTAAAATCCAGGCTGGCTTCGGACACATTGTCCGGAGTAAACGGCGTACAGACAATCGTCCCCTCCTCGATCGCCGCCAAAATTTCCCGGTTTGAATACACGCTCATGCCGCGCCTCCTCTTGTTTATCTTACCTCACTCCCCCGAGTGATTCTATTATGGCAATATTTGCCCGCTCGGGCAAGCTTTTCGTAAATTTTACATCATGCTAGACTGGGGTTATGGAGAAAGCCATCATCGTTGCCTATGATACCAACCGTGCTATCGGCCAAGGTGGTGATTTGCCGTGGGGGCGGAGCTTACCGGCGGATCTGGCGCAGTTCAAGCGGCTAACCAAAGGTAGCGACGTCATTATGGGCCGAAAAACCTTTGAGTCAATTGGCCGTCGTCCGCTGCCGGAGCGCGAAAACATCGTTATTTCCTCGCGGCCAACGGGCGTCAAAGGCGTCCTCACGGCAGTGAACTTAGAAAGCGCCCTAGTGCTAGCTCGTTACAAAACCTTCATCATCGGCGGCGCACAGGTGTATGGCGATGCGCTGAACACACCAGAGATTGACACCATTTACGCCACTGAGGTCGACGCTGCATTCCCAGACGCCGACACCTTTTTCCCAGAGATTGACATGACCACCTGGCAGGAAGTGAGCCGCGTCCATCATCCCGCGGACACCGAGAACAAGCACGACTTTGATTTTGTGATATATCGCCGGATAATTTAGTACGCTAACAAATTGTCCGAACACACTACACCGCAATCGGCGCCTTGATCGGCGGATGATGCTCGTAATTTTCCAAGCGAATATCATCGATCGTGAAGTCATCAATATTCTTGATATCCGGATTCAGCCACAGTTTCGGTAGCGGCAGCGGCTGGCGCGATAACTGCTCATCTACCTGCGCGCGGTGATTGTTATAAATATGCGCACTATTCAGGGTGTGGATGAATTCGCCGGGCTGCTTGTTAGTTACCTGGGCGATCATTGATAGCAGCAGTGTATAGCTGGCGATATTAAACGGTACGCCGAGGAACATGTCCGCTGAACGCTGGGTCAGCGCCAAATCCAGTTTATCTTTCTCGCCATTTTCACCTGGCCGAACATTGAACTGGAACATAGTGTGGCACGGCGGCAGTCCGCCCGACTGCACGATATCGTCAATTTCCGCTACGTTCCAGGCACTGACGATGTTGCGCCGCGACGTCGGATTGTTCTGTATCATGTTGATGGCATTTTGGATTTGGTCAATCGTCCCGCCCTTGCCGTCGGGCCATTTGCGCCACTGCACGCCGTAGACCGGCCCCAAATTACCCCACTCCTCGGCAAAGGCATGATCGGTCGCAATTTTTTTAATAAACGCTTTCATGCCAGCGCGCCACTCTTCGCCGTTAATCTCTGGAATGTCCTGACCGGTTTTTTCCAAATAATTCTTATACGGCCACTCGTCCCAAATATGCACGCCGTTTTGTGCCAAATATTCAATATTACCGGTGCCTTTGAGAAACCACAGCAGCTCATGCGCCACGCTATTAAAATACAGTTTTTTGGTAGTCATGGCCGGAAACCCGTCCGCCAAATCATACCGCGTTTGTACACCAAAAACTTCCGTGGTACCCGTGCCCGTCCGGTCGCCTTTTTTCACGCCGCTGTCACGAACCTGCCGCAGTGTATTCAGATATTGTCTCATAGCCCCTCCTCGTCTTTTCTTAATTATGACAATATCCCAGCATAACCACAAGCGAAAATGGCGGTAGTTTTAACAACGGTCGCTGTATTAACTATTCTTTATAAATCACAATGCGAGACTGCTCGGAGTCTAATCTAGCTTGCTCAGCACCTTATCCACCAGTCCGTATTTTACCGCTTCCTGAGGACTCATCCAGTAATCACGCTCCATGTCAGCCTTGACTTTAGAGAGTTTCTGGCCGGTGTTTTTGGCCATGATTTTCGCCAGCATTTCCTTCACTTCCAGCGTTTCTTTCAGGTCGATCTCCATGTCGGTTACCTTACCGCGCGTGCCGCTTGACGGCTGATGAATCATCACCTTGGCGTGCGGCAAGCAGAACCGCTTGCCCTTGGCGCCAGAGCTAAGCAGAAACGCGCCCATGCTGGCCTGCAAGCCAATGCCATAGGTTGCCACGTCCGGCTTGATAAAATTCATGGTATCGTAAATCGCCATGCCATCATAGACGCTGCCGCCCGGGCTATTGATGTAGAGTGAGATATCCGCCTCTGGATCAACGTATGCCAGATGTAGCAGCTGTGCCACCACGCTGTTGGCGGTGTGCTCGTTAACCTCCTCGCCCAGGAAAACAATCCGCTCGTTTAAGAGGCGCGAATAGATATCAAACGCCCGCTCGCCGTCGGCTGACTTTTCGATGACGGTGGGGATGAGATACGATGTTGTCTTCTTCATACACAGTTATTATATAAGCTTAGCTCGCCGCTGTAAAGAATAGCCTGTCAGTCCATTATATATTGAGACTTTTTATCAACCGCTCTTGTCCTACACGTATTAACTCCTGTGCCTCCTCAGTATGGAGCGGTACTAAGCGGACGTAGACCTGGCCCGATTGCTGTCCAGCGGCGACCAATATACCGAGCTGTTCATCAATATACGCAACGTGTTCAAAGCTATTCTCGCCATATTTAATACTCTCATCCCATATGCTTGGATTTAATATGGCACTATTACGCCCTCCTGACCATGTCGCAAAGACACCCATCCGGTCAATAGGGTTACTCCAGTGCTTTGCGTGAACTATTGGGCCAATAAAAATTGTATCTGCATCCGGGGCTATTTGACGTAGTGCATGACCCTCTGGTATATCCAGAGTAACACCGATCTGGTCATGCCTGTTACAGCCAATGGGAATCACACCTGTACCTTCCGACGGTGTTGTGATGTGGTGAATTGGCCGTGTTGGATCGAGAAAGGCAATCTCAGTGGCAGAGAATATTGGTCTCGTTGGGTCTCCGGAATTAAATGATTCGCTATTACCCATGATGCTATACGTCGAAGCATAAGGATCTGATTCCCCGCTATCATCTTTCTCTAATCCATACCCTGCAGCGATAATGTTCTGAATAGAAGCAACGTGGGAACTATGGCGCAAATCTTTTACCTCCTTGTCACCATCTTGCCTTACCCATGACTGCAGGGCCCACGCATGGCCAAGACCGCGCTCGACACCCTCTGGCGCAAGCATATGTCCCAATTCGTGTGCAATCGTACCAATGGACACGCCACCCACGTCACGTACAAATGCAACCGGAGGCCGCCCATCATCATACATCGTTAGACCGGAGTAGTAGTATTCTTTTGTATCACCAGAATCGACGATAACCAGTACTATCTTACTTCCTGTTTCACGCGCGTGGGCTTGACCAATTAATTTAAGTATGTTCTTACTATAGGCAGACTGTTCGCCATCCTCAGTTATTCGTGTTGTGTCAGGCAAGTGGCCGTCCCGCGTGAACGTCACATTAAGATCATATAGATATTCAGTTGTTAGTGCGATACGCCCAAGGGCGCTTGATACCCCAGAGCTAATTTTTTCAATACCTTGATGAGGCTCTGCGTTTTCTGGCAATAATTGCACGACAACAACATTTCGCGATTCCGGCGGCGGAACTTTTCGATCGTTATTGTGCTGTATCGGTATATTTTGACCTTGTTCTGATCCTAGATTTTTTATAGCCTCACCGATAAGAGTTCCAGCGCCCAAGCATCCAGCACCAAGCGCCATACCTCCCAAAAAACTGCGACGGCTAACCTTCTTGCCGCTCCCGTCTGTCTCTTGGAGATGCCCAGACTCCAACTCTGGACGCTCAGACTTTGAGGATTCACACATATTTTGCCATTATACCAACTAGTTGTAAGTTTGTCAATAAAACAGGGGCGACCCTTTCGCCATCCCCTGCTTCAGATTATTTTATTGCTACGCCGTCGCTATTTACTATTCAGCTCAACCAGCTTGTCGATCGTCTTGTCGGTGATCATCCGATTCGCGATGTCACGGTGGACGTTTGGATCGTCAAATCGCGCGGCCAGCTTGGCATCCTTGCCGTACTGCTGCTTGAAGGTAGAAATTTGCCTATCAAGCTCCTCGCGGCTAACCTCTACGCCCAGCTCCTTTGATAGCCCAGCCAGCACCAGGCCAGCCTTGACCCGCTTTTCAGCCGCTGGGCGAGCCTCTTTTTTCTGCCAATCGGCTTTATCTTTGAAGCCTTGCGTCTTTAGATACGAGTCCATTGTCAGGCCGCGATATGACAAATTCTGCATCAGATCTTGTTCAATTGACCGCAGCTGATCGTCGATCAACAGCTCTGGCAGCGCCACCTTGGAGCTATCCGCCAATTCCGCCACCAGCTCATCCTTGAGTTTCTCCTTGGCCTCGCGCTCTTTTTGCGCGGTGATTTCGCGCTTGATGTCGGCCTTGAGTTCTTTGACGTCGGTGAATGGGCCACATTTAGCGGCAAATTCATCATTGAGTTCCGGTAACTTCAGCTCATTTACTTTGTGCAGCGTCACACTAAACATCACCTTGGCGCCGGCCAGATTTTCAGCATGGTAATCCTTTGGAAATTCGAGGTCAAGATCAAATGTCTCGCCGGCCTTGTGGCCAACCACACCCTCTTCAAAGCCGGGGATAAACTGACCGCCACCCAGCTTCAGGGCAAAGTCCTTGGCCGAACCGCCGTCAAACGCCACGCCGTCTTTCTTGCCGACAAAGTCGATGATCGCCTCATCACCTTCTTGAGCCGCACGCTTGACCTCGGCTTTATCGACAAAATTCTGCTGCATTCGCTCGATGATTTCGTCGACGTCCTTGGCATCAACCTTGACGGCCTGAGGCTTGGCCTTGAGCTTTTTGTAATCACCTAATTTGACCGGCGGCACAACGGTCGCCTCGGCGGTGAACTCGACTTCTTGATTGGGGACAAATTTCTTGACCTCAACGCTCGGCCGCTCTAGCGCCTGCAGCTTCTCGTTCATAAAGGCCTCGGCGACCGCCTTGGACAGCGCGTTGTCTAGCACCTGCTCCTGGAGCGCCATTGGATTGACGTGCTTGGCAGCCACGCTGACCGGCACCTTACCCTTACGAAATCCCGGCACCTTGAGGTCGCGCGCCATCTTGGTCAGCGCCACCTGCTCGGCCGCATTTAGCTCGTCCGCCCCGAGCGTAATTGTCAAACAAACGTTAGTATCTGATAGTTTCTTTACAGTAGTCTTCATAACTACCTATTATAACAGGGGTAGTACTAAATCTCAAACGCCGCGTCATCATCGCCGTCGTAGCGCCGATCCTTGACCACGCTGATCATGCGCTCGAGGCTGACTTTTTGCTCGGTTGACTCGATGAGATTTTTGATCGTGTAAACACCCGAAGCGACTTCTTCCTCGCCAACAAACGCTACGAATGGGATGTTCTTTTTGAGCGCGGTTTTCAGCCGCTTGTCTAACTTACGCCCGCTGAAATCTAACTCGGCCCGCACCCCCTCGCTACGCAGCGTCCGCGCCAAAGTATCTGCACCACCTAGCGATGCCGCGTCCACCGCGATGATGTACACATCGGTATGCGTCGTTAGTTTTGGCAGTAAGTCATGCACCTCGAGGAACTGCTGCATGGTCGTCGCACCGAGCCCCACGCCGACCGTAGCGACCGGCTCGACACCAAATAGTCCGACCAGCCCATCATAGCGCCCGCCGCCGAATAGCGCTCGATTATTCTCCGGCGAATTATCAAAAAACTCAAACACCGTGCCAGTATAATAATCCAGCCCGCGCATCAGCGTCACGTCGAACATCGCATTGCCGATGCCTTTCTGACGCAGCAGGGTCATCACTTGACGAAGCTGCTGGACGCTCGGGCTATCCGCCAGCTCCTCCGGCAGATCATCGACACTGCGCATGCTAATTAGCTGCGCCAACTTTGGCAGGCCCGCTTTGGCTTCTTCTGATCCAAAAATCTCGATGGCTTGCTCGCGGAAAGCTTCCGGCGAAATCTTATTCTTGCGATCAAGCAGCCGCGTCATCATCTGGGCGCCGATCACATCGAGGCCGAGAAACCTGCTCATCAACTGATTGATCAGCTGGCGATTATTCACCCGCACGGTAAACATGTCTTCGCGCGCACCAAAGTTCATGATGCTGCGGTAGCCAAACTCAATAATCTCTGCGTCTGCCCACGGCCCCTCCGCGCCAAACAAATCAGCATTCAGCTGCCAAAACTCGCGCTCCCGACCACGCTGCGGCCGCTCATAGCGCATAAAATTAGCGATAGAATACAGTCTCGCCGGCATAGGCAGTTCCTGACGCCGCCCGGCCACCATGCGGGAAATCGATGGTGTCATCTCTGGGCGAATCGCCACTTGACGGCCACCACGATCGGTGAATAGATACGTCTGCTCGCCCGCTAACTCCTGCCCTGACTTGGCGGTGTAAATATCCAGCGGCTCGAGCAAGGGTGCGCCATATTCCTCGTACCCAAAACTCTGCGCCGTGGCGTGCCACACCTTGAAGATATAGTTTTGCAGGCGCTTATCCTCCGGGAAATAATCGCGCGCACCCTTATAACTCTGAGTTGATAAATTGCTCATGGTTGCTTTTATTGTGGCACAGTGGGGCAGATTTTTCAATGATAAAGACGAACGAGAGCTTGAAGTATATCAACCGAGCACATGCTGCTGCAGCCAGCAATACATCGCTACAGTCGCTGCTGCGCCGACATTGATGGAGCGGGTCGAGCCGAACTGTTCAATGGCAATAATTTTATCTGCCGCCTGCGCCATTTCCTCGGAAATTCCTGGGCCCTCTTGACCAAACACCAACACCGCTCGCTTTGGCAAAGTCGTCTCTGACATATTGACGCTGCCCAGGATATTGTCAATCGCGATAATTTCTCTGTTTTCAGCCCGCATTAACTCGATAAACTCCGCCGTCGAACCGACATAATGCACGTGCAGATATTTATCCGTCATCATGGCACCGCGCTTGTTCCATTGCCGCCTGCCGATGACGTAAATCTGCCGCACCCCAAACGCATTGGCGCTCCGAACAATCGTCCCCATGTTAAAATCCCGCTCGGTGTTCTCGAGGGCAATCACCAAGCCGTGATCCTTGGCATCCAACTCTTTTATAATCTCCGCCTCGCTCCGACCTTTGAATTTGTCAATCACATTTCGCGTATCTTCCATCTCTGTTATTGTAGCAAATGGGGATGAAAAAACAGAAAAACTTGACAAAAATCATTGACATTTTTTCATATAAGTGATATATATATATCAGTTTTTGTTGACATAAATTTGACTTATTGTCCAAAGGCGTTCATTGACAAGCAGACGACACAAGGTGAGATTTTGCTTCTTTTATGGCAAGAGGCGCGAAACCTCATCTTGTGTGTTATAGGATTGCACACGTCCATTTATCGGATGGCATGTCGCCAAAGATGCGGAGAAAGAGATACCATGACTCACATGGTTAATATCGAGAACCTTTCGAATGCAGAGGTTCTCGCAATTCTTTTTAACAATTCCAGGCCCGTTGGTATGGGTATCTTCGCAGCTGCGCATGGCCCTCGAGAATTGAGCGTCGAGATGGCGCAGTCGATCATCGACGAAAAAAAGAGGAGGGGTGGGAATATCTCCTTCGACTACCTCTTCGGGAGACCGTTGAAGGTGCTCCTCTCAAACGGACGGGAGCTGGACGCACAGCTCTACGACCGAGACAATGGAGGACCAGGAACCGCGGCGCAGCTCATTAATGAGCTGCGCAAGAAGAAGGGCTTGGCTTAGCGCCAGTCTAAGCATGACAAGTGAGCGGCGAAACACACATTGTCTCTCATCTGAGGCAACCCTATCCCGTCTGCTTGTCATGCTTACCATATATCTGCATAATACCCCGAGGAGACATCCTCGGTTTTTATAGTCAAACAATATAAAACGATGAGCGCTGACTCATCGTATGATTCCTGGTGCGGATGAAAGGACTTGAACCTTCACGTACTTGCGTACACTAGCACCTGAAGCTAGCGCGTCTACCAATTCCGCCACATCCGCGTGACTACCGAGTATTATACACGACCGGCCGCTCCTCCGCAAGGAGTTTGCCTAGCCGTTTCAGCCCACCAGCCGGCACCAAGCATTTAACTCTTCTGCCAGCTGCTTCATCGGCACGGCAGTCTTGATACCCGGCGCGAGGATGCCTTTTGGATCAAAGATGTGCTTGATTTTTGCATACAGATCACGCTCCTCGGGCGTGAGTGTTGGCTGGACAAACGCAGCCTTGAGCCGACCTTCGCCGCCAAATCCCGCAAACGACCCTTCGTGGCTAGTCACGATCCGCACCATGTCCGAGCAGAGTTTGAGGATACGCTGGCGGTCACTGACCTTTTTGCTCGAGAACACCGGATAGCTATTGATCATGCCAGTCGTCGCGTCGATAAACAGCGGCATGGCCACGCCGTATTCTTTCTCGAGTGCACGCATCGACTTGATAAAGCCGTCCAGCTGTACGCCCGGCAGCCATATCCCCGAGAATACCTGCGGCACGATACCATGCTCATCGGCGGGATGCTCCGCCAAGGTCAACACCGAATGGAGTGTAAACACCTCTTTCATTTCCATGTTGCGTAGCTCGACCTGCACAGCCGTACCACCACGAAGCGCACGAAGCAACTTCTTAGCAGCCTTATTGCGTGCTCGGTCTGAAAATGCGTGAAAGAGCGCCACTACCACGCCACCGCGATAGCATTCTTTCGGCGCCCACGCTAGTTTCTTGCCCTGTGCCGCCGCCCGCGAAAAGAGCCGCCCGTCGATCAGCTCGACGGTCGAGGCGCCCACTTGCAGCGCCGTGTCGACCGCCGCCTGCGCTGCATTCATTGAACTATACGCCGCGCTCACCACGGTCAATTCCGGATGGATGAAGTCAGCCTTCATAATTAGTTCGCCGATGATACCGAGGCTGCCTTGAGCGCCGACAAACAGCGGCGTGAGGTCAAACGAGCCGTCGCGCTGCCGCACCTGAGCGATACTCGAAAAGCCAGCCATCTCTGGCGCGCTAGCATCAATCCGAGCGATCAGCGCTTCATTATCGGTTATCAAATTATCCAGCTGCCGGTACAGTTCGCCCTCAAACGTTGCCAGGCCCTTTTTCTTGCTCAGCTCGCGCTTTGACAGCCGGCCGGTCTGCACGATATCGCCACTTGACAAGACAACTTCCATCTGGTGAATCGACTGGCTCAATAGACCATACGCCGAGGACAGCATGCCAGCCACTTCAGTACTAATTGCGCCGCCAATCGTCCCATCCTCACCCGTCAATGAAATTTCCGGCAAGCCCAAGCCTTTATGCGTTGACAGAACCGCTTGCGCCGCTCTGTGAGAAATACCCGACTGGAGGTGAATCAACTGTTGTTTAGGGTCAATTCCGACGACATTATGCATATGCGCCGACATGTCGATGGCGATGCCACGCCCAATCGCCGCACCTGTACTGTCCGTGCCGCATCCACGCGCATACACTGGCAAGACGTGGCCTTTCTCCGCTAGCTGCGAACAAAACCGCAAAATCTTGCGCACATCACTCGTATCTGCTACTCGTGCGATCAACTCCGGCCGGCGCGCAAGCACGCTCCCGTCCCGCTGCGCATCCGCCAGAGCACCGTCATGCGTCACCACTTCACCCGTCAGATGTTCATTCAAATACGTCGCAACCTTTTTCATAGTCCCCCTTTTTCTGTTAATTTCATGATAGCACGGTCGAGGTGGAGCGTAAAGTGTATTGCCTGGGCGCAGCGGGTCATGTATAATTAAGGGGTGGATGCGCCTGACAACATGACGCACCTCCTTGACAAGTAGTTATGCGGATGTGGTGGAATTGGTAGACACGCATGCCTTAGGAGCATGTGCCTCACGGCGTGAAGGTTCAAGTCCTTTCATCCGCACCAAGGTTTTATTTTATGGGAGATTAGCTCAGTTGGCTAGAGCGCACGATTCACATTCGTGAGGTCACAGGTTCGAGCCCTGTATTTCCCACCATTTGGTATTATGCAAAAATTCAACAGTTTAGATAGCCGCCTCAACGAGATAACCAAGCGCCTTGATAGTATAGACCGACGGCTCGGTAGTCTCGAGAAAGATCAGGCTGAGTCTAAGTCAGCAACACAACACACCGTCCACTGCCTCAACCGCCACCCAGCGCCATGGACATTCGGTCAGCACCCAGACGACTACAAGGGCCCGGTTTGGATTCGAATTACTCCTGCTACCGGCAACGCCAACAAACCGCACACTGTTCGCATCCTCTGGGGCCAGTACTTATTTGAGCGAGAGCTATATATTCCTGACGGACCGCTCAGCCTGACTCATCACAAGACCAATCTTGGCTCAATCCCGCTGCAAATCAACGTCGAGCCAGCAGCTACCGTCACTGTCGGACAAGGCCCACCGCCTGATGAAGAGTGGATAAACATCGATGAGGGTTGGACGCGGTTGGCTGGGGTGCCGATTTATCAATAAGTATAGTGTTACATAATCCTTGATAGACCCACTTGATTTAAGATTAGGAATAGAGAGATATTTGCTTCTCTATGCTTGATAAATATTTTTTATCCCTATAATAACCTGCATGAGTGATTCTATGATAAACAACGCCAAAGGTATGCTGACAGGATTAGCGGTTGGCGATGCATTGGGGATGGTGTCCGAATTTGAACAGCCCGGGACATTTCCATATGTTGATGAAATGAGAGCTGGCGGGCCGTTTAACCTACCGAAAGGATACTGGACGGACGACACATCAATGGCACTTTGTCTAGCCGAAAGCCTGCTCAACAACGGAGGATATGATTCATATGATGTGATGGGCAATTTTACTCGGTGGCGCAATGAGGGATATTTAAGTTCCACCGGCTTTTGTTTTGACTGCGGCGGACAGATTCAAGCGGCTATTCGTGATTTTGAAAGCGATAAAAGTGCTTGGGTTGCTAAAGATACTCCACGCACTGAGGCTGCTGGCAATGGTGCAATTATGCGATTAGCTCCGGTAGTGTTAGCGGCATTCAAGCATCGCTCAGAAAAAGATATCCTTGCCATGGTTCGTTTGTCGGCCAGAGAGACGCACTACTCATTTGAAGCAGAGGCTGGCGCTGAAGTTTTCGCTGCACTACTCATTCGAGCAATGAAAGCTAATGGAAATAAAACCAAAGTAGAAGACATTGATAGTCTAAGTACCAGTAACCTGTTTGATGATATTTGGCGGCGCGTTAGACAACCACAGGAGCTGAATACTAGCGGTTATATCATTCATAGTTTACAGGTTGCGTGGTGGGCGTTTCAAACCTACGACTCGTTCAGAGATGGCATGCTAGCTGTCGTAAACCTCGGCGGTGATTCCGATACAAACGGTGCAATCTATGGACAGTTGGCGGGTGCATTTTATGGATATGAAGCAATCCCCACAACCTGGCGCCATGATTTATATGATGAGGCAAATATCACAAAGAAGGCTGAGTTGCTATATTTGATGGATAGCTGTGAAATTTTAGTAAGTCGTTTTGAAATCGATAAGCTACCGCCCACTCGTCAATAAACCGCGTAAATTACGTGTATAATAAGTATCATGGAGGCTACCGTGATCCCGTACGACCCACTTCCACCCGGCCTCTTTGTCTGGATGGATTTGGAGTATACGACGACCGATGTTGATACGGCGCGGATACTTGAAGTCGCGGCGATTATTACCAACCGCCAGTTGGAGCAAATCGGCGAGCCGTTTTCTTTAACCTGCAAGCCCGATGACTTCTCTGGGCATTCTATGCCTGAATCAGTTGTCGATATGCACACGCGAAATGGCCTACTGGACGATGTCTCTGCATCAAAATATAACGAGGCCGCACTCGAAAAGCAAGCGCTCAACTGGCTACAGCAAACCGCAAATGATGCTGTTTTAATTCACTGCGGCTATTATCTGCAATGCGATCGCGAGATCCTCGCAAAGCGCATGCCCGCGCTGTACGAGCGTTTGGGATTCCGGCAACTTGACGTGCGCTGCGCTGAAGAAATGGCCGATACCTGGACGAGCCGGGGGCGATATCGACGAACCAGCCGCCACAATCATCGCGCGCTTGGCGATGTGAGGGAGGCAATCCTGCTAGCTGGGAAGTACAAAGAGCGGTTTGTGCCCAAGATATCACTAAACTAAATAACTTCCATATTTCGAGGAGATATGAGAGTTTATATGTTTTCAGCTCCAGCAGCATAATCAATAAAAACAAACAGCCCAAGATCTTTGCCTATCAGTTTCTCGTACGATACTTCTCCACGTCTATCCATTGATCTTCTATTGCCATCCTGGTATGTCATGTCGATTATATCTGGTTCAAAATAATCACCCGTAAATTGAGGAATATTCACTTCAAATCCATTATTTCTGGCTCTGGTAAAAGCCTGATCATCATTAGCTAATGGTAGCTCAAACATTATTTTACTTTCATGACCACCCAAGATTCCAACGAGAAGAGGAACTGTACGGTTAGATGGATAAACTATATATACGTGAATTACAACATTACCGCTACCACTCGTAAAGTCCGCTATACAAAATCGTCCCTCAATACGATCAACCTCACCTATATTGCTGTAACCAGAAATATCATCTCTTAGAAATATTACATCCTTTGAGAGCCAATAGATAGATGTTGATATGAGGTAGTTGGATTTATTATTTATAGCTTTTATGTCAAGTTTATTGTGACAATTTTTGATTATCGAGATGCTTAATTTCATATTTCCCCTTAATATATATTAACACCATAACGATGTTTTAGGTTAATGGACCCTTGCCCCACCCCAACAGAAAAGGAGTACTTTATGCGGTGCGGTAGATAATTTGTATTGTGTTATACTAAAAGATACAAAACACTCTGCCCTCACAAAGAAAGGATTGTTTTATATACTCGAGTGTTGCATAATGGTTGTGTAATTAATCGAGGAGGAGGTGATGTGAAAGAAGGTAGTCCAAAAGCAGGGGCTTTGTTTGATATCCATACACTAAAGTCAATTGAGGACATTGAGCCCGTGGATCGTCCTGCTGAAATGAGTAGGCTCGCAAAATTAATAGAGGAGGAGCTTGAGAAAGATCCGAGCATTCCTCGCGCTTTGGGTGAAGTCGCTTTTCGTGAGGGCGTTGATCGCGAGACAATTTTACTAGGATATCGATACTCAACGCAAAAATCCGAGTAGAGTATACTTCGTTATCGTTTATCCCATCCCCTTAAGTTTTAATAGCTACACGCTCAATTATATGTGTTCTAGCCTGGCTGTCAGTGGCAACTACACAAATTATGCTATAATTAGTATTGAGGAAGGTCTGCGTTAACATCAGACCATATTTTTATGAAGGACGCTAGCAAGATTCGAAATATTGCCATTATTGCCCACGTCGATCACGGCAAGACGACCATGGTTGATGGGCTGCTCAAACAGTCGCGCACATTCCGCGACAATCAGGCCGAGATGAGCCAAGAATTGATCATGGATTCGGGCGATCAGGAGCACGAACGCGGTATCACCATCACCGCCAAACAGACCTCGATTTTTTACGGTGATTATAAGATCAACATCATCGACACGCCGGGGCACGCCGATTTTTCGGGCGAGGTCGAGCGGACACTGCAGATGGCGGACGGTGTGCTGTTGATCGTTGATGCACAGGAAGGGCCGATGCCACAGACCAAGTTTGTGCTGAGTAAGGCGCTGGAGTTGGGGCTGAAACCAGTAGTGGTGATTAATAAAATTGATAAGCCAGCCAGGCGAATTGCCAAGGTTGAAGACGAGCTGAGCGATCTATTTTTGGAGTTAGCGACCGACGATGCTCAACTGCAATATCCGATTTATTATGCTATCGGGCGCGACGGCAAAGCCTGGCGAGAGATTCCTACCGACCTTGATGAAGATGCTGATTTGACACCGATTTTTGAAGCGATTATCAACGACATCCCGGCGCCGAACGTCACGGCTGACGGCGGCTTCCAGATGCTAGTGACCAGTTTGCAGTACGACACCTTCCAGGGAAAATATGCCATTGGGCGAATCGCTCGCGGGTCGGTTAAGCGCGGCCTGGCGGTTAGTTTACTGAAGCATGGCGAAGTGTCAGGTTCAGCGCGAATTGAGAAAGTTTTTGGTTACCGCGGGCTGAACCGCGAAGAGCTTGACGAAGCATTTGCTGGCGACATTGTGGCGCTGGTTGGCGTCAGTGAGGCGCACATTGGCGATACGATTGCTGATAAAGAACACCCCGAAGCCTTGCCGGCGATTGCCATTGAAGCGCCGACGCTGAGCATGTACCTCGGCCCGAATACCAGCCCGATGAAAGGGCGTGAGGGCGAGTTCACCACCTCGCGGCAAATTGGCGACCGGTTGCGGCGAGAATTGGAAACCAACGTGGCGCTGCGCGTCGAAGAAAACGGCATCGGCTTTACGGTGTCTGGCCGCGGTGAACTACACCTCAGCGTCTTGATCGAGACCATGCGGCGCGAAGGCTTTGAGTTTGAAGTCGGCCGTCCGCAAGTGGTCACCATCACCGAGGACGGCGTTGAAAAAGAGCCAATTGAAGAACTGCAAATCGAAATTAGCAGCGAATTCATCGGCGCGATCAGCCAGGAGTTGGGTGCGCGCCACGCTGAAATGAAGTCGCAGGAAACCACCGCCAGCGGCGCTACCCGCATCACTTATGTGCTGCCGACCAGGGCGTTGATCGGCCTGCGAAACGTACTGTTGACCGCCACCAAAGGCACGGTGATCATGAATTCCCTGCCGTACGGCTATCAACCGCTGGGCGGCAAATTGCCAAAAACCCGCGGCGGCGTGCTCATCGCTTTTGAGGCCGGCACCACCACGCCGTATGCGCTGCAGGCAGCCGAGGCGCGCGGCGAACTCTTGGTCGGGCCGGGCACGGAAGTCTACGCTGGGATGATCGTCGGCATCTACAACCGCCAAGAAGACATCGAAATTAACGTTTGCAAGGCTAAACACCTAACCAACATGCGCTCCAAATCGTCCGATGGCACAGTGCAATTGACGCCATTTACGCAGTTTAGCCTGGAACAGTGCATCGATTTCATCGAGGACGACGAACTGCTGGAAGTGACGCCAAAGTCCTTGCGTCTACGCAAACGCTACCTCGACGCTAATGAGCGAAAGCGCGCCGCCAAACGGTAGACCCCACCCCGACAAAATCCCGATTGACAAAATACATAAGAAACTTAACGTTACTATAGATTATCCCACGGTAACACGCTATACTTAACCATATGCTTCCCAAAAAAACCACAACAATTATCAAGCGCACGTTAGCACGCACCGCCCAGCGCATCACACCGATCGACCGTAAAGATCCCGACGAAAAGCTCGGGCAGTTGTTTCATGAAGTGCAGTCACACCGCGTGTTTGCCGATGGTAAAACTTTCGTCGATCTCGTACCGCGAAAGCGAGCCACCCGCATCCTCCAGGAGTATCGCCTGGCCCGACGTGATCCCAACTTTCGGCTGGATGAATTTGTGAAGCTACATTTTTATGAATTTGAATCGCCGGTCAAAAAGGTGAGCTTTGTCCAGGCAGACTCTGCCAGACAGCACGTCACCAATCTCTGGCCGCTGCTCATCCGCCGCGCCCACAAGTCGAAAGGTTCGCTAATCGCCCTGCCGCACGACTATGTGGTGCCGGGTGGTCGGTTTGCCGAGCAATTTTATTGGGACACGTATTTTATCATGCTGGGCCTGGCGGTGGACAGCAAGTGGAAGCTGATCGACGGCATGATGAAAAATTATGTGTACATGATTCAGCGCTTTGGTTTCATCCCGACCGCCAATCGGACGTACTTCCTCAGTCGCAGCCAGCCGCCGTTTTTCGCAGCGATGGTCAAGCTCCTCGCCAGCAAACCCGGCCGGCGCGCCCCGAGCTTGACCTATCTCGAGTATTTCCCCTCGCTGCTGGCCGAATACAAATTCTGGATGAAAGGCCAACGCAAGCTTTCGAGTATCGACTTTATGGCTACCAACCGCGTGGTAGCCATGCCTGATGGCCAGGTGCTCAATCGCTACTACGACGACAAGGCCACGCCACGCCCGGAAAGTCGCCGCGAAGACATCGAAACCGCGAGGAATAGCCGCTCCGCCAACAAGGCCAAGGTCTACCTCGACCTGCGGGCTGGGGCTGAGAGCGGTTGGGATTTCAGCTCGCGCTGGTTTAGTGATCCGCACGACATTGAAACGATTCAAACGACTGACCTCGTGCCGATTGATCTGAATTGTTTATTGTACGAACTAGAGATGACGATCGCCCATTGTTACGGTGTACTGCGTCAGGCGCCGCTCAAGAAACGCTTCATCCGCCTGGCTGAGCGCCGCGCCGAGAGCATCCGCCAGCACTGTTGGAATGAAACCGACGGCTTTTTCTATGATTATAATTTCCGCACCGGTCATCAGACGAGCCACGCCACACTGGCCGGCGTCTTCCCGCTGTACAGCGGTATCGCCACCAAAAAACAAGCCAAGCACGTGGCCGAGAAATTAGAACGCGAGTTCTTACGCGACGGCGGACTACGCACGACGCTGGTTGACAATGGTCAGCAATGGGACGCGCCGAATGGCTGGGCGCCGCTACAATGGGTGGCGGTTTGCGGTTTGAAGCGGTATGGGCTGGATGAGCTAGCAGAGGAAATTAGAAAGCGCTGGCTGGCTTCGACCGAGCGCATCTTTGCCGATCAGGGCAAGATGATCGAAAAATATGACGTTGATAGCGAGTCACGCATTGGCGGCGGTGGTGAATATCCGTTGCAAGACGGCTTTGGCTGGACCAACGGCGTGTACGCGGCGCTGTATGATCGGTTTGATGAGCGCTGCCCGAGATAATCTAACGTTTCGGTGGACGCGGGATGTCCTCTGGCAAAAATCCTTTTTCATGCTGAAAGCCAGCTTGCCATTTGTAATCTTTACTATAGCCCAGATCTTTCATCAGCTTGGTGGCGGCATTACGAAGATGAAGCGGCACTGGCGAGTTCGGGTACTTGTGTGCCAGAGCGAAAGCCTCATTCATCAAATCAGTAATCTCGCGTGACTTCTGGCTGCGCGCCAGAGCAATGGCGCAGTGGAATAAATTATATTTGGCCTCAGGTAGCCCAACGCGCTCCACCGCTTCAAAGGTAGCGACTGCCAGGCTCAGCGCGCCGTTACCCGCCAACCCAATGTCTTCTGACGCAAAGATGACCATCCGCCGAGCGATGAACTTCGGGTCTTCACCGGCCTCAATCATGCGCGCCAAATAATATGCCGCAGCCGTCGCGTCGCTGCCGCGCAGTGATTTGATGAACGCTGAGATGACGTCATAATGCACATCGCCCTTTTTATCATAGCCAGGCAGCCGCCGCTGAGCCGCGGCCTTGACGACCTCTGGCGTGACTTTCTCACCAAAGCTCAGCGCCAATTCCAAATTGCCCAGCGCCACCCGCGCGTCACCGTCCGCTAATTCTGCAAGATAATCCAGCGCTTTGGGCGACACCCGCTTGGTTTGTTTCAAAGTCTTCAGCGCTCGCTTCAGCACCAATATAATTTCATCTTTGGTCAGTTGCTGCAGCACCAGCACCCGCGTCCGGCTGAGCAGCGGCGTGATCACCTCAAAGCTCGGGTTCTCAGTGGTCGCGCCAATCAAAGTAATCAGCCCGCTCTCGACGTGCGGCAAGAACGCATCTTGCTGCGCTTTATTGAAACGATGGATCTCATCAACAAACAAAATCGTCCGTAGCCCCAAATTCCAGTTCTGCCGAGCGTGCTCAATAACTCGTTCGACATCTTTCTTGCCACTAGTCACCGCTGACAGCTCAATAAATTCGGCATTAACTTCGCGGGCGATAATCCACGCCAACGTCGTCTTGCCCGTCCCTGGCGGCCCCCACAAAATCAAACTGACTGGCTCAGCACGCCTCACAATTTGCCGCAGCAACTCGCCCTCGCCCAGCAAATGACTTTGCCCGATTACTTCATCCAGGGTTTGCGGCCGCACCTGCTCGGCCAGGGGTTGTCGCGCATCCATTACCACCAATTATCCCCTCGCGGACGATACTGCGAAAAGTGTGAAAAACAATCAGCCGGTCGCCGCCCGAGCGGTTTTGTCTGCAGACGTAACCCTCGATCAATCTGCTGAGCGCTTCCGCAGACTGCCGCAAACTCCGGCGACGCCACGTACTCTCGCCACGTCATCCCATCCAGCGGCACATACTGCTCCAGCATATTCAGCGTCGTTTGATGTATGCTGTCTGCTCCCGCGTGACCAGCCTCGCGACGAGACCGGCGCCGCCCGGCCGCCGTCATTTCCGGCGGCAACGCGCAGCCAGCCCAGTGTAGAACCTGCGCCGCTGCTCTATTGACGAGACCAGAGCCGCCAGAGCAGTGACTAGTCAGTCGCACAAGTGCCGCGTGACGTTCCGCCTCGTCAGTAGTCAGCGGTACGGCTGATGTACGACCAGTCTTAACCGCCATCTCATATGCCAATCGCTTTTGGTCGAGCTCCCCGAACAGCTCATCTAACCACCTGCTGCTATCTTTGATACTACCAACCAGTGGCGGCAGATTGTCGATTGCCTCCCTAAGGAACTCAGGCTCACGCTCGCTATACTCGCGCAGTCGGACAGCCTGAGATATCCGCCACAACCCCCCTATTGCCACCGCCGTGCCACTAAAAATTATCGCCTGCTGGCCGACTTCTGGCAAAACATTATGCCACGCCTCGCTCGGCAGAGCTATCAGCATACCAGCAACCACACCAATAGTACCGCCGACCTCACGCTTATCATACTCAGCTACCGGGTCGCTACCGCCAATGACCTCAGGCGTCAGCGATCTATTAAGCCTCTTATTCCTGTTGTCCGCCATCATCATTTTATTATATCACGCCATAAATTCGCCCCGCCAAGGCACGATGCGCTATACTAGGATAATGGATAGGTTACGCGTTCTCCTCATATTTGGCGGCGAGTCATCCGAGCACGAGGTCTCGATCAATTCCGCTACTAATGTGCTAGCGGCGCTGGACACAGCACGCTACGACATCAAACTATGCTACATCGACCGTGCTGGTCAGTGGCGGCTCGTCGAGACGATCGAGGCACGCAATCAGCCGAGCCCACGCCTAACGCCACAGCTCGGCCAGCGCTCACTGCTCATCGACGGCGTTGACCCGCTGCCGATTGACGTGATAATTCCGGTGCTTCATGGCAAAAATGGCGAGGACGGCAGCGTACAGGGTCTGGCGCAGCTACTTCATATTCCCCATGTCGGCCCGAGTCTCCTTTCGGCGGCTGTCACCATGGACAAAGACATGACCAAGCGGCTGGCGCTCGGCGCTCACGTTCCGGTTGTGCCGTGGCGAACGCTAGTAAGTGATGCGCCGCGACCGACCTTCGCCGAGATGGCTAGTGAGCTTGGTACGCCTGTTTTCATCAAGCCATCCCGCGCTGGCTCGTCCGTCGGTGTCAGCAAAGTCCACTCGGCCAAAGCATTCACCACCGCGCTTGACGAAGCCTTTCGCCACGACAACACCGTGTTGATTGAACAAGCGATCACCGCCCGCGAGATTGAGCTGGCCGTCCTCGGCCGCGGTACATCCACCCGCGTCAGTATGCCTGGTGAGATTCTTCCTGGCGAAGAGTTTTATAGCTACGACGATAAGTACAGCGCCTCCAGCACTTCGCGCGTCGTTATCCCCGCGGAGGTTGACGAGTCAATGGCGACAGAACTGCAGCGCCTCGCGCTGGCCACCTACCACGCGACCGGTGGACACGGCATGGCGCGAGTTGACTTTTTCCTTGATCCGACGGGCCAGATTTTTCTCAACGAGATTAATAGTATCCCTGGCTTTACCAACATCAGTATGTATCCAAAGCTCTGGGAAGCTTCGGGTCTCAGTCCACGGGCGCTAGTTGACGAGTTGATCGAGGAGGCGCTTGCCAGCCATTCTATACGTGGCGTATAATCTCCTTATAAATAGGAGGTCATATGGAAATAGCAGCAGTAATTTTAATCATCGTACTGATGTTTGTGCTGAGCGGTATCAAGGTAGTCAATCAATACCAGCGCGGTGTAGTACTGACGCTGGGTAAGTTTACTGGCGTGCGCGAGCCGGGTCTAAGGGTGGTAGTGCCGATTTTTCAGACGATGATGATGGTCGACGTGCGTTCCACGCCAATTGACGTGCCGAAACAAGAGGTCATCACCAAGGATAATGTCACTGTCGGCGTTGACGCGGTGGTCTATTTCAGAGTGATTAACGCACCAAAAGCGGTGCTAGAAACGACCAATTATATTTATGCCACCAGCCAGTTTGCCCAAGCTGCTCTGCGCGACGTCACCGGTAACGTCGACATGGACGACCTCTTGGCCAAGCGCGAGGAGATTTCGCAGCAGATTAAGGAAATTGTCGATGCCGAGACGGACAAATGGGGCATCGACGTCGAGAATGTTAAGATCCAGAACATCGAACTGCCTGGTGACATGAAGCGTGCCATGGCCAAGCAAGCCGAAGCCGAGCGCGAGCGCCGCGCCAACATCATCAACGCCGACGGCGAAAAAGCTGCCGCCGAAACGCTGGCTCAAGCTGCCGAGATTCTGGCGAAAACCCAAGGTGCAATTAATCTGCGTACCCTGAATACCCTGGAACGCATCTCCACCGAGCCATCACAAAAGACAATGATGCTCTTCCCGATTGAGCTGATCGATGCCATTCGCGGGAATAAAAAGTAAGGAGTAACCATGAGCGAACAAAACCGCACCGAAGAATTTAGCGTTAACGGCGATCAAGTTGTCGAGAAGGTCAAGCAGCTTATCAAAGAAGGCAACGTCCGCCGCGTTATCATCAAGAACGAAAAAGGCGAAAGCATCATGGAATTCCCCATCACTGCCGGCGTGGTTGGCGCCTTGCTACTACCAACCCTGGCAGCACTCGGCGCGGCGGTGGCGTTGATGGCGCAGTGCACAATTGCGGTGGAGCGACGGGATTAACTTGATTATTTATCAACTTGGTGGCAATATACACCAAAGCTCGAACCTATTTCGAGCGTAAAAGCTGAGCCGTGTAGGCTTAGCCGCCATACACTTACACAAGAAGGGTGTTCTTAACGCTCAACATATTCTTTATAGCGCAAAGTCGACTTTCGTTTTTTACGTATCGTGGTATTTCTCCTTCGGGACTCCTTGTACCTATGCGTCAAGTTGGCTAACTTCCATCGAGTTTTCGTACCGAGTGTTAATGAGTTTCTATTCATCTGTAATCCCAGATGCTCAAAACCTCGCTTTCCTTGATAAATTCCATCTATGTCGTATTCATCGCCGGAATGGTATATGATTTTGGTTTTTGCGTCATTGAGCGGCAGCTTCTGATTTTTGTCGCTCTCAAGAATAGTCTTGATTTTTGGATAAAGCTTCATCATATCCTCTTTGGTGATTCCACTTGCCGTGATAGCAATATCATCAACGTAAATAGCAATACGAGGATCTTTGCCTTGTAGCTCCTTTTTCACAAGTCGCTCGAGCCTGAGGAATGTATCGAGATTACACCATACCGCCAGGCGAGACGAAGTTGAAAACCCGCGGGCGATTGTCTTATAAGTTCCGGGGTTATCTTTCGCACCAATTGGCACACAACAAAGGTCGGCCAGCAATCTTGCACCTCTTTGCCCGCATCGACCCTTGGCTAAAAAGAAGCTATAGACACGTTCATATTTAATTTGCTCAAAAAACCGTGAAACATCCAGCTTGAGGATAATTCGCTTCCGCTTTACTCCGAGCAGGTGTGTTACTGCGACTTTATGGTTCCGTCCGCTCACGCCTCCGAATACGAACGTTGGAATAAGTGAGTCATGGGGAGCTAAAACTTTTACATTAATAAGCTTGAGTAATTTTCCCAGGTCGGTGCGCGATGCGTCGCGCACCCATTTACCTTTTTCGGGTTGCGATTGTGTGGGGTGGTCAGTCCAGTAGTTATCGTAGTTCGTCTTAACGTCGCTTATCAGCCTTGCCATATCCTCAACTGAATCTCGTTTATCACTTAAACGTTTCGCAAGCTCTCGCTTGCTCCGAATGGCGATTTTAGGATAGTTACGTTGGTTATTTTTCATTGCGCCTTAATAACTTTGCTCGTTCTTTGATGAGATGATTTTGTAACTTGGTACCCCAGCCTATAAATTGTTTTTCAATAGCGGATAGTTTTTTACCGTTTTCGACATTCTCTCCATACAAGAAAGGAGTTATCGAGGCCGGGTGTACTTTTAAGCCATCAGCAAGCTTCAAAATTAGCTTTTTTGATACCTCTTTTTGTTCACTTTCAACCATAGCAATCAAAACTGGCGACACATCTATGGTCTTAGCAAGCTCGGCCTGCGTTAAGCCAGCTTCGTTGCGTATCTTTTTGATTAGCTCTGGGAATGAATACATTGTTTTATCTTCATAACGACTACAAGCCGGAGGTAATTTGACCTAAATCATGTCGCAAATAATTCTGACTATTTGTAAAATAATCTTCATTATTCGCAAGACCTTGATAAAAGTCTTCATTATTACCCTCCGGCTTGCGATACGGATGCCACAGTTTAGTTGGTAAAGAAATAAGTTGTTTTTCCATATGGCCTTCCTTTCTAACAAGCTAGATAAATATTTAGTTAGTAAAAGTTGGACAATCTTACTCTCGGGGCTATCGTTTCGATTCGTATAGACATCCGGTAATACCCTAGTCGGCAAGATATAAATCTCGTAGCCCCGATTTGGATAGTCCCTGTGCTGGAAGCACTGCTTCAAGCAACATAACATGTACAACGTGTGGAATACCAACCCGTAGCACAAGTCCTCATTCCGAATAGAATGGGCCAAATGCCTTTTATAGCATCTCAATCTATCGATTTGATAGCCTTATCGCTAAACTGATTTTTAACTTACTAGCCTACTATCAGTATATACAAAACGTATAAGTCCTGTCAAGACTTTCTGTATTATTTTTGGAAAATAAATAGATGCTCATGCATTATCAACAAAAAATTACTTTCTCGTGATCTTTTAACCCAAAAACCGGTTGCTTTGCAGTTGAATTGTCGCTTGATGATGTCTTCCTTGAGCTGAAAACCTACCTTTAGGAACCGTTCCATGACTTTATATGCCATTGGCTGATACATTTTGTTACGACGAGTGTCGCCAATGAGAATTGCGCAATATTTGCCTTTTTTCAAAACACGATACAGCTCTTTTGCTACCTTTTCCATCTCGCCAACAAATTTGTCAATATCGTGAATATTTGACAAATCATTATCAAGTTTACCCTCGCTGTATTTGATAATGTCTGCATAGGGTGGGTGCGTCAGAATAAAATCTACACTTTCGTCATTTGCCTTACTTAAATCACGAGCGTCACGCTTTACGACTTTTTGCCAAGCGTCGTTTTCAACCTCAAAGTCAAGAGCAGCTCTCGTTCGTTCTAATGCCTTGTCATTTACATCGGAGCAAATAATGTGACGGTTCAGAATCTTTGCCTCAATTGCTGTAGTGCCACCACCAACCATAGGGTCAAGTAAAATATCGCCCTCGTTTGAATATCGCAAAATTAAGTTACGAGCAACTTCTGGCGACCAATTACCACGCCAGTCTGATTTATGTGTTGCCCAATTACCACGCCTAGGAAAAGCCCAAACGGTCGTGCACTCTAGTTCAAATTCGTCCGGGTGTAACTTTTTTGTTTTTGTCTTACCTACTGCTACCATGATAGCTCATTTAACGCTCCGTCTTCGAGCATGTTCAGATTGAATACATAGTCATTATGGTTGTATGTTTCTTCAAGTGGTCGTTTTGTTGTGTGCCAACCGAGCCCATCAGTGACCCATACAAACTCTATGTTCTGCGCTTTTAGTTCATCGTAAAGACTGCGAAACTCACCACAAACAGCCTTTAATTTTGAGCCGCCGCCATTATAAAAGTTAGTTTCAAACAGTTTAATCTTGCCGTTCCGTGGATTGTACACGGCAAAATCAAAACTCCGCTCTGATTTGTCCACCTTAATATCAAAGCCCCATTTTGATTTAATTTTACTAGGACGAGCTTGCGGTATGTATTCAAAACCATTCTGCCTACAGAATTCTTCTAGGAATAAACCAACAATTTCTTCCATCAAAGTACCGCCACGATTTTTGCGACCATTACTATCAAGTCCAACTTCGACGCCAATAACGTAATCGACGAGATTTTTTACACCATCTCGCTGGAATAATTTTGCAAGTCCTGATTTATCCAGGAACTCAAAGTACTTGTCAGCATCATTGTCTTTACCAGAAAAATCATAAAATTCTGATTCTTTTGATACTTTGTCGTAAATTTCTAGATTATTTTCTCGTACAGCAAGCAGTACAGGCAGCGCCTTTACGATGTCTGGATTAGACTCGTAAAGCTTATAGAACTCTCTTCTTAAATCATCCTTGCCGAGCAAATAATTCAACTTATTTAGAACTATTTCTAAATCGGCGCTATTGGCAAAAACTTTGTTCCAATTTACGAAATAATCCCAAGTTTTGATTGAACTTTTGAATGTTGATACTAAATGGTTAAAATCTTTTTTCATAATTAATAATTTGTTACCAATACTTCCGTTATCTTGCCTCGTCCTGTGCCTTTTGAATTTATGGCACGACCAGCAGTTATTTTATTTATCGTAAGTCCATCAAGCCCTGAGTATAACTTGTTAATAAACGGTGTGTCTGAATTAGAGAGCATAACAAAACATCCTTTTTCGTGCAGTTTTACTAATGTATCACGAAGTTCTGTTTGTTCTTTTTCTAAAAACCCTTCTACAGTGTAAGAGGTAAACGACGACGTAGTGTTTATTGGGTAATAAGGCGGGTCAAAATATATAAAGTCGCCGCTTTTCGCAGTTCCCAGAACATTTTTATAGTCCTGATGTGTAATTACTACGTCCCGTAAAGCATCTGACACTCGTCTTAAATTGTCTTCGTCGCAGATAACGGGGTTATTGTATCGGCCAAAGGGTACATTGAATTGACCGCTTTTGTTTACTCGGTAGAGACCATTGAAGCCAGTGCGGTTTAAAAATATGAACCGAGAAGCAATCTCAACATCTGACAGGTTTTCAACCTTTTTAGCACGAACTTCAAGGTAATATTCTTTGTCATAAATATGTTTCTGCAATGACTTTATGAGCTCGTCAACATTATCTTTGATTACGTTATAGGTAATTACGAGCTCGTTGTTTAGATCGGAAAGCTTAGCATTTTTCGGCAATAGATCGAAGAAAACAGCGCCGCCGCCAACAAAAGGCTCATGGTAAGTGTTTGCTATTGGATTGAATACCTTTGGTGGATACAAACCAAGCTCACGAAATTGCTTAAGAAGTTGGCGCTTACCGCCGACCCATTTTACGAATGGCTTAGGTTTTGCATTGATGAGTTTTTGTACATCTTCAAGAGTACTGTCTTCACCGACGAATTGAAAAAGTCGGCGCGCATAAATAAAATTGACGTCAAAAGTGTCTGCAATACTTGTAGCAGTCAGGCTGCCTGTAGACATAAACCCCTCCAATCCCTGTATTCTATAGGAATTATAGCATATTTTTAATGATTTAACTCCGTAAAGTTGAAAATATAATCAGAAAAAATCCGACCATTTCAACCAAAAAAGAAAAATAAGGCGGGGAAATTTTAAAAAGATAATTCAAGGGGCGGTTTTTTCTGACTGGACGTATGCCGGTTTTGCTGGCACAGGCGTTGGGGCTAAGCCTGCACAGCTCAGCTTTTACGCTCGAAATAGGTTCGAGCTTTGGCGTATATTGCCACCATTTCGGAACAAAATTGGTGCGGATGGGGAGAGTCGAACTCCCGTCTCAACCTTGGGAAGGTCACATAATAGCCGTTATACGACACCCGCGACGAGAATATTATACCTGATTCTCCGCCAAACTACTAGAGTATTGTAGCATTTTCTTGACGCTTACGCTAAAAGTTTGACATATAATTTTAGTGCGCTACAATAGACATATGACGAAGCGAAAACTGGTTACAACTAGCATAGCAACTCTAATCGTCATCGGCGGCTTGTCGCTTGGTGCACTGCACTTCTTGTCGCAGGTAAATAACGCCCCGCCCCAAGCGACAAAATACGCTGACCGAACTACGTCGCCGACTGGCTCATTGAGTACCGATAGTCGCTCTCACTCTGATACCAACTCCACGAACGATAATCAGCAACCAAGCAAGCCCAACCAAAACACTGACAATAAGCCGACGCCAGCTGAGCACAATTGGGTAACGCAGACGATGCGCCACAACCAAGCCCAGGCAGCGAAGCAGCAGCCTGAACGTCAGCGTGACTCTCAAGATTCGGCTCAGCGAGCCAATCAGTCGCCGCACAACAACTCATCAAACAATAACTCAGGCAATAAAAATTCCGGCTCCCCATCCCCAAGCCAACCACAACCATCAAAGCCCAGCGGCCCGGCGAACCACGACCGAAACCAGGCGGCAATTGATGGCTGGCAGATGGATTACTTCGAAGGCTTTGACTCGTCGATCAAGCAAACTAAATGGGTGCAGTACGGCTGGGGCGATCCAGCGGTTGGCCACGGCTGTATGGGCGTGATGTCACAACGCAATTCATTCACTCAAGACAGCAAACTGGTAATTCGCACTCAGTATAACAATGGCCAGTGGAGCACTGGTGGCGCTGGCTCAGGTGATGTATTCACCGCCTCACGCGGTCGCTGGGAAGTTCGCGCCAAGTTCCCGAAAGCCAAAGGTGTCGGCTACGCATTCCTTCTCTGGCCAAAGGACGAAGGCTGGCCGCCAGAGATTGATTTCGCTGAGGGGCGCGTCAATGGTCCTCGTGTTGAGGCAACGTACCACTGGGATCCGGACAACAAGCAAAAGCAAGCATCCCTTGATAATCATGATATGAGCGGCTGGCACACATACGGCGTTATTGTCGAGAAGGATCATATCATTTTTACGCTAGACGGCAAAGAATGGGGTCGTATCAATCATCCGAATGTCACTGATAAGCAGATGTTCCTCGGTGTGCAGGCTGGAGCAATGAACCCAAATGGTATTAATAAGCATACCGAGACCGTTGACGGCGGCGTGCCTAATCCACTCACGCCAGCCGTATCCGATATTGAAGTTGACTATGTAGCGCATTACGTGCGGAAATAGCGGCTTGCCAGATAACGGCAACTTTAGTACAATGAGATAGCAAGTTTGTGGCTCTTTAGCTCAGTTGGTAGAGCAGAGGCCTGAAGAGCCTTGTGTCCCCAGTTCGAGTCTGGGAGGAGCCACCAAACATTGCATTTTATTCACGGCTTTGTTACAATAAATCGTGAACCACATGCGGGTATAGCTCAGTTGTTAGAGCGCTTTCTTGCCATGGAAGAGGCCAGGAGTTAGAGTCTCCTTACCCGCACCACAAACGAAATCATTTGATTCAATGAACCCTTTCCAGGGTTCATTTAGCTTATAAGATACTTTTGACCCCTTAAAAGTATCTTTTTTAATGGGTTCAATTATAAAGTTAGAGAAGAATATTTTTAAAAGCTGGTCCAGCTCGCTCATGTCATCAAGTTTTTCAAAAATAACAGGGAAAAACTCAAAAAGTTTGAGATATTCATCGAATGTAATTAAGGAGTCCTTTAATAAGCGTCTTTGACTGACTATTAGCTCATAACGCTGTTCTAATTCCTTTTGCTCATCAAGAAGCTTGCCAAGATTGTAATAGTCTTTTAGCTCGGGGCTCTCTAATATGAGCACTTTTGTTTGCTCATACTGTTGTTTTTTAAGCGCTAGCTTCCGTTTTAGGCTAGATACCTCACTAGTGAGCCTAGTGCTTTCATGCTTCATGGACCTTTCGGCACTTGATTTAATAACCAAATAATTACTCTTTTTAATGAATAAATATTCTTTAAAGAATACCTCCGCTGTATCAATAATAGTTTTTGCACGAATTGACTTTCCATTTAAATTGCAATATCCGTTTTCACATTTATAGTAGTATCTGTAGTCATATTTTTCACCCGTTGTCTTATTTCGCTTATTCGTAACCATTGAGGTCATAGACTCGTTACAAGCCCCACAAATGACTCTACCTCTAAATAAATTAGCAAATATCTCACCACCTTTTGGCTTATTGATAGCATAAACTTTAGAGGAATCCAAACTATCAATTTTATTTATTTTTAAATATTCATCGACAGTAATTACGCTCTGAAAATCATACTCTTCTAATAAATTTTTGTAGTGTTTACCCCATTTTAAAACACCAGCATAAAATGGGTCTTTAAGGGTCTTTGAGACATCGTCCTTGGACCATTTATGGCTTTGGTAAGGACCTCCTGCGCGCTTTTGAACAGTATAGGTTTGCTCATTAATCCACTCTCTGATATCTTTTTGAGACTTGCCGTTTAAAGCTAGTTCAAACATGTGCTTAACCTTTGTAAAGTTTTTTGGGTCAGGTTGGAAAAAGCGATTTGAATCTAGTATATAGCCGTGCTTAAATTTACCGATAAATTCAGCATCCTCTATAGCCCTTTTATTACCACGGTCTACTGATTCGGAGAGATGCTCAGAGTATTGTTTAGCCATTACAAACGTGATGCCAAGCAGCATCTTGCCCGCTGGATTATTTTCAAATGTAAATGTCGCAAACCTTAAGTCCTTAATTAAACCCCTGTCTACTAGGTCGATAATAACACCCGCCTCTTTCATATTTCGTGATAGACGGTCAGGATGCCAAGCTATCAAGCCATCTATCCTTCCATTTTCAATATCATCTATAAGTTTATTAAATTCATCGCGTGTATCTGCAATTTTAGCAGAAAAGCTTTCCTTGTATATCTTTTTGATACTTAAGCCATTTGGTGTAATAACTTTATCTACACACTCCTTTATTTGGTCTTCTATTGATGAAGCTTGCCTGTCTTCACTTGTAGTAGATTTACGAGCGTATAATCCATACTGTACGGGCTTAAGTGAACTCTCATTATTTTCAGGACCGCTACCTGCAAGTTTATTTAGTAATAGCTTTACACTTGTGGAGTTGTTACTATTCTGCATAATCCCTATTATAAGCCCTTGTCTATTGTTAGAGCTAATTTAGGCTATAGGAAATTATAAAAGAATCTTTATTCCTCTACTGACTACATAGCGCTGTTTATTTGATGTGGTATTTATTTTTTCATTTTGCTTATTAATATACCTGAACAATATATTAAGCAATTTTAATATGTTTTCATCGGCGGAAGCTTTTCGGTTAGACAAAGAGGACATCCGAGACTCCTTGAAGTAGCTACTTCAGTTAGTCCGCTAAAAGCCCCTTTTTTACCGAGTTGTTCTCGTATGCTTATTTTTATGTGTAAATCATGCTACCCGTTTTTTGCGCGGTACGTCTCCGCTATGTAGCCACATAAAATGCGGTAGTTTATTAATTACATCGTCTATTATATCAAAATTCAAATCTTACATCAAAATGATATAATGGATAATGTCTAGATTCACAACAGGGCTCATTTTATCCCGAAAATGGGCAGCCATTTGCTAAAAGCAATAGGGATAAAACCCTCGTTGTGGGTCTAGACAGCCAGCAGTGGCTGTCCTTTTTTAATAACTAAACGGGGGTATTATGAACAATACACAGCAATCATCAAATTCTAAAAAACAAAAAACTATATACACACACGGGAACAAAAAGGTCATAGTATCATAAAACATATATGTTTTGGGTGGATGGCACTATGGATTCCTGCTATATATTACACAATTAGTCCTAATCACTACTGGCACGCTTAAAAAGTATGGTAATTTTGCACCCATAAAACTACCATTTATACAGTGGAATGGTGTTTTATCATACGGGGGGTGATTACCCCCGTATGATAGTCTTTATATTAGTAATAGCCTTTGGCGGTTAGTTATATGGGCGTATACTTACCTAATAAATGATTGATAGTGATTGTTTATACTGCGCCGTACGTCTTTTTATTGCTGGAGCTGGACCGGGGTAGTCCATAATGTATTCAAAAAGTTTAAGTAGATTCTGTAATTCTGCACCACAATGAAACAGGCGTTTTGACGTCTTTTTTATATTGTTCAGACTAACCCAAATGGATAATTAGGGTTCGTTGTATAATTTCTGGCAAGAAACCTATAAAGAAGTTCTTATTTTTAGCTATTGACTAATTATGTTATTTATACTATATTAGTGATTACTATGAATATATTTCGTGAACCCGGATATCAACTACCAACTGATAATCAAGGCCGGAACAACCTTGAGAAAGAGTGCGGCGTCCAGTCGTCGGAAGCAGACGATCAACCACAGGACCCCGCTGTCGTGCGCTCACTGGGAGAGTTCGGACTCAGAGAACCTCTCGCGCCAGAGCCATCAGCTGACGGACAGCGTATGGATGGGCTGCCACCAGTAGATGAGATCCCTGATTTATTATCACGGCTTAGCCCTATTCTAAATCTGGAGCACGATAGTAATGAGCCTTCTGATACTGTGTATCTGCGGGCAAGAGAGGCGGAGAAAACCCCAGAAGGAGAGTGGACTCTAGAACAGCGGCAACTCATTAAAGACATAGAAACTATGGGGTCATTTTCACAAGATCCACTCTATAAGTTTGCTTATACGCCCGAGGAGTTGCACGGCTTAGTGCTCGAGCTTCTTTCATTAAAAGAAATGCGCCGGCCTAATCTAAGCGGTGTTGAGAATAAGATACTGGATATGGCGGCCTTTATTCAGGGCGAGGGCCACGACAAACTGGGTGGAGTAAAGGTTGACGGCCTGTTGGTACGGTCTACAAACGACAGACGCCAGGGAGTGCGGTGGGATACACTAATTAACTGCGCCCAAGACATTACCAGTACAATTAGATCGGCGATAGACGGTAAGGGCGGCGGCATGTCTAATTTATTAATAGACATTAAGAGCCCCGAGAGTAGAGGTACTAAAGGAAAAAATAATATTGATCTCACGCCAGTGTATCAGTGCGTCGCTGACGTCTATGCTTTCAGGGTTATCGGCCAACGGGACGTCCCTATTTATGACAAGAACTGCGCTACGTTTATAGCTAATTGCGATATAATAAACCAATGGTATGAGGGCGTCCGGCAAACGCTAACGGGAGTCCCTCGCGAATATAAAATTCAAGGATATAAGACTGGTGCGGCTTGGACTATTAATAACATGGTCAATATCATGAACGAGCGACTAGCTGGCAATCATAAGAGTGGTATTAAAAAAGACTACAGGTTGGATCCCGCTGGCGCTATTGCCCAGCAACTACACCTTGGACGTGCTGTTGAGGAAATCCGAAATATGCTCAAGATAGCAAACGCCGGCGATAACCAGTAAGGCTGGAGACACCGGCTCTGGCTATTAGTAATGCAGAGCCGCTCCATCTATTTGCCCAAATCCCTCATCTCACTTATACTTAAATCATGAAAGCTTGGCAAAATGTCACCTCTCTGTATCAGATTTATCCGCGTAGTTTCCGGGATACCAATGGCGATGGGATTGGTGATTTGGATGGCATTACCGAAAAGCTGGATTATTTGGCATGGCTGGGGATTGACGCGATTTGGATTTCGCCGTTTTTTACCTCGCCGATGACTGATTTTGGTTATGATATTGCTGACTATCGGGCCATTGATCCAACATTTGGTGATCTGGAGGATTTTCGAGCGCTATTAGAAAAAGCTCATATCCTAGACATTAAAGTCATGATCGACCTCGTTCCCTGCCATACGTCCGACCAGCATCCGTGGTTTCAGGAAGCGCGGTCATCGCGCGACAACCCTAAGCGTAACTATTACGTCTGGCGCGACGGACAGGATGGCAATGAGCCAAATAATTGGCGAAGTTTATCGGGCGGCAGTTCATGGGAATTTGACGAGCCGACCAGCCAGTTTTATCTCCATTCGTTCTTGAAAACACAGCCGGATTTGAATTGGGATAATCCTGCAGTTCGGAGCAAGATGAAGAACGTAGTACGATTTTGGTTCGATATGGGCGTGGACGGCATGCGGGTTGATGCGATTTGGGGCATTTCCAAAGATCCGGAATTTGATGACGATTCGCCAAATCCTGATTTTCACAGCGATCCTGAAGCTTACGGAGCATTCATCCACGACCACTGTAAAATGGGACCGCATTTTCAAGAATATTTGCGTGAGCTGGCGTCGGTTTGTGATGAATATGATGATAAGCAGATGGTGTTTGAATTTTATCCGGACGAGAGGTTGGGTGATATTTACCAGCAGTATCACCGGGTAATGAAAGCCCATCCGAAGGCGACGGCGTTCTTTATGGAGTATCGCCAAGACGAGTGGCACGCGGAACATACTGGGCAGAAAATCGAGAATTATCTGCGGGCGGCAGATTCAGCCAAGCCGTTTTTCTGCGTCGGCAATCACGATCAGCCGCGCATTGCCTCGCGACTAGGAACAGAGCGAGCGCGAGCCTTGCACTTTCTCAACCTGCTCACGCCGGGCGTTAGCGTGATGTACTATGGTGATGAGATTGGCATGACCAATGGCGAATTGACTACTGAGGATATTCAGGACAATTTCAGTCCCGCCAATTCCGTCATCGACAGCCGCGACCTGGAGCGCACGCCGATGCAATGGGACGATACGCGGTTCGCCGGATTCTCAGAAGTAAAACCGTGGCTACCCGTTCACGCCAACGCGATAAAAACCAATGTCCTGACGCAGGCAATACACCCTGACTCACTTCTACACCTGCACCGACGGCTGCTTCACCTGCGGCGGAGTATGCCAGTGTTGCAGCACGGCACGCTTAAAGTGATTAACACCGGTAATGGATTTGTCCTCGGTATCAAACGAGAGCTAGGCAGCGAGTGGGCTTATATTTATATTAACTTCGCTGATGCACCACAGCATTTTTTTATCCCAGAACATACCAAAATCATCGCCTCAACCCACCCCTACTGCTCTACCATCAACAATAATCAGCAGCTAACAATTCAGAAATATTGTGGGGTTTTATTATTACCGCAGAATAATGGGTAGCTATTGCTTATGTCTTTACAGTTTGAATATACTGTTCTACAATATCTGCAAGTTTAGTTAATAACGAAGGGTAACTATGGCTACAGACTTCCAGGAAAAAGCTTGTGAAAAGGCTTTGCGTGAGTATCGTAAAAAATATTTAACAAAGAAAGAAAACCTCAATGCTGATGAGTCAACGGCACGCCTGATGGTCAATAGCCTGCTCAGTATGGTGCTTGGATATACTCTCATTGACGAGATTAAAACAGAGCATATGATTCGTGGTACATATGTTGACTACGTTGTGCAGTTAAATAAGAAAATTCATTTTATTGTTGAAGCAAAGGCCACCTCTATTGACCTCAATGAACGCCACCTCAAACAGGCTGTTGACTATGCCTCAAACGAAGGTGTTGACTGGGTGATCTTAACTAATGGTCGCTGCGTCGAGCTTCACCGTGTTATCTTTGAAAAGCCGATTCGCTCACAGCGTATTTTTGCCTATGACTTAACCAATTTATCAACAATTAGAACTGCAGCAAAGCACCTAGTGAATCTCACCAAGAAATCTGTGCTCAGAGGTGATTTGGATAAATACTGGAAGCGTTTTGATGCGCTAACCGAAGACAACATGAGAAAGGCTATTAAGTCACCCGATGTTATTCGTAGCTTGAGACTGTTCATTAAGAAAAAGTCGACTATCAACTTTACCGATGCCGAGATTGCCAAGGCGATTGACAAACTAATCAGTTAATTACCGTGCTTTCACCAAGGCTAGACCTGTCACCCCGCCAACAATCCCCTGCTAATACAGCTGCGCCCACGATGCAATATATCTATTGAGTCCATTCGGGCCGAGCCGCCCTGCACCGATACACTTCAACCTTAGCTGCTGACCCAAGCCATTGACCGCAAAGAACGCCGTTGGATCAGGACCACGCAGCACTCGTACCGCCCCCTGAATTGGCCGATCATTTAACTCAGCCTTGCCAGCCGCCGACACCCAGCCGATATAGAATAGCAACTTATCAAGCTCATCACCACTACCCTCAAACTCAGGCTCCAGCACCCCATACTTATTCCAGCCGCCAGCAACTGGCGCCTGAAATCGTGGCGTCCGTTTATGATCTGGCATCTGGCCCTCAACTCCTGGCATGGTAAGTACTTTCTCCGGATCAATAGCATCCGGGTCAACCTCGTGACATGACCATGGGCTGGAATGATTAATATCATACGCACGCCCTCCAGCCGCCAGTAGCCGCAGTGGCGATATCGCTACGTCCCCCATTCGTTTTAATATACCGTATGGGAGTGGCCGTAGTGGCGCTTCACTATCAAATTGCTCTTTCATACTCGCCTCCTCCTTATAATAATCGTACCTTTGGGTACTTGTTATCACCGAGCACACCAGTATCCACAATCTCCAGTCCGATCTGCGTTCCGTCAGGATGTACCGCAAAAAACTCTGTCTCTAGGTGCGCTGGCCCGTTCAACATTCGCACATATTGATCATCAATTGGCAGACGATGGAGTATTGACTGCTTCACTCGACCACTCCCACGTTCACGCACTACCCAGCCAATGTGAAACGGCGGCTTAGCCCGCAGCACAGAATAATGCCGCCAGCCAACGAGCCCTGGCGCATGAAAAAGAAATGAAAAGCGGTCCGGTAGTAGCTCATCTGTCTCACCATTCGTCGTTACCGTCAGCGCTGGATCTATCAGCGACGGATCAATATCACGCTGGCAATGCCACGGGTGGGTCTCCTGCATACTGTCTCGGCGAAAACCGCCCAACACAAACATCAGCGGCCGCATTGCTACGTCCGCCATTTTCGTCCATAACGGTAGGGGTTTAGGGCGAAGAGCTAAGTGATTGTGTTTGTCTCGCTGCTTCTCCATCGTCACCTCACTGGTGTTAGTCACTTATCTCCTTACGGAAGTAAGTGAGGTGCGCACCCCCATAACTACGATTGTCCACCACAACAATTCCGTTCTGAATTGGCACCTCACCTATTCCTGAGTGTGATAATACCATATGTCCACCCGGTTTGAGAAGTCCCATTAGTCGCGAAGCTGTGGAAAACTGAGGGTTGTGATATGGTGGATCGGCAAAAATAAGATCAAACTTCTCTGTTACGCTCATGCTTTCTAGCCAATTTGCTACCGTTGTTTTTATTACAATAGAGTTTTCGCCGGCGCCCACGGTGTTGATATTTTCAGCAATAACCCGCTGGGCGACGCGGTCTCGCTCCACGAAAACTGCCGACTCTGCGCCGCGACTGAGCGCCTCCAAGCCAATCGCGCCAGAGCCCGCAAAAGCATCCAGTACCCGCGCGCCGCGAACCATTTCGCCTAGTGAATTGAACATCGCCGAACGGACTCGTTCGCCCATGGGATGCGTTGTTGAGCCTGGCGGGGCTTGGATGAATCGTCCGCCAAATTCGCCAGCGATAAGCTTAACGCGCACGCTGCTCCTCGGCCAGCCACACCGCACTCAGCCAGCCCAGCACCACCGCACGAATAATCAGCGGCATCAGTTGACGATTAGTCTGCCGCGCCAGCTCCGTCGTCCAGCCAGTCTTGGCAAACTTTTCATACATGGCCATATCCGCCACCTCGTGAACGCAGCCGAGATAAAACGCCCGAAAGCCCGCCTGGCGTACCTCCTCAATATCGCGCTGCTGCGGCAGGCCGGCGGCAAATCGTTGGTAGGCCACTACGCTGGCGACACCCGCCTCGAATGCCAGATGCATAGTCATCACGCCCTTTGCACCCCAAAATTCCCAGTTATTGCGCAGGGTTTTGAGCACCGTTTCGCCCGGCATGAGGCTCTTTTTGATCAGCGAATTACGGGTCTCCATACCCTCACCGCGCAGCTGAGCCAATTTCTCCTCCAGCGGAAAATGGTGTGGCGGCGTCAAGCCATCGGTGATTGCGTGCGCCATCCATGCCGCCTCAAACGCCGCTCGCTCACAGTTGTCAGCACTGAGCGCCGCTGCCAGATTAGTGATGTGTTGCTCGATCATCTCGAGGAGTGCTACGTCATTTGGATCGTGCGGGTCAATGAAGTGCCACGGCTCATCAACGGCCGGACTTTTCCGCTTGATACCATCAGGGCCATTATTACCCTCGAAATGTAAAATCTCCTTGCTCGACGGAAAGTTACACCATGACGGCAACAGCTGCACGATGTGCCGCCGCGCGACCCGATCAATTTTTTGATGAACACCCATCAGATTGCCTGATTTGGTGTGAAATGTGGTTCCTGAATACATACTTATCTCACTAATTTAGCGTCGTTAATCGCTGATAGCGACTGACGGCACGCGCCAGATGGTTATATTGTAACAAATCCTGCCCCTCTTTGACAAAGCGCTCGGCCTCTGTCTGCGCACGAGCAATCAGCGGCGTGTCGCTCAGCGAGGCAATTTTTAGGTTTAGCGCGCCATGCTGCGCTCGTCCGTAAATCTCGCCAGGACCGCGTAGTTTCAAGTCGACTTCCGCCAGGTAAAAGCCGTCTTGTGACTTCTCAATTTCCCTGAGACGCTGGCTTGGTTTGTCGTGACTCGACAGCATCAAATGACAAAAACTCTGGTGTTCGCCACGTCCAACCCGCCCACGCAGCTGATGAAGCTGGCTGAGGCCAAAATGATCAGCATTTTCGATGAGCATAACCGTGGCGTTCGGTACATTGACGCCAACTTCCACGACTGTGGTACTCACTAGCATATCAATTTCGCCGTCCGCGAATTGCTGCATGACCGCGGCTTTTTCCTCTGGCGGCAGTTTACCGTGTAGCAGCCCAACACGGCGATGACGAAACATCGTTTTCGCCAATTTATGATATTCCGCCTCGACCGACTTTTTGTCATTGTCGGGATTATCGTCGATCAATGGGCAGATGACATAGGCTTGGCGACCCTGGGCTAGCTCATGGTCAATGGTTTCATAAAGCTTCGGCGCTGAGGCTGGCGACCAAATTTTCGTTTGAATCGGCTGGCGACCAGCTGGCAGCTCATCCAAAATCGAGATGTCCAGTTCACCGTACAACGTCAGCGCCAAGCTCCGCGGAATCGGCGTAGCGGTCATGCTGAGCAGGTGTGGCATATAGTCTGCTTTCTGCAGCAACGCCTGCCGCTGCTTGACGCCGAATCGATGTTGCTCATCAATCACCACAAACCCCAGCTTGTGGTACGCCACTTTTTCCTGAATCAGCGCGTGCGTACCAACCACCACGTTAATATTACCATTTGCCAAGTTATCCAGCAGCTGCCGCCGTGGGGCGCCCTTAACATGCCCCGTTAGCAGTGCTACCGACACGCCAAACGGCGATAACAGCTCATTCAGCGTTTTGGCGTGCTGAGTCGCCAAAATCTCCGTCGGTGCCATGATGGCCGTCTGAAAGCCAGCCTGCGCCACCTCCGCCGCCACCAACCCAGCGACCACCGTTTTACCCGAGCCAACGTCGCCCTGCAACAAGCGGTTCATCGGATGCTCAGACTCCAAATCTTGCAAAATCTGCCAGGCGGCGCGGCGCTGCGCGTTGGTCAAGGGGAATGGCAGTTGCTTAACAAATTGCTTGACGACCGGCTGATTGAACGGAATGCGCCAGCCAGTCAACTTGGTTTGTTCTTGCTTATTAAACTGCGCCGCCAGGATCATTTCAAACAATTCTTCAAACGCTAAGCGCTCACGGCCGCGAGCAATTTCCTGATGATTTTTCGGTGCATGGAGGAACTTGACAGCTTCAGCGCGGCTGACTAGTTTTTGCCGCTGGACAATGTGTTCCGGTAACGTCTCGGGTAAAAACTCCATGATAGGTCGCAGGTTTTTCAACAAATCCTGCACAGTTTTTGGGCGGAGATTTTTGATGGATTTATAGACCGGATGAATGCCCAACGTATGGTGGACGTCGGATGTATCAGTTGACTTGGCGAGTTCGACCGACGGATTGCTGATCTGATAGCTGTTATATTGCATGCCAAATTGGCCGGAGAACATGAACTCGGCGTCAGATTTGAGCTGTGACTCACGGTATGGCTGATTAAACCAAACGGCCTTGACCTTGCCAGAATCATCCGCCAGCACCGCCGTGGTAATCCTCAGGCCCCGGCGAACAATGCGCGTCGCAATCGATTCGCAGCGCGCCCGCACTGTCACCTTGCCCGGCTGAAGATCAGCGATGTTGACCGCCGCCGAATAATCATCATACGCCCGCGGCAAAAAAACCAAGGCGTCCGCCACCGTTTCCAGACCCGCCGCTGACAGCGCTTGGGCGGTTTTGGGGCCGACGCCTTTGATGTGCGCGAGGGGGGTGGTTAGTTTCATTGCACTCGACTGAGCGCCTCAGCCTGCAGCGCCTCGAATAGCTGCTTGAGGGCGTCTTGTACTCGTGTATAGTCCTCTTCTGGATTTGTCGTCTCTTCATGCCACTGTATATAGAATTTCAGCTTTGGCTCAGTACCACTCGGGCGAATCGTAATACGGCGGCGTGAATCACCACACTCAAATACCAGTACATTACCCTTGACGCAATTAATTGCTGCGGTCGTCCCATCCGCTGCCGTCCGCACCAGTGTCTGATAGTCGGATACCGCCGATACTACCTGATCACCAATCATCTTTGGTGGATCGGTGCGCAGTGAGTTCATAATCTGCTGCATCGTTGCAAACCCTTCGGCGCCCGGATAGATGGCGACTTCGAGGCGCTCCACATACAACCCAACTTCACGATACAGCTCCATCAGCCTATCAACGAGCGTTTTTCCCTGCTGCTTGAGCTCAGCCGCATATTCTGCGAGCGCCAGCGCACCAACCGCACCGTCTTTGTCACGAGCATAGTCGCCCTTGAGCAGGCCATAACTTTCCTCACCACCCAGCACAAACACCTCATCAGTGCCTTCTTTCTGGCGAATAACCTCACCGATGTACTTAAAGCCAATCAGCAGGTTGCCGTAGCAGGTAGCACCATAGCTGTCTGCCAGCGCCTTCATCATATCAGTTGTAACAATAGTTTTGACGATGTAATGCTGCGGGGTGACGCCGCCTCGCCCTTGCAATTTCCGGAGGGCATAATCAGTCGCAAGTGCAGCAGATTGATTACCGGTGAGATAGATTGGTTGGCCATGATGATTCACAATTACACCAATTCGATCAGCATCAGGATCGTTGGTTATCGCAATATCAGCTGACGTTTCCATCATCTTGGCGACGACCATATCGTTGGCGGCGCGTTCCTCGGGATTTGGCTTACGATTAGCAATCGTTGGGAAATTACCATCCGGCACCATCTGCTCATCGACCGTTGTAATCTGAGTAAACCCAGCCTGGCGCAATACTGGTAGGACATTAGTCTGCCCCGCACCATGGAGCGGTGAATAGGCGATTGTCAAATCACGCTCTTGGCCATCAGCTTGCTCTAGCACCGCAGCATAGTACGCCTCGTCAACATCCTGACCAATAATAGTAATCTTGCCCTCGGTTACCGCTGCCTCAAAATCCGGCTCGGCCAGCACCTCGGTCACCGCTGCTGCCGCATCCAAGATGCCTCGGTCATGCGGCGGCACTACCTGCGCACCATCATCCCAATATGCCTTAAAGCCGTTATCAGTCGGTGGATTGTGGCTGGCCGAGATCACAATACCAACAGCGCAGCCAAGATGTCGTACGGCAAAACTCAGTTCTGGAGTCGCCCGAAAGCTGTCAAAAATATATGTCTTAAATCCATTAGCAGCACACACCCGCGCGGTGTATTGACTGAGTTCTGGCGAGGTTAAGCGCGTATCGCAGGCAATGACCACACCTTTTGCTGGCGCATCAGGATCAAACTGCTGGGCATAGCGACACAGTGCTTGCGCCGATTCACCAATCGTGACGCGATTGATGCGATTTGAGCCGACTCCTGTCGTGCCGCGTCGACCGCCAGTACCAAACTCAATTACCTTGAAAAATGCGTCTTCCAGATCTTGCCACTGCTCATTTGCAATCATCTGCTCTAGCTCTACCTTATATTCAGCATATTTCGGCTCTGTTAGCCAGCGCTCGATGTTGGCTGCTGCTTCTACTGATACGTGTTGTTTGACTGAGTCCATGACTATTCTCCTTCCATAATTAATACAAACGTATTTTTACCTTTTTTCAACAAAGATTGATTGTTGATGGCTCGATCCTCAGCCAGTTTTTCGCCGTTGAGGCTGATGGCGCCAGATTTGAGCAGGCGCCTCGCCTCGCCATTAGAACCGACTACACCAGAAACCACCAACGCTTCAATCACACCGACGCCGACATCAACGCGCGGAATTTCTTTGGCCAGGGTGTCCAAGTCATCGTCTGACAATTGCCGAAAATCGCCGCCACCAAATAATACTTCAGTCACCCGCTCCACTGATTCGCGCCGATTGACGCCGTGAACGATGTCGGTGACTTCGCGCGCCAAGACTTTTTGAGCTGAGCGCGCACCTGGGTTAACCGCGTGGTTTTCGGCGATGGCCTCAATGGTGTCGCGGTCAAGCATGGTGAAAATCTTCATGTACTCAATGGCGCTTTCGTCATCAACGTTCAGCCAGAATTGATAGAACTTGTAGACGCTGGTTTTGTTTTCGTCCAGCCACACGGCGCCACCTTCGGATTTGCCAAATTTGCGCCCAGTTGATTTGTTGATGAGTAGCGGCGCAGTCATGGCGTAGACTTCGGCGTTTTCTTTTTTGCGGATCAATTCCACGCCTGAGAGTAAATTGCCCCACTGGTCAGAACCGCCGATTTGCAAATTGACGCCCTGATGTTTGAATAAGTGCCAGAAATCATAGCCCTGCAGCAAGGTGTAAGTAAATTCAGCAAAGCTCAACCCCTTGCCATTAGCAATGCGTGCCTTAAAAAATTCCCGCGTCGTTAACTCTGCCATGTTGAAATTCTTACCAATGTCGCGGAGAAATGGAATCAGTTCCAGACTGCCCAGCCAATCCGCATTATCCACCAAGGTAAAATCGCGGCCCGCAAAAATTTGTGACACCTGCGCCTTCAAAGCCCGCTTATTATGCTCAATTTCCACATACGAAAGCAGGCTTCGCTCCTCAGTATCGCGCATATCGCCAATCATACCCGTGCCGCCACCAACCAGCAAAAACACCTTGTGACCGCGCTCCAAAAAATGCCGCACCATCATGTAGACCGCCAGATGCCCGACATGCAAACTGTCAGCCGACGGATCGGTCCCCAAATAGAGCGTAAAATTCTCCGAATCGATACGCTCATCATCGGTGAATGTCGCTTGATTCCAAAACCCGCGCCACTTTAGCTCCTCTGATAATTGCATATTCCTCCTTTTCTGGTTATTAGTATAGCAATTTTATGATTGAAGCGAAACATAGGCGTGATATAATGATAGTGTGAACAAGAAACCCTCAGATAAGCAGTCGGACGCCAGCGCAAAATCGGCGCCGTCACGTCCGCATCCAAAGCCGGCAAAACGGCTGAGTGTCTACGCCAACTTGGCGAACAAGCGTCGACTAAAGAAGGATAAGCGCTCCCGCGAAAAAGCAGAGTATCTGGCGAGTTTGCCAAAGCACCCCGTCAAGCGGTTCTTTTACCGTCTCCACCCCAAGCGCGTCTTTCGCTATTGGTTCTCCAAGCGCGGCGGCTTGATGGTGCTAAAAATTCTCGGTGTCGCCATCGTTGTGATGATTATTCTGATCGGCGGCCTGTTCGCCTACTTTCGTAAAGACCTCGACAAGATCCGCCCGGGCGAGCTCGCCAAGCGCGTCCAGACGACGGTCACCAAATATTACGACCGCAACGGTGCACTACTGTGGGAGGATAAGGGTACTGATAATTATAAGCTGGTGGTTGAGGCTGATAAAATTAGCGATTATCTCAAGAAAGCGACTATCGCCATCGAGGATCGTGATTTCTACAAACACCACGGCATCAGCGTCAGTGGACTGACCCGCGCTATGTTTAGCACGGCATCAGGTCGACAGGTGCAGGGCGGCTCGACGCTGACACAACAGCTCGTCAAGCAAGTCTTCTTTGCCGATGACGCCGATAAACGCGGCCTTAGTGGTATTCCACGCAAGATCAAGGAAATCATCCTGGCGATTGAAGTTGAGCGCATGTACAACAAAGAGCAAATTCTCACGCTCTATCTCAACCAGGCACCATACGGCGGTCGGCGCAATGGCGCAGAGTCAGCCGCTCAAACATACTTTGGCAAGTCCGCCAAGGATCTCACTCTGGCCGAGGCAGCGCTGCTAGCTTCAATTCCGCAAAACCCGAGCACGTTCAATCCGTACAATATCGCCGGCCGCAAGATGCTGTTGTCGCGCCAGCACACGACACTAGACTACATGCTGGAACAAGGCTATATCACCGAAGCACAGGCCAAAGAGGCCAAGCAGTATCCGATCCTTGACAAGATCAAGCCCGAGACCGAACAGCTAGCCGGCATCAAGGCGCCGCATTTCGTGCTCATGGTGCGCAATCAACTGGAGCGTGAACTCGGTAAAGCGGTCGTTGGTCGCGGCGGACTGACTGTCAAGACGACGCTGGATTGGAGGATTCAGGAGAAGCTCGAAACAGAGATGAAAGCCTTCTTTGACTCAGGCCGTCCGGGTCGAGTGCGCATTAGTAACGGCGCGGCAACGGTTGAGGACGCACAGACTGGACAGATTGTCGCCCTCGTTGGTAGTCGTGATTTTAATTATGCTGGCTTTGGGCAGGATAATGCCGCCACCGCCTTTATCCAGCCGGGTTCGACCATCAAGGCTTTCGACTACGCCAAACTGTTTGAGAATCGCGGCAGTAATCAGCAAAATTACGGCTCAGGCTCAATCCTCAGCGACGAGAACATAGACAAGATTTATGGCGCCAAGCTGAACAACTGGGATCGACGATTTATGGGAAGTATTTCTATTCGCCGTTCGCTAGCGCTTTCCCGTAACATCCCAGCGGTCAAGGCAATGTACATCGCAGGTAACGGCTCACCAAAACCAACCGTTGACTATATTCACAACATGGGTAATACCAATTATTGCCAACAAGAGGAAGCGGCCGGCGGCTACGGCTTGTCAGCAGCCATTGGCGCCTGCGGTACGAAGCAGACCGAGTTAGTGAATGCTTATGGCACCTTTGCCCGCATGGGCGTCGCCAAGCCAAGCACCAACGTCCTCGAGGTAACCAACAGCCAGGGTGATACGTTAAAGAAATGGAAAGACGAGAGCAAACAGGCAACCGACCCGCAAGTCGCCTACATCATCAATGACATCTTGGGTGACGCGGACGCAGCGCGTGACTTGCACGGTTACGGTGCAATGAATGTGCCTGGCGTTAGAACCGCCGCCAAGACTGGTACTACCGACAAAAACGGCCACGCCAAGGATGTCTGGATCGTCAATTATAGCCCGGCGCTGGTCATGGGTATGTGGCTCGGTAATTCCGACACCAGCACCATCAACACCCCGAACTCGGCCTTTGGTATGCCGGTGGTGCGTAACGTCATGTCGTTTGCTCACAACGAGGTCTATACCAAACAGGGCAAATGGAAGCCAAATGATTGGTTCAAGCGGCCAAATGGTATCCAACAGCAAGGCAAAGAGCTCTATCCATCGTGGTGGAATAAAAAACAGGGCGAGACCACTGAAAAGATTAAGTTTGACCGTGTCTCCAAGAAAAAGGCGACAAATTGTACGCCAGCCGACGCCATCGAGGAAATTGAGGTCACCAAGACCATTGACCCGCTCACTAAGAAACCATCATACTCAGCACCTGAAGGTTACGACGCCAATGCTGATGACGATAAGCACAAATGTGACGACGCCAAGCCAAGTGTCAGCCTATCGCTTTCTGGCTCTGGCTCCAGCCGCACCATCACCGCCCGCGCCACCAACGGCACATTCCCGCTCACTTCAATTGACATCCTCGTCGATGGTCATAGCGTCAAAAGTGAGTCAATCTCCGGTAGTGGTGGCAGCGTTTCGGTCGGTGTCCAAGTTGATAAACCAGGTCGGCACATTATCCAAGCAATCGCCCGCGACGAAGGCTACTATACTGCATCAGACAGTGGTAGCTTCTCGGTAGGCAGCGGCTCAAGCTCCGACTAACTCGCCCCCTTTTTTCCTGTGACACATAAAAACCAGACCGCTTTAGTCTGGTTTTTACTTCTTCTTAGCCTTAGCGATTATTGCTCATTAACCATCCGGATCAAGTCAGCCTCGCGCTGCGACTGAGTCTTGGGGCGAGTCGAACGGTGACTTTGAGCTGCAGCGCGTGGAGCATCAGGTTTCGCCGCCTTGCTGGCTTGCGGCCGACGACCGGTGGAGTGCTGCTTGGATTGTTTGGGGGCAGCTTGAGCTGGTGACTGTTGCGCCGCTTCTTTTGCTTCTTTTGGCTCGGCGCAAACTTTCGCAAACATCATCTTGCCAGCGTCAGTTTGTAGGCTACGAATAATTTCAATGCGCTTCTTCTGGCCCAGGAACTTTTTGGCCTGCTCGACCACCACCATGGTGCCGTCATGCAAGTAGCCGACGGCCTGATGAGAATCCTGACCTTTTTGCGTCAATTCAAGCACCAGCTCATCGCCAGGCAAATAGCTCATCCGCAAACTCTTGGCCAGCTCATTGATGTTGAGGATCTGGATGCCTTCGACTTGCGCCACCTTGTTTAGGTTGTAGTCCAGCGTCAAAATAGCAGCGTTCATTTCCTTGGCGAGTTGCAGCAAGCGGTTATCAACGCCCTCAGGAATGCGCGTTGCATCATCAAGTAGCGTGAACGAGCCGCCCAACACATCTTTGAGTTCCTTCATGGCGTCCATGCCGAAACGGGCGCGCTCACGCTTGGCGTGGTCAGCACCGTCAGCCAGTAGTTGCAATTCTATCAGCACACTCCGCGGCACGATGATCTGCCCCAGTAGGAACCCGGTCTTTGCTAGATCAACCACCCGGCCATCCATCAACACTGAGGTGTCGACCAAAATTGGCAGCTGCGTGCCACTGCCTGCCCGTCGCCGCGGCTTGACCAGCAGATATATCTCCGCCATGATGGCCAGCAGCATGATAATGATGATAAATTCAATTGTTTTTTCCATAATAATTTCCTTTTATATAATAATGTTATTGTAAATAATCAATCAGCGCCTGACGCAGGTCGCCGACGCCGCGCACAAATGCGTCCTTATGAGTTTTTGGCGCGATGGCGTAGGTAAAGCCGAGCTTCTTCGCCTCTTTGACGCGGGCGTGCCAGCCTTGAGCGGAGCGCACTTCACCACCCAAACCGACTTCGCCAAACACCACCGCTTCGTCGCTGAGTTTGCGGCCAGCCGAGGCTGAGGCGATGGCCATGGCCACCGCCAAGTCCGCCGCTGGGTCACTCAGTTTCAAGCCGCCAACCACATTGATATAAATATCTTTGTCGGAGAGGTTGAGCTTGGTGCGCTTTTCCAGCACCGCCACCAACAAATTCAAGCGATTAAGATCGAATCCGCTGGCCGCCCGTTTGGGATAACCGAAATTCGTCGGATTGACCAACGCCTGAATTTCCACCAATAGCGGTCGCGCACCCTCCATGGTGGCGAGGACAATCGAGCCGTCGAGGTTTTGCCGCTCGGCTAGCAAGCTGGCTGATGGATTTGCCACAATCTGCAGACCGTCCTCACGCATCTCGAAAATTGCCGCCTCATTGGTTGAGCCATAGCGATTTTTCTGCGCCCGCACCACTCGGAAGCCGCCGTAGCGATCACCCTCAAAGTTCAACACCACGTCAACCAAATGCTCCAGAACTTTCGGCCCGGCGATTGAACCTTCTTTAGTGACGTGACCGACCAAAATCACCGCGGTGTTCGCGGCCTTGGCGGCGCGAATGATGACATTGGATGAGTTGGTGATTTGACTGACCGAACCCGGCGCTGAGGCAATTTCTGCCAGCGACAAGGTCTGGATGGAATCGACAATCGCCAGATTGTACTGGCCAGTCTGGATGGAGGCAGCGATGTCTTCAGCGCTGTTACTGGACGCCAATTGCAAGTTCTCTGAGTCAACCGCGCCCAACCGTTCAGCCCGCAACTTAACCTGTGATACCGACTCCTCACCGCTGACGTACAGGACTTGGTTTTGCCGGGCAATAAACGCCGCGACTTGCGCCAGCAGGGTGCTTTTTCCAATTCCCGGCTGCCCCGCCACCAACACCACACCGCCTGGCAAAAAGCCGCCACCCAACACGGCGTCAAGGTCAGCGATGCCGGTTGCCAGCCGCGCTTGCTTGGCCTCGGCGGCCGTCTCGCTGAGCCTGAGCGTGGTGAGTACCTTGCCCTTGCCGCTGCTGCGGGCTACCGCCGACGCGCCCGTGTCAACTGGTAATTGTTCAACCAGTGAATTCCACTCGCCGCAATTATCGCACTTGCCGACCCACTTCGGATAGCTGGCGCCGCACTGCTGGCAGATAAATTGCGACTTTGCTCGGGCCATTATTTAACCGCCTTTTGACTATCAAGGCTTTGATTTAGCTGGTCAATCTTGCACCCCAATGCGTTCAATTTTTCGACATCAGTGTTGTAAGTGTCGACCTTGCCCTCGATAGTCTGCCGCTCACGACGAAGCGCCAGGCCGCGCTGGCTCAGCCGGGTTCGCTCAGCCTGAAACTCAGCTTGCGTCTGAAAACCGCCCGTCGTCGCCCGCTGATTAAATGCCGCTACATCTTGGTTATAGGCACTAACGCGTGCACTGTACGACGTCGTTAGCTGCTCAATTTCGCGCTTCCGCTTATCGAGACTGGCCGCCAGTGCATCAGCCTCGGCCTCGGCGCTAGTAAACTTTTCATTATACTGAGCATGCAATTTTAACAGCGCCGCTCGATTACTAAAGTATTCGGCATAGTGCGCCTCCAGCTCTGATCCGAGATCAGCAAACTCTGTACCCAAAATCGAATGCAGCTCATTGGCGCGCGTACCCGGCTGAGCACGCTCATAGTACGCCATCCGCTCCTCCAGCTTTTTGGTCTTGACCTTGGTATAAGCCGCCTCCAGCAGCTCGCCCAGCCGCCGATGCTGCTCCGCCGAATAGCGCGACCAGGCTACGTGCAGCATTTCGTGCGCCGCCGTTACCTCTTTGATACCGTCTAGTTCCGCGTTCTGCACGTTATAAATGTGAATGGTCTCTTTGGCGTGGGCGTAACAGCCGACAATCGGGCTAGCCTGTTCGACACGACGGCAATCTTGATTAAACTGCGTAGCGTTTTCCAGTCGCGGCTGCGCGAGATAAAAGCTAAATTTAGCCTTATCAGTCATCGTCGCCCGCCGTGCCAGCGTCGCTATGTCCTGGCTCGGTTGATACTGCCAAACCCTGATATGATCCAGCACTAGCTGGCGATTGAGCACCAGCCAGCTACCGCCGGCCACCAGCCCCACAAACACCACGACACTAACGAGATTACGCAGCCGTAACATTGATCACCACCTCACGATTTTTTGTAGTTGCCACCAAGGCTACACCAGGGTGTGCCTGATCAGACAACAAAACGTCACTGAGTGGATCAGCCAACATTGTCTGAATCGTTTGTCTGAGCACCCGCGCGCCGCGCTGCTCATCGAAACCGTTGTCTATGATACAACGCTTAGCGCTTGGCGTGATGACCAGTGTCATCTGCTGCGCCTGCACTGCTTCTTTAAGCTCACTCACGAGATTATCGAAAATCTTGCCCACCACCACCGGCCGGGTCAAACTCTTGAAATTTACCACCGCATCAAACCGCCCGATTAGCTCCGGCCGCAGCAACTCCTCCAGCTCGCGTCGCGCCGCCCGAGCATTGCGCTCATTGATATCGTCCGCCCGTGAGGTATCGTCACTGTGCGAGCTAAAGCCCAGCTCACCGTCACGCACCATCGCCTCGGCGCCAACATTGCTGGTCAAGATCACGATGGTCTGCTGGAAACTCACCGACCGGCCGCGTGAATCGCTTAGCTTACCGTCTTCTAAAATTTGCAGTAGCAAATTCAGTACATCCGGATGCGCCTTTTCAATCTCGTCAAACAGCACCACGCTGTACGGCTGCCGGCGAACTTTGTCGGTCAATTTGCCGCCCTCATCATAGCCGACATAACCAGCCGGCGCGCCAATCAACTGACTGGCTGTGTGTCGCTCCGAAAACTCGCTCATGTCGATCTTGATCAAACTATTATCGCCGCCAAACACTTCCCGCGCCAATACGCGAGCTAACTCCGTCTTGCCCACACCAGTCGGCCCGAGAAAAATGAACGACCCAAGCGGCCCTGACCGCCGACTCAGCCCGGCCCGCGCCCGGCGAATGGTTCGCGCCAAGGTCGCCACGGCCTCGTCCTGACCGAGCACCGACCGGCCCAATCGTTGCTCCAGTGCCGCCAGATCTTTGCGCTCATTCACCGTCACTTTTTCTGCCGGCACACCAGCCATCGCCGCGACCGCTCGCCGCACGTCATCCTCGGTTAGCTCCGGCAATGCTGGATCGTCAGCTGGTAGCTGCTTGACCTGTTGCTCCAGCTGTTTGATGCGAACCTTGAGTTCAGCCGCGCGTTGATATTGCTCAGCCTCGACCGCCGCATCGAGCTTGCCCGCTAGTTGTTTAATCCGCCGTGCTAGCTGTTGCTGTTTGGTTAGCTTGGCTGGCCGCTGCGTATTAACAAGCGCCGCCGCCTCATCGAGTACGTCAATCGCTTTATCCGGCAAATGACGCTCCGTCACGTAGCGCTGACTGAGGGCCACGCTCAGTTTGATCATCTCATCAGAAATCCGCAGTCGATGATGTGTCGCCAGCCGACTGGCTAGCGCCCGCACCATGGCCACCGCCGCCTGCTCATCCGGCTCCGCTACCGTCACCGCCTGAAATCGCCGGCTGAGAGCCGCATCTTTTTCGATGTGCTTGCGGTACTCGTCAAACGTCGTCGCGCCGATCACCCGGACCTCACCACGCGCCAACGCTGGCTTTAGGACGTTAGCCGCATCCATCGACCCCTCGGCCGAGCCAGCACCAACCAGCAAATGCAGCTCATCAATAAACAATATAATCTCCTGATGATTACGCGCTGCAGCTACGACTTTTTGTAATCGCTCCTCAAACTGACCACGAAACTTTGTACCGGCGACCATAGCTGTCAGATCAAGCTGAATCAGCCGCTTACCGACCAAAAAATCCGGCACCGTCCCCGCTGCGATGTGCTGCGCCAAGCCCTCGACCACCGCGGTTTTACCAACGCCCGGCTCGCCGATCAGCGCTGGATTATTTTTGCCACGCCGCCCAAGTACCGTGATCAGCCGCTCCGTCTCGGCCTCCCGACCGACCACTGGATCGAGCAGTCCGCTCCGCGCGCGCTCCGTTATGTCGACGCCGTAGCGATCAAGAATCTTGAGATCAGCCGACCGACGAGCATGTGGCGCGGCACTTTCTCTAGACTCATCCTGCATCGCCTCTAGCTGCTGCCGATCAAACACGTCCTCTAGCGTACCGCGCAGCTCGTCCAGATTTACATTCATATCACTGAGCAACTTCGTCGCCCGAGCCTTGTGCTGCAGCAGCATGCTATAAACAATGTGCTCAGTGCCGATGCGCTCCTGCCCAAACTCTGTCGCCAGCTGCCAAGCCGTCCGTATCGTTTCCAGCACCTCAGCGTTCATCCCTTTGTGAACAACCACCACCACGAATGACTGCGCGGTTAAGCCTAGCGCCAACTCCGCTCGATCCAGCGTCACACCGCTCTCCGCCAAAATCTTCGCACCCAGCGACGAATTTTGCGCCAATACACCAAGCAGCACATGCTCGGTACCGACATACGGACTGCCGCTATTATGTGCCAGCAGCCCGGCACGCTCTAAGCTGGCCTTGGCGGTATCAGTAAGCCGAGATTCCAACTCGGAAAAATCTTCCGGCATATCGCCCTCCTTTCGTTTTCGGCGATTCTCACGAGGCAGCCTATTCCGCCACCTCCTCAACCGCGCTCATCAAGCTATCCTCAATGTTTTTGCGAGGTTTTGCTTCAGGCTTAACAGCCACCTTTGCCTCAATATCTAGTTCATAGCCAGTCAGCCGGCTTGCCAAGCGAACATTCTGCCCAGCCCGACCGATGGCCACTGATTGCTGATCCTCGCTGACGTAGACCGTTGCTCGCTTTTCATCTTCATCAACTGTCACACTCAATACTTCCGCTGGACTCATGGCATTCGCGATAAAACCAGCTGTATCTTCCTCGAACGGAATGATGTCAATTTTTTCCTGCTCACCAATTTCGTTCATCACCGCCTGAACACGCGTCCCGTGACCGCCGACGAACGTGCCGACTGGGTCAACACCCGGCAATGCCGATGCAACCGCCAATTTGGTGCGGCGACCAGCCTCGCGAGCAATCGCTTTGATTTCCACGGCGCCCGTTTCCATCTCTGGCACTTCCTGGCTGAACAAGAACCGCACAAATTCTTCATTGCCGCGGCTCAAGATCAACTGCGGACCGCGACCTTCGCGCTCGATGTCCTTGATGAACACCTTGACGCGACGACCAACACCGTAGTACTCGCCAGGGATTTGCTCGGACTGCGGCATGATACCGACGGCCTTGCCCAGCTCAATTCGCACCACGCGCGGCTCAACCCGCTGAATCGTACCAGTCACCACCGTACCAATCTTATCTTCAAATTCTGCCAGCACCACTTCGCGCTCTGCCTCACGCAACCGCTGCAAAATCACCTGCTTGGCGGTCTGGGCTGCCACCCGGCCAAACGTCATCACGTTGTGGGTTTCGACTGTCACTTCACTGCCCAGCTCAGCTGCCGGGTCAACCGCCTTGGCCTCGTCCAGGCTCATTTGATTGACGTCATTTTCGACTTCTTCAACCACCGTTTTAACAACTGACACCACAGCCGTGCCGCTGTTGATATTCAAGCTGGCACGCACCAATTGCTCGCGCGTGCCGTTATCACGCCGCCACGCTGCCGCGATAGCCTGCTCGATTACCTCTAGAACGGTTTCTTCTGGCAGGTTCTTTTCCTCAGCAATCGTCCGCACCGCCAACGTCAACTGCTTAATATTCAAATCTTCCATATTAGCTCCTTTACGCTATATTATTATACTACGTTTCACATCAAACGCCCAAGAGACGAAAAACTCCGACCTAATTGGCCGGATGTTTAGTAGTGTAGCACACCCAGCCAGATAGCGTCAAGTTCAGCCGCCCCATTCGCCCATGTCAGCCCGTGAATGGGTATGCGTGTCTAACAGAGGTGGGGGCTCATGGCCATACTACAATTATTGACAAAAAGTATTGACATTTTCTACTAATAGTGATATATATATATCAGCCTTTTGACAACTTACCGTAAGTTTTGTCAACTGCGCTTCGCTACCGCAGGTCGGATACCTACGGTGGCTTGAGGCGCGGAACGGCCGCACCTCAACAAAGAGAAAGGTCATATCATGTTCCTCGAGATCCTGACGATCATCATCGCTACGATCATCGTTCTCGGAGGTTTCCTTATTGTAGCCTCCAAAGACGATGGACCGCTCATGATTAACGGGAGTGTGCTTGTTTCATTTGGCATCACCGCACTGTTCTGGTTCGCAAAGGTGACTACGCCGCACCTTCGCGAAGAATCAGCGATCAAGTGGCTGTACAGGCCCATTTCTGACCTGCCTGAATGGATCGGCTACGTTGGGCTCGCAACAACTGCGACCCTTCTGGCAATCACTCTTGTTTTTTTGGTAGATGACATTGTCTACCTCACTCAGCACCGGAAAGGAGGGAGAATCTGATATTGAGGTGCGGGGGCGGGATTTGATACAACTACTCGTATCTCCCGCCCCACTCACATCACTGAACTTATTTTATAAATAGAACTTATGACATCGCTGGCTGCTGGAGGTAGTGGCCGACGTCCGCCACCAGCTCGACCAGGCGATTAGAGTACCCCCATTCGTTATCGTACCAGACCATGATTTTCACCATGTTGCCACCAACGACCTTGGTTAGCGGCAGATCAACGATGCCAGAATGTGAATTACCGATAAAGTCGCGGCTGACCAGCGGCTCTTCACTGACGCCCAAGATCCCTTGATAGAAACTATCAGCGGCGGCTTTCTTGAACGCTTCATTTACCTGCTCGACTGTCACGTCGCGCCGCAACAGTGCCGTCACGTCACTGAGCGACACCACCGGCGTTGGTACGCGCACACTGAGACCGTCGAATTTACCAGTTAGCTGCGGCAGCGTTTTCGTCACAGCAATGGCCGCGCCCGTCGTTGTCGGCACCATATTTTCAGCCGCGTTGCGACCTTCGCGCAGATCCTTAGCAGGCGCGTCTTGCAATCTTTGGCTGGCGGTGTAGCTATGCACCGTCGTCAGCATTGATTTTTCCACGCCAAACTCGGCATCCAAAATCGCCATCACCGCGCCCAAACTATTGGTCGTGCAGCTGGCGTTAGAAATGATTGGCGTCGCGCCCTTGATTTTGCTATCGTTTGTACCGAGGACGATGGTGTCAACGCCATCAGATTTGGTCGGCCCGCTGATAACCACACGTTTAGCACCGGCAGTCAAGTGCTTACCCGCGCCGTCTTTATCGGTAAAAAACCCGGTCGATTCAATTACTACATCAACATCCATCTCACCCCACGGCAAGTTTGTTGGATCCTTTTCCGCCAGCACTTTGACAGGTTTCCCGTCAACAATGAGTTCATCCTCTGTAACATCAACCCGGCGACCATATTCCCCGTAATTACTATCGTGTTTGAGCAGGTACGCCAGCGTCTTGGTATCTGTCAAGTCATTGATCGCTACGATCTCCACGTCGCTGCGCTCACGTGCGATCTTAAAGGCGCTGCGCCCAATCCGTCCAAAACCATTAATTGCTATTTTCGTTATCGCCATACAAGTATCCCTCCCAAGTAGCATTAGCTTTTCTCTAATTATACTACAAAGTTGTATAATAAAACTATGACGCGCGAGGAATTATTGGATCTGGCAGCACCGCAGTACGACGAGATACCGGTACTAGTATTAGACAGCGCGATTGATTACGCTACTAAAAAGCACGCCGGGCAAAAACGCAAAAGCGGCGAACCGTACATCACGCACCCGCTGGCGGTAGCTGGGATTTTAGTGGAATGGGGCATGGATATCGACACGGTGATCGCTGGCGTGCTGCATGATACGGTCGAGGATACCGATGCGACACTGGACGAGCTGGAAAGTTTGTTTGGCCGCGACATTGCCTTTTTGGTTGATGGCGTGACCAAAGTTTCGCAGGCACGCGCTGGTATGCGCAGCCTTGATAGCTATTTGCCGCACACCAAGGACAACCTCGCCAAGCTGATGATCGCGGTTGGCGAGGATATCCGAGTGATTATTATCAAGCTGGCGGATCGACTACATAATATGCGCACGCTTCAATATATGCCGCGCGACAAGCAGAAGAAAATCGCCCGCGAAACGATTGAAGTGTTTGCACCGCTGGCGGATCGACTGAATATGGGGCGGGTGCGCGTACAGCTGGAAGAGTTAAGCTTTCGATTTTTGATGCCCAAGGATTTTCAGCGTACTAAGAACCTGATGGACAGCCGCCTAAAGAAAAGCCAGCGCAAACTCGCCAAAGTCCGCCGTGATGTTACGGCACGCCTCCAGAATGAGAGTCTGCAGTTTGAGATGGACGGCCGGGTGAAAAGCGTATATAGCTTATTTAAGAAGCTCGACCGCGTTGGCGATATTGATAAGATTTACGATCTGATCGCCCTGCGTGTTATCGTTGACGATTTAGCAACCGGCTATCTGGTACTGGGCGTGCTGCACGACATGTACCAGCCGTTTTACGAGCGCATCAAAGATTATGTTGCCAATCCTAAACCGAACGGCTACCAGAGCTTGCACACGACAGTGCAAACACCGACCGGGCAGATCGTCGAGTTCCAGATCCGCACCCAAGACATGCATGAATATGCCGAGCGCGGTTTGGCGGCCAGCTTTCACTATAACGAGCAAAAGATGTCTGACGCTTACCGACAGGGGCGAATTGCTGCGCTGCCGACGGATTTGGCGTGGATTCGCGATCTGCAGGAAACGGCGGCCCGAGCCCGCGAAGGCAAGGCTTTTGACTCAGAAAAATTCCGCATGAAGCTGTTTGAAGATCGAATCTTCGTCTATTCGCCCAAAGGAGATATTTATAACTTGCCGCGCGGCGCCTTCCCGCTGGATTACGCCTATCGCATTCATTCCGACATCGCAGCACACGCTAGCGGCTTTAAGGTCAATGGCGCCATGAAGCCGTTCACTTATGAATTACAACACGGCGACGTCGTCGAAGTTTTGACCAGCAAATCCGCCAAACCCAAACCAGCCTGGCGCGACATGGTCATCACGCCGCATGCCAAAACCAAACTGCGCATGCAACTGTCAAAAAGCGGCGGCGTGCTCGCACACCTGACCGGCTTAACCGACGGTGTTTCGTCGTTGTTTCGACATAGATAGCAGTTGGCGGCTTTACGGTGCAATGTAACCTACACCCAACCCAGAAACTGTGACGGACATGATACCCCTATACTGGTACTGGCGGTGACATTCGCGAAGCCGCCAGCCTCTCTGACAAGTCGATGGTTCTGCGGACGGCGTTGCCGGATGCATTCGACTTGGAGGAGATGGCTGACGGTCGTCCCGCAACAAACACGCATACCAGATTCTTGGTAAGACGTGATGCCGCTTTGCTTTGCAAGATAGTAGTATTACGCCTGCTCGTTCCAGCGCTCAATCGCTGCCGCCACAACCTGCTTGGCAGCATCAACGCCAGCAAATTCTTTGACAATGGTCGAACCCGGCTTTTTCAGATCCTTGTAGTGATTGAAATGGAATTCAATTTGCTTAATCAGCTGCGCCGGCAAATCCTCCAGCGACTGAATGGCGTTGCCATTGTGGCGATCGTCGCTCGGCACCGCGATAATCTTATCATCGACCTCATCGTCATCAACAAACTTCATCACGCCGAGGATTCGCGCCTCAACTACTAGCCCAGTCGTCAGCGGCGTATCCGTCACCAACAGCACATCCAGCTCATCGCCATCCTCGTCCAATGTCTGCGGGATAAAACCATAATTAGTCGGTTTGGCAAAAATCGCCGGATCAACCCGGTCCAGCCGCATAACGCCAACTTTCCGATCCCATTCAATTTTATGATTTGACCCAGCCGGAATCTCTACAACAACGGTAACTTCGCCGTCCTGATAGTTTCCCGGGGTTAATACTTGGTTAAAATCTGCCATATTTTACTCCTCTCTGGCTTTTTCTTGTAAGTATTCACGAATTTGCAGCGCCGCCACTGCGCCCTCGCCGACCGCCGAAGCGATTTGCATGGTTGCGCCCGAACGTACGTCGCCCGAGGCAAAGACGCCAGGGATATTGGTGTGCAAATGTTCGTCGGTGATGATGTGTCCGCCGAGGTCCAGCTCAACATCTGACTCCTTCAAGAACTGCGTGTTCGGAATGAGGCCGATAAAGACGAACAATCCATCTGCAGTAAATTCTTTTTGCTCACCGTCTTGAGTTGATTTGACGCCGTAAAACTTGTCGTCTTTGACGATAATTTCATCGGTTGTCGCGCCAAGGTGGACGGTAATTTTGCCCTCATCGACATACTTTTGCAGCTCTTTTTGCAAGACATCGCTGGCGCGCAATTTACTGCGCACTAATAGGTCAACGTGGCTGGCGTAGCGAGTCAAAAATATCGCTTCCTGCACCGCCGAGTTACCGCCGCCAACAACGATCAAGCGCTTGTCGCGGTAGAATGCGCCGTCGCACGTCGCGCAGTAATGCACGCCGCGGCCATACAATTCATCTTCGCCCGGTACGCCCAGCTTGCGGTGATTTGAGCCGGTCGCCAGCAGCACCGCTTTGGCGCGCACTGGCTGACCATCAACTGTCAATTCCAGTTCGCCGTCAACTTGTTTCAGGGCCGTCACATCACCGTACTCAATATTCGCACCGAATCGCTCGGCCTGCTGCTGCAGCTCGGACGCCAATTTCATACCGGTCACACCCTCGGCAAACCCTGGATAATTATCGATTTGATCAGTGATGGCCGCCATACCGCCGACCACGCCGCGTTCATATAGTGTTGTCGGCACGTCTTCGCGCGATAGGTAAATTGCTGCAGTGAGTGCGCTTGGACCGGCACCGACAATGATAATCTCTTTAGACATTCAACCCCCTTGACCTATAATATCGCTTGATAATTTCTGGCATCTCCGGCCGCGGAATCTCCGCCGGTTTTTCGATAGCCATTACCACAAATTTGAGTGGCGAATTAGCAGGAATTTTATCACCCTGACTCTTATTGCCATAAGCCTTGTCCGCTGGAATTGTCAATTCACGCACACCGCCAATTTTCATACCAATCAGCCCCTCTTTCCAGCCCTGAATCACCGACGTATGTGCTGGGCCGTTTACCGCAAACGGTGCTTTCAATTTACCGCTGTTGATTGACTGATCAAAAATCTCACCCTTGGCATTCCAACCGATGTAGTAGACCGCAAATTTGGTGTCATCCTTGACCTCCGCGCCGTCACCCACGATCAAATCTTCTTTGCCTAGCTCCTTCACGCCAGCAGCCTCAAAGGCGCCGACTCGCGTACTAAATCCCGAAAACTTGCCGTGATATTTACTGTTCAATTCCGCCGTCTGAGCGTCAACTTTCTTTTGCCACTCCGTGGTTGCTTTTTTATAATCTTCTTGCGCCTGCTTCAGCTCAGCCTGATCTTTGGCGTCATTGCCTGGCTGCACCATCATGGCGATGAACCCACCAATTGTCCCAATCGCTAATGTCCCCGTGATGATCCATATACCGAGTCGCTGTCCCCTCTTCGTCGCCATAATCCTCCTTTATCTTACCTTGAAATTATATCAATGTTTCCCCTCAACCGCAATGTCATAACGTGCCAGCTCATCATCAATCCCCACGCCGGCTGTCCGCTGTAGCTTGAGCAAATTAGCATAAATACCGCCCGATTTTGCCAGCTGTTTTGGCGTACCGATCTCGTCGACCCGGCCATGTTTTAGCGTCACGATCCGATCCACCGTAGCGATGGTACTCAGCCGGTGAGCGATGATCAGTGTCGTCCGCCCCTTCATCAGCCGCTCTAGTGCCTGCTGCACTAGATGCTCGCTCTTGCTGTCGAGATTGCTTGTTGCCTCGTCGAGGATGAGAATCGGCGCATCCTTGAGTACCGCCCGCGCGATGGCGATGCGCTGCTTTTGACCGCCGGACAGTTTGAGGCCACGTTCACCAATTTGCGTATCGTACCCTTTGTCAAGCTCGCTGATGAAGTCGTGTGCATTAGCGGCCTTGGCGGCGGCAATCACTTGCTCATCCGTCGGCTCGTCGGCGCCATAGGCGATATTTTCACGAATTGTGCCGGAAAAGAGCGCTGGCTCCTGAAACACCGTGGCAATGTGGCGACGCAAGCTCTTTTGCTGCACCGCATCAATTGCCACATCATCAATCATAATCTCACCACCGTCTGGCTGATACAGGCGCATCAGCAAGTTCGTTAAAGTGGTCTTGCCGCCGCCCGACTCACTGACGAGAGCGACGTGCTCACCGGGACGAAGCGTAAAGGAGATATCGGTCAACACTGGTTTTTGCGGAGCAGAGGCGTAGCGAAACGAGACATTGCGAAATTCGACCGCCCCGCGGCTCACGACTAATTCCGGCGCGTGATGGGCATCTTCAATCGCTGGGCGCAGCGTCATCACGCTAACAAAATCCCGACTCCCGGCCAGAGCTTTCTGGAAATTATCAACGATGAAACTCATATTAAATAGCGGCATCCGCAAATTATTAATCAGCGTGATCAGCAGCACCATATCGCCGATCGAAAAGCGCCGCTCGGTCGTCTGCACAAAAATGTAGGCAAAAATCATGAAGAAAATGACCGACAACACCACGCCGCGCACGATGTCCATGCTGTGCCAGTAGCGCGATTGCCTGCGCGTGATGGCAATCGTTTTGCGGTAGCGCTTGGCAAAGTGACGATATTCAAGCGACTCACGGACATAGCTTTTGACGACTTTGATCTGAGCAATGACTTCGGCAAACCGGCCGCTGGCCATATCCGTCTCGTGATTTTTACGGTTCTGAAAGGCCTGCCACTTCTTGCTGGTCAGCGCCGTCAGCCACATAAATAGCGGGTACATAATGACCACCATGATCGCCAGCTCTAGACTGTACACCAGAACGATACCGATGGTGATGCCCGTCGTGAGCAGCATTTGGAAAAAGTTATTGGCAAACATGTTCAGGAAATTCGTCGTTTCGGTAATCGCGCGGCTGAGGCGATTGATAATCGTCCCAGTCAGCTCGCCATCAAAATAACTTTGCGGCAAGCCAAGCAAGTGATGATAGTACCGCGTCGATAGCTGCTGCTTGAGCCGCGTTGCCATCACGTCGCCCCAGTAACCGCCAAGGTTTCGCACAATCGTATTCGTCACGTCAAGCGCCAGCAGCACCAGCGCCAAGAAAATCGCCTGCTCAATTCCTACATTGCCGCCCTCAACCACTTCGACCATCAAGCTGGTCGCCCGCGAAATCACGAATGGCACCACAATGCCGGTTAGTGCCACGATGACCGAACTGACACTGACGCCAATATAGTACCTGCCCATACCGCGCGCATACCGGAGCATGTGAATCAGCGGCTTCATCAGACTATTTCAGCGCCCCATCTATCTTTGGCTATCTGTTCGATTCGCTGTATCACTGGCGTGATGTCCTTGTCCACTAACGTCCGCTCATGCGAGGTAAACGCCAGCCGCCATGTTATTGTTTTCTGCGCTGCATCATCCTCAGGCTGGTAAATAGTGAGTAGCTCAAGTCGCACCGCCATATCAACGTCCTGCACAACCTCATCCAGCGTCCGTAGTAGCTGCTGATACCTGACAGCGGATGGCACTTTGAGCGAGATATCGCGCGTCGTTGAAGGATAGCGGCTGAGTGGCTGATAATGACTGTCACGCTTGGCATAGACAGCCTCCAAGCCAGCCGTATCCAAGCTCGCCGCTGCCACGTACGCCGGTAATTTGAAATTCTTGATGACCGACTGCTTCAGTTCACCGACCATGCCGATAAACTGCCCGTCTGTCGTCTCGACCAGTGCACTACGCGATTGGTCAAACGGTGCCGCGGCTGGAAGCGTAAGTTCTTGTTCAATTGGCTTGAATACCAACTCGGCACCAAGATCACGCGCCAGCTGCTCAACCGAGCGACGAATCGTGTAAAATGGTGCGCCCGCTCCCGGTTTTTTGGCGGCGTAGACGATGTCGGTGAACTGGCTGGCTTCTGGCAAACCATCTTCACCCAGGCCATGCATTTTGACATGCCCTTTACCCATCTCAAACAAGGCAAATTCATCATGTCCAGCCTTGATGTTGGCGTGGACCTTGTCGAGCAAACTCGGCAGCACTGTCAAGCGGTAATATTGTAAATCAGGGCTAAGGGCGTTTGATAATTTGTATGCCTGAGCAACGTCCTGCTCGGCATTTTTTAGGATGCGTTCATGAACGAAACTGTAGGTCAAGACTTCGTTGGCACCGGCACGCGACAGACTGTGACGAACGGCGTTTTTCAACTCACGACGCAGGTTTTTCGGCGCGGGTTTAATACTGCGACGCGGTAATTGACGCGGTAATTTATCGAAGCCATACAGCCGCCCAACCTCCTCAACGATATCCTCAGGTAGCTCAATATCGGTACGCCAAAACGGGCTGTAGACCATCATGCCGTCCTCGCCATACTCGCGCCCTTCATCAACGAAAAACTCAACGTTTCCTAGTAGCGTATTCATTTCACCATCAGCAAAATTTACGCCGAGCCGCTCTTCAACAAATCCACTCGGCACCAACAACCCACCGCACCAGTGCGTACCATCAGCCAATACAGACCGCAGAGACTGATGATTCTTAAACAGCACGGGACTGGCCTGGACACCACCCACCATACCCATCAATTGTTTGAGGACGGGGTCGGTTTGTGCCGGTGACTGACCCTTATTAAACCGCGTTAGCGCATCGGTGAAAATACCATGGCGCATGGCTGTGCGGCGCAGCGCATACATGTCAAAATTAACACATTCGAGGATGATGTTTTTCGTGCCATTTGAGACTTCAGTGTCAGCACCGCCCATAATTCCCGCGAGACCTATCACACCCTCGCCATCAGCGATGACGATGTCGTCATTCGTCAACTCGTAGTCCTTACCGTTGAGCAGGCTGACCTTCTCGCCGTCACGAGCCAGCCGCGCCCCGAGCGTACGCCCACGCAATTTGTCATAGTCATAGGCATGCGTTGGCTGTGCCGTCAGTAGCATCATGTAATTCGTGGCATCGACGATGTTGTTAATTGGTTTGCCGCCCATCGCCACCAGCTGACATTGCAACCATAGCGGGCTTGGGTGTACTTCAACATTTTTGATGGCTACCGCTGAAAACACCGGCACTACTTCAGTCGCCTCATTGAATATTTCAAGCTCGAGACCGTCGCCGCCGGCAAATTCTTGAATCACGTTATACCACTCAGGACTAGTAAACTGCTGATGAAAAATCCCTGCAATCTCGCGCGCCACGCCGAGTTGTCCAAAGCAATCCGGCCGGTGAGTAAACATCTTATTCTCAATGTCCAGCACGTAGTCGTCCAGCCCAAACATTTTAGCAAAACTCGCACCCGCCCGCAGTTCAACTCCTGCCGGTACGTCGTGTTCGTGAATCTCAATAATCCCCTCGTGATCCGTGCCGATATCCAGTTCATCAGCCGCCGCCAACATACCTTGGCTGAGCACGCCGCGCAGTGGCCGCGCGTCCAGCACAAATGGCTCGTCGTCATCAAAGCTTACTGGCACCGTGCTTTTTGGCGGCAACCAAATCGCCCACATGTCGGCGTGAACATTTGGCGCACCGCAGACCACTTGCACCAAGCCATTGTCATCGCGCGGCACGTCCGCCACCACACCACCATCATCAATCTTGGTCACACTCAGCCGATCAGCATCAGGATGCTTAACACATTCAACCACCCGAACGATTCGCGCGCCGCCATATTTGGCTTTCAGGTCGATCACTGCTTCGACACCGCCAAGTTGCTGATTGACTCGCGCCACCAGCTCATCTACGGTAGGCAATTCAAAATTAATCAATTGTTTGATAAGATTTAGGCTGACTTTCATATATATCAGTATAGCATTCTAATCAATGGTGTAGTCAAACACCTTAACAGGAATACCTTTTTCCTGAGCTTGATCAATTGTAAACGTCGTGCCAGGGCTATAGTTGACCCGAAACGCCACCAATTCGTCCGCCAAGTCAACAATTTGACAATTACGCGCATGAAATGAATCAGCGTTAACTTCATTAAAATCAGTAGCATCGCGCAGTACTCCTGGCCGATGTTTGGCGATGTCTCGCAAAAGCGCAACCGTCGCAATCGCATCATCCTGGCGACATTTACCGGCGGCCGCACGATCATACAATGCTTGGCAATATAGTTCCAGCTCCACTGGCAAAAATACCCGAAACCGCACCGCCCCCAGACCATGTTTATACGCCAGCCGTGCCGCTTCGTGATCAACACCAGTAGCGCCACCCGACACAATCCCGCCACCTTCAGCAATCTTTTGCCCGACAAACTGTTCAATGTCACGGCGAATCGTATCATCTACTTCGCGTGTACCGACAACTCCAAGCCACTTCATTATTTCACCTCGTTGACTAAATATTACTCCCGAGCAGCAATAATCTGTGCCTGAATACGGTCTAGTTCGGCCTCGTCCATCCTCGGCCCCTCGGTCGTTGTCAGCCAACCGCGATAATTCTCATGAAACTCTGCATTCTCCGCCCAGACGTCAGTCCGTCCTGCCAAGTCGCCGTGCAGCGGATACAGCTTGGCGTGCACATGTGCTACACCCGTTCCCTCGAACACCAGCGCTACCCGCGGTGTATCAAACGCGCGCTCCAGCAGCCGCGCCACCTGGCGCACTGCTCGCATAAACTCGAGATATAGCGTCTCGTCAATCGCAAAAATATAATCGCCCGGGTTGCGCTTTGGAATAACCACTGTCACCCCTGGGGTATTTGGAAACGGCGTGAGAAACGCCAGGAACTGCTCGTCCTCCCAAATCTTCCATGATTTTACGGTGCCTGATACAATGTCGTCGAAAATTGTATGGTTCATGCTTTCATTATATCAAACTTATGCTAAATCGGTAAAATTAGCTTTGCATTTGCATGTAGCGATTAAAGGTAAGCCTATCGGGGGATATTGCCCGCAAAACCGCCTCACCATCAGGCAAGTCTATAGGGAATTTGACCTTGTTAGTACGGTTAACAAAGACCACTAAGTGATCACGCAGGCCGGGTATAGAAAATCCTTGCTCATGAATTCGATTGTAAGCCCATGCTGTCGCACGCGCCATTATCGCATCGTATAGCTCATGATCATCACCACACATATCGTCAATTATCCTGCACGCAATTTCAGCTACCAAGCCGTCATCTGATAGTTGCTGATAACCCTCTTCACCAAGTTGCTTATAGATATCATGATTATATCGTCGCAACTTCTCCACCTCTCCCTCAATACCAAACTCTTTTACAAGATCATTCGACTCCTCTGGTAACAAGATCTTAAGAGTGGTGTGCAGCATCCGCAAAGGGTTAGTCCTCGTCCGAATATCACCCTGACCCCCATTAACTAACCAATCGGTTATCATCTGCGGGTCAATCACCGCTCTCACCGTATCAGCAAACCGCTCTCTTACATATCCACTGTATGCTGGGTCGATATTCTCAACTACGTGACGTAGCTCCTTTGGTGAACCAACAACCTCAACCTCCTCTTCGTAATATTTAGCCATCTCCCACTCACGCGAACCCTCAGAAAATCTCCACGACATTTTTGGTAGCCGATGATCAGGCTCGCCCAGTCTGACACCAAGCTCCTCAGGCTGAGTATTAGCAATGTCGTCGAGAGTTTCTACCGCTTCACCACACTGCTTAAGTCTAGCGATGTGCTGATTAAAACGTTCTTTACCTTCCCAGCCCTCGGACAGTACATCCCGCCTCTTGTTAAGCCACTGAATGACGTATTCGTAGCTATGCCAACCACTATGTTTTAATAAAAGGCCACCGCCCTCTTCGCCCCAGTTAATCTCATCCCGTAACCCGTCTTCCAGCGCGCCAAGCCAAATATTACGATTATCCTCGTCGTTCAGAGTCCCTAGGATCTCATCTTTCACCTTTTTAAGCAGATCATTGCGACATGCTTCGCTAAATGGTAAGCTCTCGATACTCCCCTCGACATCATCCAGTAGTCTATTAACCATCCCGTCAGTACCATTCACTAAAATATTCGTACCATACTTATCAAGTATTTCAGCATCAGCAACTATTTTTGTCAATGGCGCATGCAGTAGTGTCGCCACTTCCTGTTCATGCTCTCTGAACCATGTGCGACAATCACCACGGAGCCCCCTGGTTATTTCACGAGTGAGCGAATCTGATTTTTTGAATAGATCACTCCAGTATACATCAAGATACTTCACGGTTCCTGGCGCACAGTGAGCTAATGTTAGTGTATATTCCATGATATCAGCGAGACTCGCACTACCTGTATGGCAATGCTTGACAAACCCATCCATATTGTCAGTAAACTCTAATGTTTCCGTAGAGTGACACACTTTTCCTGTCTCAATTTTGATACCAATCAAACTTCCGTCATCATAAGAATGGTTTATCCTATCAAAGAAATCAGCTGGCAACATAATATCTTGTGCCGACTCACACAGCGTATCTAATACTGCTCGCTCCCTTAAGTACATGGGGTTATACCTCTCAAAAACTTCACGAATTTGATGGGACACTGACTCATGGTCGTGATTTTTATCCGAGGTAACTTCATGACTGTTGGCTAAAATATGTTCATTCATAAACTATATTGTATCATTTAATTACAAAACTTCAAGCGCTCGGATTCCTCGGGTGGCAGCACAACTGCTTTCCAGGTCTTATCGCTGGCTTTTTTGAGACACAAACTAATACAAATAATACCAACCTACCGTATAATAGCCATATGGATATACCATTAGAAATCGAACGCAAACGCCAATTAACCGGTGACGTAGAAGAATTAATTAAGCGATTACAAGATCTCGGTTTTGAGCTGCAGAGTAATCTCCACGAGATTGATACGTATTATTCTCGTCCTGATGTTGACTTTATGCAGACAGTTGAATGCTTGCGGATTCGCCAGCGCGATGGTTTTGCTGAGGTGACATATAAGCCAGCGACGACCTCTGCGACACATACGAAAAACAATGTGATCATTAAGCCCGAGACAAACCTGCCAATTCAACCTGGGGACGCGGCGACCGCCAAGCAGCTACTGGCAAATCTCGGCATGGTGCAGCTCGTTGAAGTTAACAAATACCGACGATCGTTCCAGTCTTCTGATTTTCCACAGGCAACGGTAGCCATCGACGAAATCAAAAACACTGGGACGTTCGTGGAAGTTGAGGTTTTGTCAGATGATGAGACTAGTGCGCTGGCGATGATTAGTGACATTGAAACCAAGCTCGGCCTTGAGTCGGCAGAAGTTGTTACGCGGCCTTATCGGGATATTTGTATGGGATAATTAAGCTACGTTTTTATCAAATCCACGCCTGGCCCTACTATCCAACCGCAGCAGCACACTATACAAAAATATGCTAACCCCCCAAAAAATAACGCTCAGATAATTACCCCAATTAAAATCATTCCAAGGATTGCGGGTCGGGCTGTCTGTTGGGTCGTACGCCACAAATCCCACTACGGACATCACGATAATAATCAGAAGTCCGGAGATAATGATTTCACGCACATAGCTGGAGCGCTGAAATATTGATAGCCTCAGGTTATATCGAACTTCTGACGGTAACAACACCAATAACAGTATGACGATATATGATGGGATAGTTATTATACCCTCAAATACATCCCACGGGTTCACTTTCATGATATCAGGCTTCACCACCTTTACAACCTCTTGCATACCCAAGGAAATCCCAAAAAATAACACCAGTATGATCAGCACCAGCCCAATGGAGCTCCACCGTCTAGTCCACATTGTTCGCTCCCGTTATGACGTCAGTAGCCGCTTGATATACCTCGTGAATTTTACCAAAAACCTGCCTGTCATACTCTTCTCGGTCTTCAATACTGCTGTCTGGCAGTTCAATAGTATTCTTAAACTGAGGCTGCATGATATTAACCGATGTCACTTCCATACCTTCCTCGATTTCAACTTCGTAGACTTGTTTATCAACACCCGGAAACTCGTTTACATACTTATCGATATAAGACCCGGGAGACAAGAATTCTCCTCTATTGGGACGAAATTCAATAACAAAAGTACCCAGCGTATCAGTATGGTTATTGACTGAAGGAGCGGAAAATACATCCCTAGCAATTTGATAGATTTTATTGTTTTGTTCTATCGCTTCACGAGGAACGAATATTTTCGCGGATTTTATACGATGAGCCTGCCTGATTAACTCGATAGCATCTGGATGGCAGATCACCGTCCCGATAAATGCTAGCTTTTCAGAGAGCGAGAGCTTTGTTATGCGATTATTTATATACGCTAGGATCTTTACATTTGTGACAACATTTCGGTTGTACTCTAATGCCATAATTCTTTTATCTGCATAATATAAAAAGTGTACTACCTGTACAGGTAGACGCCCACCCGGAAGAGGATAGCGCCTAACTAGATCATCATCGTCCCTGCCTGTTGTAATCACATTTGATCCATACACGGCGATGATGCCAGCATAGCATCTGGATAGTTCGCTGGTTCTATGTAACTTGTCAAACTGCAAGAGCCGCATAAACGACTCATCGTCATTTGGATTATGTTGCCAGTTTCTGTCGTCTTCTTCGAGGTTCATCAAATCACGCAGAGCGTCCTCAAACAGGTAGCTGCCATATCCCTCGTCGTCGCGATTGGTAATGTTGTATAGAAATACGTTACGTTTAATCATCACATACCTACAGTCAATCTAACGTAAATTAAAACTGCTCCAAAAAGTCCAACTTACCGCTTTCAAAATGCCGCACGTCTTCAATGCCGTATTTCATCATTACCAGCCGGTCGATGCCGCAGCCAAAGGCAAAGCCAGTGTACTCATTCGGGTCGATATCGGCAGCCTTCAGCACATTCGGGTGAATCATGCCGCAGCCCAAGAGTTCGATCCAGCCCTCGCCCGAGCAAACTTTACAATCCGGATTTTTGCCCTCACAGAACGGACAGCTCAGCGCAAATTCAAAGCTCGGTTCAGTGAACGGGAAATAAAACGGGTTGACGCGCACATCAAGTTTCTTGCCGTAATATTCCTGCAAAAACTCTTGCAGCGTCGCGATGAGGTTGCCGACATTGACCCCTCTGGCAACATACACACCCTCAACTTGATAGAACGTATGCTCGTGCCGCGCGTCCAAATCTTCGTTACGAAACACCCGGTCGGGCACGATGGCGGCGATCGCCTCGCTGTTCTCCAAATTACCATGATATTTTTTCAGCACGCGGTTTTGCATGGTCGAGGTGTGCGCCGGCGCAATCAAGCGGTCACCATTCGCGTCAGTCTCCTCAGTCATGAACGTATCGTAATCATCACGCGCCGGGTGACCCTTTGGAAAGTTCAGACTCTCAAACATATGAAATTGATCATCAATTTCACGCGACTCTTCCGTCACGAAACCCATGCGATTGAAAATGTCAGAAATGCGATCAATTTCGCGCATCAATGGATGAATCGTACCGCGCTCGCTCGGCAGCAAATCAGGCCGCAGGGCATTCACATCCATCGGCGCCGTCACGTCAATTGGCGGCAAGTCAACTTTCGATAGTTCATTCTCACGAGCCGTAACTGCCCGTTCCAATTCCTGCTTCAGTTCATTAACTTTCTTACCAAACGCCCCGCGCTTCTCGGCCGGCAGCGTCGCAATAGTGCCATATAGCTCCCGCAGCTCGGTACTCCGCAACACACTGCGCGGTTCAGCCGCCTCGGCTACGCGCGATAATAATAGTGATCGAACTTCCTCTAACGTTTCCATGTCATCGCCCTTGCATCAAAAACATACCGACAACCACGGCCGCCATGATCACAATTATAATCCAGGCCGGCGCCAGCGTCGTCGTCTGCTTCGTATCTTCCAAATATTTTACATCCTCTACGCCGTCTAGACTGGCTTTTTCCTGAAGGCCCGACGCCTTGGCCTTCTCGCGCAGTTCCGCCGCAATGCGTTCTTGTAATTCACTGCGCCGATCTTGTTGATTTACAAGTAATCCCATATGTCGATTATACCAGATATGTTATAATGATAGTAATAGTACAGTAAGGAGGGACTATGGCCACGAAGAAGACTACTAAAAAGGCCGCGACTGCAAAATCCAGTTCAAAGAAAACGACTGCTGCAGCTGCTACATCGAAAACAACCGTAACGCGTGTCACCAGCAAGGCTGAGACGAAAAAGCCAGAGGTCAAATCGACTGCTGTCAAACCCGTCAGAACTAGCTCACCACGCAAAAAATTAGATACCAAGTTACCGCGCAATCTCGTCAATATCGTACTCGCCGAAGTTGCCGGTACGTTCATCTTGACGCTAGTTGCCTTGTTCTCGGCATACATGATGACGCCGTTCTACATTGGTCTAGCACTGGTAGTACTAGTGCTCGGTATTGGTGCAATCTCCGGTGCGCACATTAACCCAGCCGTGACGTTTGGTCTCTGGACGATGCGCAAGCTTCAAGCTATACTCGTACCGTTCTACTGGGCAGCACAATTCCTTGGCGCAATGGCTGCCGTTGTCTTGATGGGAGCAATTTCATCAGGCAGCTTCGTCATTAACTTTGACCAATTCACCACTTTCTCATGGGCGATCTTTGCCGTCGAGCTCGTCGGTATGGCGGTCTTTATGTTCGGGGTGAGTGCTGCTCTGTCACGCACTGATCTCAAGAACACCAGCAGGGCTGTAGTCATCGGTATGTCATTGACACTTGGCTTGGTGGTTAGCGGTGCATTGCTACCACTTGCCCAAAATGCTGCTGTCCAAAAGTACCAACAGGAGCAGGCGAACGCTTCTCGACAAACGCAGCAATCAAAAGACCAGCGCACCTACCCACGCGAAGTGTATATCAGCGGTGCAACCCTGAACCCAGCAGTTGCTCTGGCGGTCACTGAAAAGACTAACTCGCAGCTACAGAACGCCTCAGCACCAGCACAGAAAACAGAGAAAATGTATACCCGCCTCAGCCTCGAGGTTATTGCCGCAACCCTCGTTGGCGCAGCACTCGGCGGTAACTTGTTCCTGCTGATTGGCTATCGCAATAAGGTTGAAGAATAATTCTCTTCCTCGGTAGTTACCGTATCCCCGCCCGCCTGGCGGGGATTTTTGGTGAGACAATTATTCTTCCTGCGCTGGTCGATCAATTAATTCTGGCTGCGTTTGATGATCACCACCAGCAATCCGCACCACGTCTTTATCAATCTTGCCCAGCTCTTTATACGAATTATTATAATGCCCGACGGTGGTACTGAGACTTTTGCCCATCTTGGTCATCAGCTCATCAAACTTTTTGATATGCACGCCCAGCTGGCCGACACGCACCTGGATATCTTTGGCCTGCTCTTCAATTTGTAGGCTCCGCAGCCCCTGCAGCACCGTCTGTAAATACGCCAAAAAGCTAGTCGGACTGACGATGATCACCCGCTTGTCACGAAAGGCATATTCGATCAAATCGCGGCTCGAACCGCCCGCACCAACATTGTTGATCAGCAGGTCATAATATAGCGACTCACTGGGGATGAACATAAAGGCGAAATCCATGGTATGCTCACGCGGGCGAATGTATTTGCTGGTTTCGTCAATGCGCCCCTTCAGGTCAGCTTTTACCTTGTTCAGCCACAGCTCGCGCTCAGCTTTGGTTTCAGCGTTGATCATCCGGTTATAATTTTCCAGGCTAAATTTACTGTCCACCGGCAAAATCTGCCCCTTGTCCAGGAAGATAACCGCATCAACAATCTCGCCATCCTTGAACCGGTACTGCATCTGAAACTGCTTGGCTGGCAGCACATTATCCAGCACGCTCTCCAGGTAAAACTCGCCGAACACACCGCGCTGCTTCGGGTTTTGCAACACGTTCTGCAGGGTTTTCAGGTCAGTCGCCACGTCGACCACCCGCTTATTTGTCTCATCCAGCTTTGCCAGCCGCTGTGTCACGTCCGCCACCAGCTTGGCACTTTCTGACAACTGCTTTTGCACCGAAGTTTGCACCTGGGCATTGCTGCACTCAAGTTTATCGCTGACCGATTCATTCAGCTTGGCGATAGTTCGCCCCAGCTCCACCACGTCAGTTTTAATGAGTTCAACTGATGATTGATTTTTCAGCTCGCTTAACTTCGACTGCAGCACAAACAGCATCGCACCCAAGCCCATAACGATAATAACTAAGAGAATAATAATAATAATGGCTTCCATACTCTTAGTGTACAGGGATTACAGAGACAAGACAACTCGCGCCAGCAGGACAAATATAGCTAAAAAGATAATCGCCGCCACGTTGCCGCGGATCCGGTTCAGCCACATTGCGGTTGCGTATACGAAGCCAAACGCCACGGTTGTTACCATCAGCGACAACCACCACACCTCAGCAGTCGAGACACCAACACCCCACAGTGCACCAACCGCCGCGAGTACCACGAGCAGCGGCCGCCGAACTCGATTGAGAGCGACAATCGGTACGAGCATAACGCTGACCAATACCAGCGCAACGTAGGCACCGATTTGCGCACTGTTCGTACACATTGACGGGTCGGCCGTCGGACCGCAAATAATCTGCTTTAGGATAAAGCGATCAAGCGCCAGGGCGATCAGCCATGTCACGACACCGCCAACCATACCGCTGCTGACAACTCGCCAGAACACCGCCGGCGTCACAGGAAACATATAGTCTGATTCTTCCTCGTGAAAAACTTTCTCAAACCACTTCACAATAGATACAACTATAGCAGTAATTTGATAAAACCGCAACCCTATTTTGCAGTGCGTGACACCCGTCGCAATGGCATGTACCAGAATATACCCGCCCAGGCGATGATGAGCCCCCCAGCCACATCAAGCGGCGTATGCACCAGCGCCACCACTCGCCCTATACCAACCAGTAGCGTCATCACTAAACAGGCCACGGCCCACCCTCGACACTTCGTGCCGAACCACACCGCCAACGTGATAGCCATAGTGAACAGGGCGTGATCGGACGGGAAACCCGGATTATCCAAAAACGAGGCGCCGGCGCTCACACCCGCTAGCTCAAACGGACGGAGACCTGATGGCTGATATAGCAACCCGATAATTTTTGCTGCGACGAACGCCGTCAGCCCCGCCATTAACACTCGTGTATACACTTGATGGCGCCGATCTCGCGGTACGTGTCGGATGAGCGTATATATCCCGATCAGCACCACTGGGATCACCAGCCCGTCGGCAATAATTTTCACGATCCATGAAATATCCATAAGCTCCATTATACCCTGCTGGGCGTCGGCGTCAAACCCCGAGCTCGGCCTGCCGACTTGCGCCGCTTTATCATCCATAGTATAATCAGACACGCGTTGGGGATTCGCCAAGTGGTAAGGCACCGGGTTCTGGTCCCGGCATTCGGGGGTTCGAATCCCTCATCCCCAGCCAAGAAAAAGGATTGACGTGTTGTCAATCTTTTTTCTTGCGCTTTGGTTTGGCATGAGCCTGATGGTTAGTTGATGTTTCTTGAGATTTTACCGTGGTTGTCGCGCCCTGGCCAAAACCGCTTGCCCATATCGCCAAAATCCACACACCAGCCAGGAACAGAAGTGACCAGCTACCGCCCGGCAAGTCAAACGTCGCCCCAAATATCATTGATACTCCGTGACAAAACGCCATACCTTCCAGCAATGTCAATAGCAGTAGCGCCACGACGCCCATCACGGCACTTACTTTTCTCAGTCTAGCCGACACGTCCATGGCAAGTAAGAACGGCAGCGCCCCAACCTCTGTGACAACGAGAACGATGGCGCACACTACCGCCATCACGCCCGGCAGTCCAGCGAGCATTGATGGAAACTTATCAAACGAGAATAGCTGACTCAAGGCGATGACGAGAATATATCCGGCAATAATTAACCGTACAATGTGTACGACTGATATTGGTCGTTGGGTTGATGTTTTCTTCATAGATATAGTATACCGACCCGCCCTAAAAAGCTCAAGCTTGTTGTATTATTTACCAAAGCGCTTGCTTTTTTTATTAAAAACACGTACAGTAACAACAAGCGAACGATACAAAAACAAACACTACTGACGTTTCTTTCGCTCTACGACATCCACCACAACAAAATACCGTTACGAGTGTGTAGCGGTATTTTCCGTTGTCGGACAAGGTTATCTCGTCACTCAGTTTCCGCTTTTTGCGACTGCTGTTCGCGCCACTCGGCGATCTTGCCATGGTGTCCGCTCAGCAAGACTTCCGGTACTCGTAGGCCATTAAATACCTCTGGCCGAGTGTACTGCGGATACTCGAGCGTCTTGCCGTCCGAGAAGCTCTCAATCTCTGCTGATGTTTCACCGCCCAGCACACCTGGCAGCAGCCGCACGATTGAATCAATAATGGTCATCGCCGGCAGCTCGCCACCAGTCAGCACAAAATCACCGATACTCCACTGCTCATCAACCAATTCCATAATGCGCTCGTCAACACCCTCATATCGCCCGCAGATGATAATGAGCCCCCGGCCATCATCCGCCGCCATGCGCGCCATCGCCTGCCGCCAGCGCCGACCACGTGGGCTCATCAGGACAACCTTCGCGCTCTCATCGCGCGACCTGGCAAATTCCACCGCCCGCCATAACGGCTCGATCATTAGTAGCATCCCATCGCCGCCGCCATATGGCGTATCATCGACTTGCCGGCGCGGCCCCAGACCAAATTCACGCAAGTTCACCGTCTCGAGCGAAACGATACCATCCTTTTGTGCCTTCCACATCATTGAGTTTTCAAATACGCCAGAGAACATTTCGGGAAACAGGGTAATGGCTTGAAATTTTCGCATATCCTTCATTATACCGTGCCCACATAAAAACCACCAAAAAACCGCCCTTTAGCTAGGCGGTTTTTTAGCACAAATAAGGCTCTCAATGGTTACCCATTGCTCGCATAGAGCTGTTCTCGCATATTGTCTGTGCTTGAACTAGTTATGATTATATATCAAGATCATCCAGTTCTGCAAGCTCTTTTCGAGCATTTTCTGCATAAGAAGAGCTATTTTCCACAGTTTCATCTGTTGAGTTGTCCACAGAATCATCATCTGAAGCGGCAGCCGTAGTTTGTTTAGCACTCGTAAAGCCGTCGTTGTTGACAATTTTCAGGTTGTAGCGCGCATCATTTTTCGTCCCTAACGCCCTGAGTAGCGTCCGCAGACTTTGGGCTGTACCGCCACGCTTACCGATAACCCGACCGAGATCCTCTGGGTTGACCGTCAGTGTAAGCAACACTCCCTTTTCGTCAATCAAACGCTCGACGACGACATCTTCTGGATGTCCAACCAGCGCCTTTACTACGTATTCTACAAATTGCTGATCTATCGTTGACATACTGCCCCTCCTTGGAATTAACTGTACTCCTAGTATAGCATAGGCGATTTGCCGAGGGCAACTATGGCAATTGGCACTTTTTGGCGCAGTGGGCGGTAATGTTCGCCTTGTGCTCAGCCTCGGTCTTAGCAAAATAAGTTACGTTGTCGTCGCCGCTCAAGAAATAAAGGTAATCCTCCTGGGCTGGATCGGCCACAGCATTCAGTGCCGCGAGACCAGGCGAAGCAATTGGCCCAGGCGGCAGCCCCTTGTGAATACGCGTATTGTACGGTGAATTAAGCGTGTGCGAGCGAGCGACGCCAGCCTTGTCGGCGGCATAATGATACGTCACGTCTGACCCGAGCGGCATATCCTTTTTGAGACGGTTATAAAACACACTGGCGATCCGCCGCATGTCCTCGCAGGTCGCTTTACCCGGGCAGCCAATTGACTCGCGCTGAACAATCGAAGCCAGTGTTAGCCCCTGATACAGCGACAGCCCTCGAGCTGCAAATTTCTTTTCGAGATTATTCTCAGTTACCACCCGGTCTAGCTCACTGATGGCCCGCTGCAAGGCTTGCTGGGCGGTGGCGTCTGACGGCAAAAAATATGTATCACCATAGATATACCCCTCGAGATCGGCGGTCGCTGGCTTACTTTTTAGTACCGTACCGGTATAAGTAGCAGCAAAAGCGGCCGTGATCTGCTCATCGCTGTAGCCAGCCCGCTTGAGGGCGCTGGCAACATCGGTCTTTTGAGCGGCAGGCGTCGAGGTCTTATCGCGCAGTGTTGCCCCTGGATAAAATAGTACCGAACGCCGATCCGGTTTGCCACCGAGTAAATGCTTAAGCACCGACGCCACATCTTGATCTTGTGTAAAGCTGTACACGCCCTTATTGAAGGTGCCGGTAACGTTATTTAACTTGAGGTAAATTGTCATGGCAAAGGCGCTACGAATAATTTTTTTATCTTCAAGTTTTTTGGCAATGAGCTGCGCTGTGTCGCCACTAGCGATCTCGACACTGATTTTTTGCCGCGCCCCGGCGTTGACCGGACGAAGCATTTGCTTGTACCAAATGACGCTGCCAAGCAGCACCACACCCGCCACTGCGACAACTGCCGATACGATAATGAGCCACAACCGCCGTTTTTTAATCTTCAACTTCTTCATCCGTGCACCTCCAAATAATCTTGTAGTATAATACTCGCCGCCTCAGCGTCAATGTCACCCTTATCTTTGATCTTGCCAGCCAGGCGCTGTTCCGCCTGAACGCTGGTTAGCGACTCATCCTGATAAGCGATCTCGGCATCAATGTCCAGCTGACCCAGCCGCCTGACAAAATCAACCACGAACTCTGTTTGTTGCGTTGGCTCGCCGGACTGGTTACGCGGATAACCGACCACCACCAGCGAGATGTCGTGCCGCAGCATAATCTCTGCCAGTTCCTCCATGACCCGCTCATCATGAGCCACCCAGCCAAACGGCACCGCGATCCGCACCTGCGAATCGGCCATCGCCAGACCGATCCGCTTCTCGCCCACATCTAGCGCTAGAAAGTTTTTAGCTTTCATTGAGCTTGAATTCGATGCTTATTCGTTTGGTATCATTTGGTACGGTGCGCACCCAGAACGGAGAGAATTTCACATCAACATTTTCGATACCTTTGATGGCTTCGAGTGCTGACTGGATGTCGCCATAACTTTTACCGCGCGACTGCTCCTTGACCTTTTCCTCATCAATGGTTGGGCCGACGACGGCATTGGCAGTGATGTGAGCAATGAAGTTGCTGCCCTGACCACTGAACTGCGCAAACTGCGCGCTATCAACACCATCTTTATAGATCTTTTGCGACTGCTTGCCCTCTAGTTCCTTGTTGGCGGTCGCCTTGAGGTAGGTGCTTAGCTCTGATTTTTCGATACCAACCATCGAGGCGGTTACCACTGTTTTAAGCGTCACTGCACCAGTCGCTTCACTATCGACGGCGACACTTGGAGTTGGCGCACTACGCTGTTCTTGATAGCTTTCTTTGATAGTAACAGTCGATCCGCCAAATGATTGCTCGACCTTGCCACGAAGAGAGTCGGCTTTTTTTTCGTTCAATAAGTCGCCGGCACGCTTAACATCGTCGCTACTAACCACCGTCACCTCACGACTACTACCACCTGAAGTCTCGCCAACGAGTGTCGCGTTAACTCCTGATGGCATTCCCGATACCGAACCACTTTCACCGTTATATTCCGCCCCGATATTGGCAGCCGTCACCATGACCGTTGAGCCCGAGGCATTGGAGCGGCTAAACGTCACCGCGCTATCAGTCGTAAAGGTCATCCCACCGCTCGTACGGATTGATGTCCCGGCCGGAATGGTCTTATCTAGCAGGCTAATGGAATCAGTCGCAACCCGTAGCTTGCCCTTGGCTCGCTCACCAACTTTCTTCTTGCCAGTTGCCGAGAACTCAACGGATAATTCTGCTTTTTGCTCCTGCCGGCGCGCCTTGATCACGTCAGCAGCCGAATCAGTCGTCCCGTCAGTCCTGAGTGTCACTTTCTTATTTACCGTCACCGTTGTCGTCTTGGCCGTGATAATCACTCGCGCGTGCGGTGCGAACCAAATCGCCCATACCAAAAACCCAATGAGTAGCAGCGCGGCGCCGCCGATCAGTAAGAACTTTTTACGAAATAGATTAAAGTTCGGGACTTTTGGTGCTGTCTTGTTCTTGTTAGCGTTATCCGCCGGCTTTGGAGCCTCGTCGTCCTGTTTTTTGGATGAATCAGCGATGGCCGAATCAATCGCTTTATCCGTTTCATCAACAGGTTGCGCGCTCTTTTCTAGCTCGCCAACCGGTAGCTCGCGCCCATCAATGACGTCATTTTCGTCGTCCACCTTCAGCACCGGCACCTCGGCCATTTCTGGTTTGCTCTGGAGCGTCTTGGCCACCGGAATTTTGGCTGCTGCTGCTAGACCAGACAGAATCGTATCACCAGTGATCAACACCACCCGCTTATCAACCGACGTAGCCGTCCGAGCGATCAGCCGCATATTGACCGCGCTACGCAGCACGCCAACCCGCTTGGGTGGCACCAGCGCGATAATCCGCTCCTTTGACGCCTTTACCTTGCCAACAATGGCGGTGATATCATCTTCGACGTCAATGTAAATAACATCTTTATTCATCTATATTTTAAGTAATCGGTTAACTTTATCCATCAAGCCATGAGCGTCTTGATTACTTACCATTGTATCATACCCAACCCGCAGCAGGCCCATCACCGTGATAAATGTGTGATCCGTGATATCACCGGTCGTATCAGTGATACCGATGACATCAGAGGGCTTGATATGCTGAATGGTTGGCTTTTTCGTAAACGGCAGTTCCTTATACCACGGCTGACTGGCCAGTGCATCAACGAGCTGTTGCAAGCTCGCACCGCCGCCACACAGCAAAATTCGGTTCGGTAAATGATCAACGCTATCAAAATCACCGAGCGCCAGCTCAACGCCCGACAGCCACACCTCAAGTGTCTTATCAATCGCCCCGTCAAGTTTGCGCTTGAGGGTTGGCTTGATATACTCCTTGTCCGTATTCACCTTCAGCTTTTCCGCTTCTTTGTAACCTAGGTCAAGATCCGTCGCAATCATCCGCGTAAAGCTCCGTCCACCGATGCCGAACATCTTGGTGCCCTCAACGCCGCCGTCATTGACAACCGCGATATCAGTCGTGCCACCACCGCAGTCGATCAAAATCGCCGTGAAATTAGAATTCGCATCTGTACCGAGCACACTCCGGCTGACTGCAAACGGCTCGGCCGCCACGGCGATTAGCTCCAGCGCTAACTCATCAGCCACCTTTTCCAGCGCCCCGATATGCACCATCGGCGCAAATGCCGTATAAATCTGTACCGCGACGTCCCGCCCCTGAAAGCCGATCGGGTTCGACACCTTGTAGCCGTCAATATGAATGCTGACCAGTGCTGAATTAACCAGCTTCACCTCGACGTCCTCGTTGCCAGTTTCCAGCGCAATCTGCGCCTGCGCCTTGCCCTGCGCCCGTTCCTGTACCTTCTCGATGATGAATTCCATCTCGGCAACGTCCAGCGGCTTATCAGGTTGTGGTCGGCGATAGCGAATGGTGTTGGTCACACCCTTGACCAGCTCACCGGCGATACCGATGATCACCCGCTTGGCCTGAACGCCGGCCTTATCCTCGGCCTCGGTCAGCGCTGCCTCGCAATTGGTCACCACACCGGCGATATCAGCGATCGCGCCTTGATGCATGTCGCCCAGATTCTGCTGCGCCCGACCGACTCCGATGATTTCGATATCATCATCCTTGATCTCGGCAATCAGCGCCTTAATATACTCCGTACCGATGTCGAGACCGACGAGGTACTGGTGTTCATCTTTGTCTGTCTTCTTGAAAAGCCTATCTAACACCATAGTCTTTATGATTATATACCATTTGTATGTGGATTGGCTAGTTTTTTACGAGGATAACTAACCGACCTCAGATAAGAACAGCCTTGATCCGGCGAATCCCAGCAGCGCTGGCCTCTTCTTTGGTAATTGTAAAGCGTTTGCCACCCTCGGCCAAGACGCCGGTGTGCTGGACGTGCGGGCCGCCGCAAACTTCGAAACTAACAATATTGTCGCCTTCACCGATGGAATAGACTTTTACTTTATCGCCGTAGCGCTCGCCAAAGGCGCCGATCGCACCCATGTCTAGCGCCTCGTCAGTCGGATAGACGGCAAAGCTGACTGGCAAATCAGCGTCAATCCACGCATTGACCTGATCTTCCACCGCTTGCTTTTCCTCTGGTGTCAATTTATCGTGATTAAAATCAAAACGCAGGCGCTCAGCAGTGATATTGCTGCCGTGCTGCTGCAAATCCGGCGCCTTTAGAACCTTGCGCAGCGCCGCACCCAACAGGTGCGTTGCCGTGTGGTATTTGAGATGGATCGGATCGTGACCCTCCAGGCCGCCGCTAAATTGCCCTTTGCGCGCTGTCTTGGAGCGTTGGCGCTGCTCGGCCATTCGCGCATCAAATTCGGCGCGCCAATTATCAGAAAGCTTGATACCTTGTTTATAGGCCTCTTCGGTACTCAGCTCCACCGGAAAACCAAACGTATCATACAGCATAAACAACTCTTCGCCAGTCAAGCCATCGTCGATATACTGCTGCATTTGCCTGAGACCTTTGCGCAGCGTCTGACGGAAAGCTTTTTCCTCCTTGACCAGCACAGCGACAATACTCTCGCGGTTTTCCTTAACTTCTGGGAAATCCGCTTCATATAAATCAGCGATTACTGGTACGACTTCCTCCAGGAAATTCTGCTCGATCCCCAGGTCAAAACTATAGCGAATCGCCCGGCGCAACAGGCGGCGCATCACGTAGCCCTGTTCCTTATTGCTCGGCACGCAGCCATCGACCGCCATAAAGGTAGCGGCCCTCAGATGATCAGCGATTACCCGCATACTTTCGGTATGTGACGCGTACTTTTTGCCGCTCAAATCCTGCAATTTCTCGACGATTGGCCACAGCAAGCTAATCTTGAAGACATCAGGGTCGTTATTAGCGGCCGCCGCAATTCGTTCCAGGCCCGAACCATGATCAATATTTGGCTTTTCTAGTGGCTTAAACACACCGTCCGCCACCTTTTTATAGGCCATAAAGACATTATTACCAATCTCCATAAAGCGACCGCAATCACAATTCGGATGACAATGCTCACCAAACTTCGGATCGTGCTCAATGAAGTCAAATTCATAAAACATCTCGCTATCCGGCCCACACGGATCACCAATCGGCGTGGTTTCCGGCCCACCGTTACGGCTCCACCAGTTTTTACTGCCATCATAAAAGAAAATCCGCTCGCCTAGGCGAATGCCACGCGCTGCACCTTGCTCCTCACTACCAATGTCGGCCAGTCCCGCCTCAATGCCTTTTTCGGCAAACTTCTGCTGCCATAACCCGGCCGCTTCAGTATCCTTGGCGATATTATATTCTGGCGCACCGATGAAACATGTCACGTATAGCCGCTGCGGATCGAGCCCAATCTCTTCGGTCAAAAACGTCCATATCCAGTCGATCTGCTCTTTCTTGAAATAATCGCCCAAACTCCAGTTACCGAGCATTTCAAAAAACGTCGTGTGGCGGTTATCACCGATATCATCAATGTCTTGGGCCCGCAAGCACGTCTGTGAATCAGCGATTCGCTTACCCTCAGGGTGTGGCTCACCCAGCAGGTACGGGATCATTGGCTGCATGCCCGCACCAGTGAAGAGCGTGGTCGGATCGTCGGTTAGAATCAGCGGCGCGCGCCTAATGACTGCATGAGCCTGTTTGCTGTAAAAGTCGAGATATTTGAGGCGAATTTCTTGAGCGTTCATAGGAGCAATTATAGCACAAGTCTCCTCAGATACTCTGGATCTTTATGAGCGTTTTTTCCGCATCAGCAGCACTGCACCGCTGATGATGGCCGCGACCCCAGCCCCGATGGCTACCAGCAAACTCGTACCGGTATCGGCTAGTTGACTACCTGCTCGGCCTTGCGAAGCGCCCGGCTGCCCTGGTTGACTCGGCTGACCCGGTTGGTTAGGAGCACCTGGATTACCCGGCGCTGTTGGCACAGCGTTCCACTTAGCGTATAGCGTGAAGTTAGAATTTGGCATCGTATGGACGTTAAAGTCCCATTGCATCAGATAAGTTGGATCAGCGTACCACCCAGCAAAGGTATAGCCAGCCCGCGTCGGATCAGCCGGCCGCACCGCCTTGGCAGTGTAGGCGACCGTTTGAGATGGTACCGGTGAGCCTGAGCCGGTATCAAACGTCAGCGTGTAGGTCGGGCACTGCTTGGCATCGCCATTGATCGTCCAGCCGTGACCACCGTCGGCCACTGTCTTTTGCAGTGCTGCATGCGCCGCCTCCGCCGTACAATATTTCAGGCCAGCCGCACCCAGCGTCACTGGTGACTTGAGTACTGCATTATTCCAGGCAGTCAGTGTTGCGTCGTAATTTTGCACCGATAGCGCCGTATTATCAAGCATATTCGCCCCACCAGCATACGGATTACCCGTAACGTCCTGCAGCGAGGTCAGTTGCCAGCCAGCCAGCGACTGGTTGAATGCCCGCGCATTAGCCAACATCCGCACCATAGCATGTGCTTTCGTCATATTCCACAGCCCGATCGGCTGGTTGAACGAATTTGCCCACTCGAACATACTATCAGCGTATTCAAGTTTTGCAGTATTCCAGCTGGCAATTGACGAACTGCCGCCGTTATTGAACGCCCCTGCATACGCAAACATATGGCCAGCGCTCGTCACTTTTCCCATGTTCCACGAACCGATATTTTGGTTAAACTGTCCGGCGCCATGGAACATATTAGCAGTTGTCGTCACATTTGATGTATTCCATTGCCAGTTGGCACCCTCACCCTTGAGCGAGTGAGCTGTGTCGAACATACCTTGCAGGCTCGTTACGTTCGTGAGATTTGGCACGTCAGTCGCCTTGACATCCATATTCTCAGCGCCCCGAAACGCCGAGTCCATGCTGCGCCACGCACCCGTTCCCCACTGGTCAACTGACATGATTTTCAAACGATCACCGGCATTATTCACATAAATCTGCGGGAATGTACCGCCGATACGAATTGTGTGACGACCCTCGTCGCTGTATGTGCAGGTGTGACTACTGGTCACGCCCACAGCGTCAGGAATACCGTCATTGTTACAGTCAACCGTATAATTATATCCCCCGCCTGTCACCGGTATAGTAAATTGATCGGTGTTTGATACGCCCGGTTTCGTGGTGTCGATCGTCATAACAAAATCCGTGTTGTTAATCGCATCAGCTTTCGCTGGCTGCGTCATCGCAAGTAGCGTCAGGCCACCAACACCAAGCATCATAACCCCTGCTGTTAGCGTCGGCAGCAGGCGCCTGCGTTGTTGTAAATATTTCATAAACCCCCTATTATGTTCATGTTACTTCGTTGTACTATTACCTCAAATAATACGCGACTAAGCCCTCCATTGTCAAGAAAATCCCGCCCTCATCGCGGGCGGGAAATGTCTCAGTTTATCACGTCGTATTATTCAGCGCCTGACTCATCAGTATCTGACTGAACCGGCTCTTCTTTTGGCTGGTTTTTACGAAGCTTCTCTGGATTGCGGATGGCTTTGTGCTTATCAGCGGCTGGTTCTTTGACCCACTTTGGTAATGTGACGCCAGCTTCTTTCAATAACTTAACAACACGCGGTGTTGGCTGGGCACCATTGTCCAAATATTTCTGTGCTAATTCAGCCTGAATATTTGCTGCTTTAGTGTGTGGATTGTAGCTGCCGACATACGCGACCACGCGACCGCTTGATGGATGGCGCTGCGCCTCTTGTACTGCCAGGCGGTACACCGGATAACCCTTGCGACCCAACCGTTGCAAACGAATTGCTAGCATGTGTGATTTCTTCCTTTTCTTACAACTCTTTGATTAATGTATTACTCCTAGAGAGTGTACACTATTTCGCTATGTACGTCAATCTGTTTGAATTATCCCGCCGCCCAGACATTCCTCGCCGTCATATATCACAGCCGACTGTCCCGGTGCAACAGCACGCTGCGGTTCAGACAGCCTCACTGTCACCTTCTCGCCAGCATCGTTATTCACACGCGCAACCTCCGCATTAATTAGCAGCGCTCGGTGCCGCACTCGGATTTGATAGATATCGTCTTTTGGCGGCTGATTGATCCAGTGAACGTCAGCCAGTGTCAATTCTTTCCGCCACAATTTTGCATTATCAATTGAGCGGGACACGTAAACTTCATTCTTGGCCATATCTTTGCCGACGACATAGTACGGCAAACCACCGCCAACATTCAGGCCATGACGCTGCCCCAAAGTGTAAAATATCGCCCCGTCATGCCGCCCAACAACCACGCCCGTTTGCTGATCGATGATATCGCCCGGGCTAGTCTCAACATATTCTGACAAAAACTCACGAATCCCCACTTGCCCAACGAAGCAAATCCCCATCGATTCCTTTTTGCCGGCAGTCCACAAACCCCGTTCTTTAGCCATCTTACGCACCTCAGGCTTGGTAAAATCGCCGAGCGGAAACATAGTTTTTGCCAACGCCCCGGACGTCACCCGGTACAGGAAATAGGTTTGATCTTTATTGTCATCGTGAGCCCGGAGTAAGCGTGCAGCACTGGGTAATGATGGCGCTTTGACGAGCCCAGGTGTAAGCGTTGATTCGTCCTGAATCGCCGAGGACTGTCTGAACGCAGTGAGTTCCGCAGGCGACAGCGACGGATCAGCGTGAACACCATGGCGTGAGACAACCGCGCCAGAATTACCCAATACTGCACCGTCTGCTAAATGTTCAACTCGCGCATAATGCCCCGTCGCAATATACTCCGCACCCGCCGCCAACGACGCTTCCAAAAATAACTTAAACTTCACCTCTTGATTACACATCACATCAGGATTTGGCGTCCGACCCGCCTGGTATTCGCGAATCATATAGTCAACGACATTTTGCTTGTATTCTTTCTGGAAATCGAACACCTGAAAATCAATTCCCAGCCCCACTGCCACGCGCTTGGCGTCAGCCACATCTTCCGCCCACGGACAATGCATACCCGGCAAATCTTCCGACCAATTTTTCATATAGACACCAGTGACGTCGTGGCCTTGCTCAACCAATAGCGCTGCCGCTACCGACGAATCAACGCCGCCCGACATACCGACGAACACCCGAGCCATCAGCGCGACACTCCCAGCGCAAACAAACCGATCCGCAGCAATTCGCCGACCGCCAGCCACCAGCCCCACGGTGTCAGCCACCACCATGTACTCCAATGCCTGTCGTGCGTTGTTGGGCGTGCCCGCAGCTCAACATTCGGCAGTTGCGCTGAAAACTCAGCCAGCGCTCGCCGCATGTGATAGCCGCTGGTAACCAGAATGACGCGTTTGATACCACGCTGCGCTATGATACCCGCCACTTCCTGGGCATTCTGCTTGGTGGTTTCTGAACGTTCGTCCATCACCAAGGCCATAGCCGGTACACCCGCCGCTTCGGCTTGTTTTCTCATGGCGGCGGCGTTAGACGGACCGGATTTATCAGCTGCAGCACCAGACAAGATAATAGTCGGCGCCCAGCCAGCTTGATATAATTTAACCGCCTCAGCCGTGCGCGCTTCGGTATCGCCGCCACTAATAACGATGATCGCGCCCGCTTTTTGGCACTTCCCTGAGCCAGGGCGCGGACAATCTTTCAAGTCATCCGGCGATAAATAATAACTCAGGCCGACGATGACTACAGCTGCAATTAACACCAAGCCTATTAACCGATGAATCATCGCGTTCGCTCCTGCTCCGTACGCACTGCAGTAATAATCTCGTCCGCCACCCGCATAACTTGCGTCTCATCGTTCAGCCGCCCCAACGTCAGCCGCAGGCTACCATTAATCGCCGTATCACTCAGCCCGATCGCCGCCAAAACATGTGATCGCGTACCCGAATTAGCTGCACAAGCACTACCCGTCGCCACCAGCACACCGCGCGCTTCTAATAAAAACACTAATCGCTCGGCGTCAACACCAGGAAATGAAATATTGAGGAAATTAACTAGTGATTTTTTCTGATCAGAAGAAATAATCATGTCGGGGAAAGCCGCTGATAGTTTTTTTGCCAACACATCACGCAGTCCTCGCAGCCGTTTTACTTCACCGCTTCGATGCTTGGCGGCTAGTTCCAGCGCCGTAGCAAAGCCGACCACACCAGCCACATTTTCCGTGCCACTGCGCAGCCCCGCCTCCTGGCCGCCGCCAACGATATTTGGCTGTAGCTTGACGCCCGGCCGTATCCAAAGCAAACCAACCTGCTTCGGCCCATAAACTTTTGCCGCCGATAGCGTCAACAAATCAACACCCAATCGCTTAATTTTCACATCGATCAGCGCTGCAGTCTGCGAGGCGTCAGTATGAAATATAAGCGGTGTTGATTCGCCATTTTCCTGGCGCCGCATGCGCTCGAGCCTTACAACTTCCGCAATTTCTTCAATGGACTGGATATACCCGAGCTCATGATTCGCCAGCGCGATACTCATAAAACTAACATCTGGCGTCAGCAGTTTTTTGACAGCCTGTGGATCGATGCGTCCATTTTTCATCGGCAGGATGAGCCGAACGTCCGAGCGCGCTTTTGCAGAATTGATAACCGAACTATGTTCAATCGCCGAGACTAAACTCACGCCACCCGCCGCGGTAAACGCCAGATTGATCGACTCCGTGGCGCCAGCCGTCATCGCTAATTCATCCGCACCCACGCCCAGCACTCGCGCGATACGCGACTTTGCCTCGCGGTAGTCGCGCTTGACGGTGACCGCCGGTGCATATGGACTGGATGGATTGAAAAACTTCTCAGAAAAATACGGCCGCATTGCCTCAATCACCAACGGATCCATCGGCGTGGCAGCAGCGTGATCAAGATATATCATAGAGGATTCCACACATACTATTATACCAAGCAGCCCAGACGGCGACTACACCAACTGTCCAGTTTTCGGATCGCGATTATATAGCTGGCGTGCTACCCGTTCATGATATTCATTAACCGCCAGCACAAAGTTTTGTAATTCCTGCCCTTCGAGGTAGTTATACTGATAATTAGGCTGAATTTTCAAGACGCCCTTCGGCTGCACCTCGTAGCGCGTCGTCAGCTCACGACGCTTGCCGTCCTTGCTCATCACTTCTTCGTGCCAAATCCACGTCGTTTTATCGAGGTTAAAGAACGTCCGCCGGACGACATGAGCCGGCTTTTCACCGAAAATCGTTGCACCAATTTCACTCTCCAGCTGAATCAGTTCGCGCTCAGTCAATTTCTTCAGCGGCCGATCTTTACGTGTCAGTCGCAGCAGCGAGCGCGTTGATTTCGGTACCTTTGGCGTCGAGGTAGCGTGAGCAGACTTCATTGGTTTGGGTGAACGTGAAAGACGCGTATTATCCGCCAAAACGAGACCAAGGGCTTTTTTGAGAATCGTTGGCATAAATCACCTCCTTTCTAGGCTGCTCGTCTATAATTATTTCTATGATCCTTCGGCATGGTGTCAGACGCGTCGAAAGCTTGTGCTGCGATCGCATTATACTCCGCTCGATACGCCCCAATGCGCTCACCAATTGCTTTGACCAAGCCCTCCAGTCTTCGCCGTTCCTCTAGCGATATCATTACCGACTCGGCTGCACTATCAATCACCTCGGCACTACCACGCACTGCCGCTTCGGATAGACGCGGCGCCACTCGCTGTGATCGCTCTGGGTGTGCTTGCGTCGCCAAATCCAGCGCTTCGGCCCGCGCCTTTTGAATCGACATCATTTCTGTGATTGGTCTTGGCTGCTGATTCATTATCTCTCCACTGTTACAAGCCAAAAAGTTTTACCGTGTTATCGGTCGCTACCTTTTCGAGGTCACGAAGCACCAGCTTGCGCTCCGCCGCCCAATACTTTGCCACCAACTCCACATATTCTGGCTTATTCAGCTTACCACGAAATGGCTTTGGTGTCAAGAACGGCGCGTCGGTTTCTAATAATAATCGCTCCAACGGAATCGAGGCGAATAATTCCTGCTGCGCTTGGTCTTTGGTGAACGTGCTAATGCCATTCAAGCCAACATACAATCCGCGAGCAAACCCCTTGTCTAAATTGAGGCGCGTATCAGTAAAGCTGTGCAACACGCCGCGAAGGCCATGGAAATTATCAAAAATCGGCCAAAAATCATCCCACACTGATATCTGGTCAGCTGCGCCATCGCGAATGTGAAAACTCACCGGCAAATCATAATCCACCGCCAGCTGCAGCTGCGATTCCAGCGCCTGAATTTGCACCTCGCGTGGACTGTGATTGTAATAATAATCAAGCCCAATTTCGCCAATCGCTACAATCGGCGAATCCTCCGTCCTATTTTTTAGCAGCCGCTCTATCTCGCCCCAGCCGTCCTTGCTGTCGTGCGGATGAACGCCAACCGCCGCCCACACGTGGTCGTGGTCCGCAGCAAATTCCACTGCTTGATGACTACTACGCTCGTCAGTGCCAACACAAATCATGCCGATGCCCGCTGCAATTGACTGCTGGTACAATTCCTCGCGATTGTCCTTGAAAAACTCGGTATCATGCAAATGACAATGCGAGTCAATCAAGCGTAAGTCTGCCGCTATACTATTCTCCGCCGTCAGACTCATTATTATTTACCCTGGTTTTCTACTTTTGGGGTGCGCGGATCGGGCGTATGTAGATATTTGCGCGGGAATAATGGTGTCAGCTCTGACGGCACGACACCACTGGCAAACATGTCGTGAATTTTCTCAGCAGTTTGCGGCATGAATGGACGAAGCATATCAGAGACTTGCAGCAATGTGCCGCAGGCATGCGCCAAAATCTCGCCCAAATGCGCTTCCGCCTCTGGGTCCTTAGCACGCTTTTTGGCAACTTGCCACGGCTGGACACGCTCAATGTATTGATTTAGCGCACGGATAATCTGCCAAATTTCATCCATGGCCTGGTTGAAGGCAAAGCTCTCCATGAAGTGGCGGTATGGGCCCATGTCATGTTCAGCTTGCGGCGCATCGCCAATGACGCCAGCTTGATAATTCTGCACCATCTTGGCAACTCGCTGCACCAAATTACCGAGGTCATTACCCAGCTCGCCGTTGTAGGCCGCCTCAAATTTCTCCCAAGTAAAGTCACCGTCATCCTGAGTTGGCACGTGGCGCAGGAAATAATAGCGAAAGGCCTCAACGCCGTAGTGCGGGATGATATCAACCGGACCAACACCATTACCGAGGCTCTTACTCATTTTAGTGCCGCCAACATTGATAAATCCATGTACCAACAGTACCTTTGGCAGCGGCAAGTCCAGCGCCATCAACATTGCCGGCCAAATCCCAGCGTGAAAACGAAGGATATCCTTGCCAATTACCTGCACATCCGCCGGCCAAAACGCCTGCCATTCATCAGCTCGATCAGGATAACCAATGACCGTAATATAATTGCTCAGCGCATCCAACCAGACATACATCACCTGTGTGTCATCGCCTGGTACTGGTACACCCCAGCTGAGGTTCTTGCGCGGACGCGAAATTGACACATCTTTCAGGCCATCTTTCATCAATTCCAAAAACTCTTTTTTACGAAATTCAGGCACAATTTTCATCTTGTTTGACTCAATGGCTCGGCGAATATTCTCCGAAAAAGCGCTGGTCTTAAAATAATAATTTTCTTCGCTTAGCCGCTGGTACGGCGACTGATGATCAGGGCAAATGCCATTATTCTCAGCCGCTTCTTTGTCAGTGACGAACGCCTCGCAACCTTGGCAATACCAACCCTCGTACGTGCCTTTGTAGATATAGCCAGCCGCAGCCAGCTTCTGCCAAATATACTGCACCGCGCCAACATGATGCGGGTCAGTCGTGCGGATAAAATCCGTCGCCGAAATATTCAACTCGGCAATCATGTTCTGGAAGTTGCCATGCATTTGATCGACATAGGCTTGCGGTGTCTGGTTTTGGCTGGCAGCCTTAGCAGCGATCTTATTACCATGTTCATCCACGCCCGTTTGGAAACGCACCTCACGGCCGTTTTGCCGCTGATACCGCGCCCACACATCCGCTAGCATGTAGTCCATAGCGTGCCCAATGTGCGGCAAACCGTTGACATAAGGAATAGCAGTAGTGATGTAGGCGTGTTGTTTAGTCATGCTACCCATTGTATCATCATCTGGAACAATTTTCACCGATATACATTCGCCGAGGGCTCACCCGCGCATCATCACTACCACTGCAATTCGCCCCGCCGTATCGCCCGATGAGTGCGAAAAGTAATTCGGATTGTCCGCCGTATCAATTGGCGAGATGAAAATGTTATCACCAGGAACGCCCGCCCGGATAGCCAACGAACGATTAAATCCTTGCATATCCAGATAAATTCCGTCAGCCGTTTGACGGCAGAAATTTTGCCAATTCGTATCATTTGTATGATTGAAATAATCCATACGATAATTTTTCTGCGTGATGCTCGGCGACATCCAAATTTGTAAATCTTTTGCCTGGCTACCGCGCTCGACAAAATACCGAACTGCCCGAGACATTAACCGCGCAACTGTCGAATGCCTACCCAGATGCGCCAGCATAAGCGCCCGGCGTTTTGGATCATAAATGACGGTGGCGATACAGTCCGCCACTGGCAAAAATAAGCCGACGCCAGCCATTTCGGTATAGAGCGCGTCAGCAAAAATCCCCTCGTTGTTGTATTTCACTGTATCAGTTTCAGTAACTTCGATGGTAGCATCAAACGTTTGTGCTTGGTCATATGAAATCACGTGATAGACAACGTCGTCGTAATTAATACCAATTTGATCGCAAAACCGCCGCCGATTCTCCAGTACGTCGGCTACGTGACGACCACGAATACGATCAAGCATGGTGCCGTCGTCTTTCGACGAAACCGCAACTAGCAGATTAGGCGGAAAGCAGACGGGCTGATCTGCCGCAATCATCGCGCCCGCCATTCTTTGAGTATCCGCTGCCAATCCGCAATCGCTAAATCCTCGGCACGAGCATCAGGAGAAATATCAGCTTTTTTCAGCAACTGTTCCGCGGCATCTTTACTAATACCCAGCCCGCCGCTCAGACTAGAGCGCAGCTTTTTACGCTTAGCCGAAAAACCAGCTTTGACAATGCGGAAAAAATCTTTTTGGTCTTCAGAAGCGACCGGTGGTTCGGTGCGAGTCCTCAATACCACCACCTGCGAATCAACTTTTGGCAGCGGCGTGAAAAATTGCCGCGGCACTTCAATGTCTAGTTCTGCCTGGGCAAATAGCTGCGTACTAACCGCCAAAATGCTCATTTCACCAGGTTCCGCTGCGATACGCTGGGCAACTTCTTTTTGTACCAGCAGTACTGCCAAACTCGGCTTATTTTCTGCCGTCATTAGTTTTTCGACAATTTTGCTGGTGATATAGTATGGCACATTGGCGACTACTTTATAGCCCTTCGGCAGCTGATTCAAATCAAATTGTAAAATATCTTCATTGATCACTTCCAGATTTTTGCCAGGAAATTGCCCCGGTAACTTACGCGCCAAACCCCCATCAAACTCCACCGCCACTACGCGCTGAGCTCGCGCCAACAACCGGCTGGTCAATGTGCCAAGTCCCGGCCCAATCTCCAAGACCACATCACTCTTGCCAAGTTCCGCCGCCTCGGCAATCTCCGCCAAGATTTCTGGGTCGCGCAGCCAGTGCTGGCCTAATTCTTTTTTCGGCCCAAGCGCTGACGCCATCTAACGCCCGTCCCCGTTCGTCCAGTCAGTCGCCAGGTCAAATCCATGCGGATGCCGAGCAGCAAACCCGCCAGTATCATACACCTTGCCAGGACCCATGCTGGTTTCCACCACCGAACAGCGCGGATAATTACCATAATTCGCCGCCACCAAAATATAGCCATCCTTGTCCACCTTGGCGCCATCTGCCCGCACGGTATAGCCACCGCCGCCACACGCATTGATGACGACATTCATTGGCAGGTCATAATAAGTTTCGCGGTGCGCCACGCCGCGTGAATCAGTAAAGATATGCGCACCCTTTGACTTCGTTAGTGGATTTTTTGGCTTGGTGCCGACCACTTCGATTTGCTTTTTGGGCTGTTTGCTGATACGACTACTTATTTCCTTACGGCTGATCTCAACACCGCGCTCGGCCTGAGCCTGGTAAGTCACGGTACGAATACCCTTTTCGCCCAGCTGCTTAATTTCCTTGAAACCAATCGGCTGATTCGCATCCTTGATCTGCTCCACTGGGAAGTCAACGTCAACCTCCTCGGTCACGGTTCGCAGTGGCGCACGAGTAATGTTCATCAGCACGTTTGTCCCATCCAGCAGCATATTATCGCTCGTCATAAATTCAACCTTGTCCTCGACATATAGCGTGATCCCCGCGGCTTTGGCGATTCGCTGCGGCGTCTGCTCCGCTGTGGTAATATGTGAGCGCCGCGAACCATCAATGACCGTTACCGGCCGAGCCCGAAAAATTGTCACCGTAAATGTTGTTCCTGTTAGTTCCATGTCAATGTCTGGCTTGACAACGTCACGCCGCTCATCAACCGTTATCCGCGCCAGCTGTAACGCCTGGCGTACGGTGCGTGCTCGGGTCATGATCGTCTGCTCGCGGCCACGGTCGCGAATCGTCACCAGCCGCTCCGCTGACGACTGGGCATGATTGTCTTGTGCTTGGACAGGCTGAGATAGTAGTAAGCCAACCGTACCAGCCACGAAAGTTATGAAGCAGCCCAATAGAACAACCGGCCGCCAGCCTTTCTCTATGTGCCATTTCCACCAGTTCATTATTCTACTCAGTACCTAATTAACAGATGTATTATATCATATTTATCTAATAATTACTAGTACCACCCTCTGGCTTTACTGTGTGCCACTGCCTTCTCCCATGAGCCGTATCGCTTCATCACGTAACCATGCATCCAATTCAGCGAATCGACTGGGTTGAGCGGATTTCCTGGTACTTTACTACATGGCAGTGCCTGTGCGAGACCGCAGGCGCCACTCCGGCTGCGAGCATTCGGATTCCAGCCACTTTCTTTTTGCACCAGCCACTCGGCATAGCCCCACTGGTCACGTGGAACGTTTGACGAAGATAGCCACTGATTTTTATTGCCACCACCAGTATATGGCATAGCAGCATTCTTTGTACCGATAATTTCAACTTGTTTTTTAGGCTGTTTTGTTATTTGACTAGCAAGCTCCCGACGGCTCACCTCCTTACCATTTTGCACCTCAATCTCATAAGTCACCGTCCGCCGGCCCTTTTCGCCCGCCTCTTTCACCTCCTTGTGGCCCGTCTCGCGATTAGCATCCCGCACTGTCTCAACCGGAAAAGCGACATCTTCATCAGTGGTAATTGTCTGCTTACCGTTACGCCAAACATCCAGCCGCATACCACTGGTAATTGGCGCCTCGAGCGGCATTGATACGGTATCGTTGCTGGCCAGCTGTACATGCTTTTCCTTAAGTAGCGCGTCGACGGTCTTCGCGTGGGTGCGTACTTCAGCCAGTGACCCGTAGAGATTGAGCTGTAGCGGCGTCGCCCGCTTGATGGTCAAGACTGCATTCGTGCCGCTGGCAACCACGTTTTCGGCGGCATGAATATCGACAATATCCTCGCTATAGAGTTTGATCCCCGCCGCTTTGGCGATCGCCGTCGGGGTTTGCTCCGCCGTGGTTAGCCGAATACGCGCCTGACCATCGACTACCGTTACCGGCCGAGCCCGAAAAATATTAACGTTATATGAACTAGCGACCAGCTCTTCATCAAGTGCTGGCTCCACTACATCTCGCCGCTCATCAATGTCAATCCGCGCCGCCTTCAGTGCCTCGCGCACCGTTTTTGCCCGAGTGATAATTGTTTTCTCGACTCCCTTGTCATAAACACTCATCAGACGCTGGCCGTCGCTCCGTGATGGACGCTCGGTACCCTGTGCCAGTGCAGCATCCGCCAGCTGGATCAATGTCACTCCAAGCACGAGCAAACCGATCAATAGAAAAATCTTCTTTGAATGGTAGCGAATAGATAAACTCTTTTCCATAATCTCGCTCGTGGACAATACCACAAACTGCTATGTATTATATCAAATTTTCTCTAATCTGGCGAATTCTACATTAAGCTTCTTCGTATTACCGTCATCAAATTGTACCGTCACCGCCATCCCGTCAACGTCCACCACCTCACCCGCACCAAATTGTGGGCTTCGCACCCGATCACCCATCTCTAGACCTACATCATCAGCATAAAACACGTCATCAACTGGCGGCGCAGCAGGCGCATCCAAACCACCGCTCATCAGCCCCATCTCATCGAGAAATCGCGACGGCAGATTATAGCCAATCTGACCGAACTGCGTCCGTGAACTAGCACAGGTCACAAACAGCACCTCTCGGGCCCGCGTTATCCCCACGTAACAGAGGCGGCGCTCTTCCTCAATGTCGTCCGCCTTGCCACTATCAAATACCCGCGCGTGCGGCAGGATCCCCTCCTCCAAGCCAGTCATAAATACCACCGGAAACTCCAGGCCCTTCGCGGCGTGCAACGTCATCAAGATAACCTGCTGATCCGCTTGGCCATCGCTTGATGACATCAGCGCCATGTCTTCGAGGAATGTCGATACATCAGCGTAGGCGCGCGCCTCGGCCACCAAAACACCGAGATTTTCCAGCCGCTCTTCGGCCTGCACACTGCCGTCATTCACTGCTTCGCCGTAGCCGGTCTGCTCAATAATTTGTTCGATAACCTCGGCCGGTGCGCCGTTCAGTAATTGTTGTAATTTTTGCAGCAATTGACCAAACACCCGCAGCGACTGCTTGGCGCGAGCGCTCAACCCTACAGCCTCATCAACCGCCACCAGCCCCTCAATAATATTCCGACCCGACTGATCATTCCAGTCAAGAAATTTCGCCACACTCACCGCGCCGATACCGCGCTTTGGCAGGTTAACGATCCGCGCGAAGCTAACGCGGTCACTGGGTTGATATAATAACCGGAGATACGCCAGTGCGTCCTTGACGACTGCTCGATCCAGAAACCGCAGACCACCCACAATCTTATACGGGACGTGCCGCTGACGCAGGGCGCGCTCTATGGCGTAACTCTGGGCGTTAGTGCGGTACAGTACTGCTATATCACTATAGGCTCGACCCATCCTAGCCTGGCGATGAATTTCGTCGGCCACTGCTTGCGCCTCCTCGGCCTCGCTGTATAACTGCCACAGCTGCGGTGACATCCCACCAACCGCTTCTGTCCACAGGTTCTTGTCGGTGCGCTGGGTGTTATGTTGGATTAAGTTATTTGCCACCGTTAAAATCGCGCCCGTCGAGCGATAGTTTTGCTCTAGTTTAATCACTGCCGCACCCGGAAAGTCACGCTCAAAGTTAAGAATATTGGTATAATCTGCGCCGCGAAAACTATAAATCGACTGGGCATCGTCGCCGACCACACAGAGGTTGCGCTCTGGACCGACTAGCAACTTGATCAGTGCGTACTGCACCGCATTAGTATCCTGATACTCGTCGATGAGAATGTGGCGAAATTGCTGCTGCCATTTGTGGCGAATATCAGGCGACTGGCGCAGTAGCTCCACCGCCCTGAGCAATAAATCATCAAAATCGAGCGCCCCGGCCCGGTGCATAGCGGCCTCGTAGGCGGTAAATAATTCGGCAATTTGCTGCTTAGTGGGGCCGACCGCCTGCATCGTATACTCATCGGGTGAAAGCATGTCATTTTTTGCCGCAGAAATAGCCGCAGCGATGCGGCGCGGCTTGATATCGCGATCCGTCAGCCCGCGCGATTTCATTAACTGTTTGATCAGACCCAGCCGATCATCTTCATCATAAATAATAAAATTACGACCGAGGCCAATTGACGCCCCGTCCATCCGTAGCAGCCGCACACAAATACTATGAAATGTCCCCATCCATGGCATAAACCGTCGATCCGAGGCGTCTTCGCCCAGCATATCAGCCAAGCGCTGACGCATCTCTCGAGCAGCCTTGTTGGTGAAGGTCACCGCCAAGATGCGACTGGGAAAAATCCCTCGCTCCCTGATCAGATAGGCGATGCGATGCGTTAAGGTTTTTGTCTTACCACTCCCCGCTCCCGCTAGAATAAGCAGCGGCCCGTCATCATGCTGGACGGCTCGCCGCTGTTCGGAATTAAGCTCAGATAGGATATCCATTACTTATAGTATAGCAGGAAAAAGTACGCCGCAGCACCGCCGCCAACGCCGATAAGAGCAAAGAGAATGATCAATAGAATCGTCCCGATGCCAGATTTTTTCTTATCAGGCTGGAGCGCTTCCCCGGTGGCTGGCTGGCTGGCTGCCGCATCAAACATCGGCTCTGGATCTGGTGCGATCTCGTCACCGGCGGTGTATTGCTGAGGAATATCGCCCGGAGTGTGCGGTCGACGTGGCGTCTCATCAACTGTCTCAGCATCACTTTCGTCCATCGACTCAATCGCCATCAGCTCACTGTCTAGCTCCGATGTATCAGCGGCGGACTGCTTGGACGAAGCGCCTACCGATGTAGCATCTGCGTCGAGCTGCTCACTGACCTCGCTGGCTTCAATTTCATCAATGGTTGCTTCAAGACTCGTACGATCAGCAGCAATGTCAGTATCAGCCGCCTCATCACGATGTTCTACTACCTCGTCTCCAGCCGCCGCATCCGTCACCAGATGATCATCATCGGCCGTCAACTCATCCATGGTCAGCCCTTCACTATCAGCTGCCTTAGCCGGAGCGTCCTCTGCCAGTAAGCCTTCCTCAATAAAAGCACTGTCGGTACTAGCCTCGGCTTCACTGGCCATCGATTCATAATCAGGCACGTCCTTGGTATTGAGCGACACATTGTCTGACGTTAGACCTTCGGCCACATGCGATGGATCGGGCTGTAGAACGAGACGTGGTGGTCGACGCTTGATCTCGCGATCAGCTACCGATGAGTGAGCGGTGCTATCATCTGCCATCATATCACTTGACGTGTCCTCAGTAGTTTCAGCCATGTTAACACCCTGCTGGCCGTCATTACCAGTCCGACCGGAGAGATACGAACCAGTCGGCTGAAGCGTCACGCCGGTGCGCGGCTGATGAATACCGTGTCCACGCATGACAGACGACGGATGTACAACGTCCATGAAACGGCCAGACGGTCGACGCGAAATAGCTGGTGAGGGAGCGACAGTTGACTCGTTACCGCGTTCCGTATCCGAGGAATCGTCAGTTGGTTTTGCTGCTGACGTATCGGCCACTTTATCCTGCGGCGCGTCTGAGGCGGGTTGGTCGTCTGCCTTTTTATCTGGTGTTTTGATATCTGGAAATACCACAGCTGGTTTAGCCTCCGAGGCGGCATGTGGAAATCCATTGGCTTCCGTCGACGGTGAAGTCGTCTCCTCGGTAGATGATTTTTGTGGCAAAGTCGGTGGTTCAGTCCGTGACTTATCTTGTGGCTTATCATTATTAGGCTCTGGGGTTGTTGACTGGGTCGACGGTGCTGGCGTTGAAGTAGGCGACGGCGAGACAGGCGACGAGGTTGTCTTGAACGACGGTATCGGCTCGAGCGTTAGCTTCGAGACAGGCTTTGGCTCTGGCCTTGTAACAGAAATCAGGACAGCAGTCGGTACTGGTGTTGCCGCAGCCGCTGGCGGCACACTTGGAGTATCTGATGAGGTAGATGATTGTGTTGCCTCGGCTGGGACTACTGGTGGCTTACTCGTATCGTCACTCGTTGGCTCGGATACGGGTGCGGCTGATATGGTTAGGGTTGGAGATGCAGGCGCAGACACGGGCGTCGACGGCGGTGCTGGCGTCGCTGTTGGTGTAGCAGTCGGCGACGGAGGTGTTAGTGGCTTGATGGTCAATGGCGGAATCGGCGTTGATGGCGTGGTGGCGGGCAACGGTGGGGTTGACGAAGCAGGGGCCACTGGTGTTACCGACGAAGACAGCGACGGCTGCATCGACGTCGGTTCCGGCTTCTCAATCGGCTGCGGCGCGGCGGCCACTGGCGCGCTCGGTGGCGTTGACAATGACACCGCAGGTTGCGGCGCAACTGGCTTGGGTTGAGGGCTTGGCGGCGCGACCGGAGGTGTCGCCACTGGCTCAGGCTGAGAAGCGGGGGCGCTAGGTTGACCAGGTTCAGGCGACGACACGTTCACCGCATCTTCAGTGGCGCTAGTCGCAGATGTTGTCGATGTCGCCACGTCCGCATCAACATCAGCCGCCTGTTGAGCCGCTTCTTTTTCTGCCCGTTTTTGCATTAGTGATGTCACTGCCCGATCAAGTTCGTCAAAATCAATGTCTGACATAAGCCCCCCTATTCCTTATGCGCCTTTTTTACTATCTCTGTAAATTGATATGCGTCCAGACTCGCTCCACCGATCAATAATCCATCAAGTCCCGCCACCGCGAGGTAATCACCGGCGTTGTCAACCGAAACGCTGCCGCCATACACCACGCGCACCGCTTCGGCTGCTTCCTTGCCAAATAAATGCGTAATTTGCTGACGAATCACCTTGAGCGCCTTGGCAAGGTCACTCGGCTGCGCATACTCGCCGCTACCAATCGCCCAGACCGGCTCGTAGGCGATCACCACATGGTCTATCTCCTCGGCTGTGATATTCGCCAGGCCGTTTACAAGCTGATCCTGGAGCACCTCGCGCGTTTCACCCAGCGTCCGCTCGTGTGCCGTTTCGCCAATACAGAGAATTGGCTGCAGTCGATTGCGCAGCGCCGCCTGCACCTTGAAACGAATATCCTTGTCGCTCTCCATAAATATATGTCGCCGCTCGGAGTGACCAATCATGACATAATCAACCATGCCATGTAAATGCGACGCTGGCACTTCGCCGGTGTACGGACCGTGGTCGCGCCAGTAGCAATTTTGGGCAGCGAGCTTGACGATCCGACGCTTAATTTGCAAGCTCAAACTTTGCAGTGTCAACATCGTTGGCGCCACCACCACCTCGACGTCGCGGTGTACCGGCAGCTGCTCCATCAGCTTATGTAAATACAAACTGGCCTCATGCATGGTGAGGTTCATCTTCCAGTTGCCGATAATGAGTGTTTTTTGCGTCATAATGCTTATGTTTAGTGTATCATTTTAGTCCGTGTGCGTCTAGTAAACTTTCCACACCTGGTAATTTTTTACCGCTCATCAGCTCGAGGCTGGCCCCGCCACCGGTAGAAATATGCGAAAATTGCTTGCCATCATGTCCATCCCACCCAAGGACAAACTCCGCCGTATCGCCGCCGCCAATGATTGAGGTAACGCCGCGATTTTGTACAATGGCTTCGGCGATCCGAGCCGACCCCCGGGCAAACAACGGATTAGTCGAATACCCCAGCGGCCCGTTCCAAATGACTGTTTTGGCCGAGGCAATCACTGAGACAAATTGTGCCATCGTCTCCGCACCAATATCTAGCGCCATCTCATGCTCGCCGATCTCATCAACCGACACCTCACGACGATCACCTATCGTTTCTGGCGACGGCGCCACCGCCACATCACTGGGCAGCCGCAAGAACTGATCGACCCGCTCACCACCAACTTTCTCGGCAGCACGGCGGTAGATGGCCGCTAGCACTTGTTCCCGATCCGGCTCAACCGTACTATGGCCCATCCCGTAGCCGCGATAGGCGAGGAAGGTGTTGGCCATCGCCCCGCCGATAAGGATCGTGTCAGCTTTATCAATCAGCCGCTCAATCAGCGCAATCTTATCAGCAATTTTCACACCGCCAATAATCGCCACTAGTGGTCGCGCTGGACGTGACATCGCTGCGGTTAGCGCAGTATATTCGTGCACCAATAGGTCACCAGCCAGCCCCGGTACGTATAGCGTAATCGCATGGGTACTGGCGTGAGCTCGATGTACCACCGCAAAACCATCCTGCACAAAATAATCCGGCCGCACCGCCCGAGCAATTGCCCTGGCAAACACCGTATCGTCACGCGACTCCTCGTCATAAAACCGCAGATTTTCTAGCATCAGTATGTCGCCAGCCGCCATATGTCGCACTGCTTGACGCAGCTTATCACCGACACAGCCATCAATAAACTGCACCGGCCGCCCGAGCAGCTCAGCCAGTCGACGCGCCACTGGACGCAGGCTGTATGCCGGATCGGCCCCCTTTGGCCGCCCGAGGTGACTCATCAAAACAATCTTGCAGCGTTGCTCTAATAGATAGCATAGAGTCGGCAAACTAGCACGAATTCGTAAGTCACCGGCGATCCCACCAGTCGCCGTCAAGGGCACATTATAATCAACCCGCACCAGGACGGTCAGCCCGCGGAGATTAACGTCATGAATTGTTTGCTTGAAAAATCTGCCCACCCTTTTCTCGTCCTACTCCATTGTCCGGATCTGGATATTATCGGTCTTACCCGGCCGGCCTGGTTGATGACCACTGACCAGCACCAACGTCACTGGATCCTCGCCAAAGTAACCTTCGGCCTTCAATTCTTCTGCTAACTTATTCGCCGAACCCAGACCGCTTGGGCGAACGTATGAGCGCGTGGCGTAACTTAACGCTAATTTCTGGGCCGTTTTTTGGCTATCAGTAACGCTAATAATCGGCATATTCGGTCGAAAGGCACCGACATTCACCGCGGTCGCACCCGTACTAGTTTCGGCGACAATCGCCCGCGCCTTGAGTTCTGTGGCTAACCGCGCCGCCGTGTAGCTTAGCAGCGCATCATGTTTACGGCGCTTCTCACTCGACTCAACCGCCATGACATCACTGTGCTCCTGGGTATACATAATCGTCCGGCGCATTGCCTGCACTGTCTCGATCGGATATTTACCGTTGGCCGTTTCATCCGACAACATCACCGTGTCAGCACCCTGGATGACTGCATTGGCAACGTCGCTCACCTCGGCGCGAGACGGCTCAGGGTTGTCAACCATACTGCCCATCATCTGTGTCGCGACGATGCTGAGCTTAGAATATTTACGGCAAAGAGCGATAATACGCCGTTGGATAACTGGCACGATCTCCGCCCCGGCTTCAACCGCCAAGTCGCCGCGCGCCACCATAATGCCGTCACTCGCCTTGACGATCTCCTCCAGATGTTCATCAGAGATCGCCGACTTAGTCTCGATCTTGGCAATAATATACGCGTCCGAACCCAGCGCCGTCAGTCGCGAGCGCAGATCGATAATGTCGTCCTCCGTCTGTACAAAACTAAGCGCTACATAATCAAAATCTTGATTGGCTGCCCACTCAATATCGGCGATATCTTTTGGCGTCAAGATATCACCACCAAAATCGGTATCTGGTAGATTCAACCCCTTACGGCTCATCAAAAATCCGTCATTCTGCACCTCCACCTTGATGGCCGTTGGGCCAGCGATTTCACGAACGATCGACTTGATCTTGCCATCAAACATATACAGCGGCTCGCCGACTTTCATTTTTTCAGCGAGGTTATACTGGACAGGCAGATTGAAACTTCCATCGTGTTCTGTAATCGACGAATCAAGCGTCAGCACATCACCAGCCCGCACCGTCAGCATGTTGTCTTTGAGAACGCCGAGACGGATTTTTGGACCTTGAAGGTCTTGGAGAATGGCAACTGGTTTACCCTGCTCATGACTGGCCGTGCGAATCCAGTCGATTTGCTCACGCCGCTCATCATAACTACCGTGGCTAAAATTTAGACGAAAGCCATTGACACCGGCCTGCATAAGTTGACTAATTTTATCCTGACTCATCGTTGCCGGACCGATGGTTGCTAGGATCTTGGTACGTTTAAAAATTGTGTTACTCATCCTTTTGATTATAACACCGGTTAGGCACTGAGAAAAGATATAATCACTATTCAGAATTAGCTGCCCGATATCGAGCGATTGCTTGGCGGGCGGCTTGCTGTTGAGCCACCTGCTTGGACGGACCCACGCCGCGTCCCATCAGCGTTTCACCGACGAACACCCCAAGCGTGAAAACCTTATCATGATCTGGACCTTCCTCGCCCAAAACTTTATATACTGGCGTCTGATTGTCAACGCGCTGAGAAATTTCCTGCAAATACGACTTCGGATCGCGCCAACTGCCCGACTCCAATATTCCGTCCAGCTTGATAATAATATGCTTATGAATAAAATCGCGCGCATCGTCAAAGCCGCGCTCCAGATAAATCGCGCCGATCACCGCCTCAAAGGCATTGGCTAAAATCTGCAAGTGCGCCCGATCCGATCCATTTTTCTCGCCCTTTGACATGCGAATCAGCGGCCCGTAGCCCAAGGTATCGCCCGCATCGCCGATACTTTCCGTCCGTACCAGCGCCGCCCGCCAGGCTGTCAAAATCCCTTCCGGTTCAGAAAAATGCGTAAATAAATACTCCGTCACCGCTAGCTCCAACACCGCATCACCGAGGAATTCCAACCGCTCGTTATGCTCGTGGACTGATTTTCTGTGTTCATTAACATAGCTACGATGCGTCAAAGCCGTAATCAGCAAATCCAAATTTGTAAACTCAAAACCTAATTTTTCGCGCGCAAATTCCTGATATGGCGCCGTATTCATCCCGCTCATTTATAGATTCTCCTGCCTGATTCGTTTCATGGCGAGCAGAATCAACTTGCCAATATCCTCATACTCAATTTCATCCAGCGCCTCATGAAACGTAAACCACGCCAGACCATTCATCCAGTCTTCTTTTTGCAGTTTTTCGTCCGGATCAAGCGCCTTCATCAGGTACACTTGCTGCGAAATCAGCACTAACTTATCGAGTCGGCGGTAGCGAAAATTAATTTTGCCCAGCCAGCCGCACACCTCGATATTCTTAAGGCCAGCCTCCTCGCCGACCTCACGCTTGGCGGCGGCCTGCGCTGTCTCGCCCGGTTCAACGTGACCTTTGGGAATTGTCCAGCGATCCCGCGCATCTTGGTAGAGCAGAAACTCAACATCACCCTTTTTATTGCGTCGAAACACTACGCCGCCGGCGGTTGGCTCGCGAACTATTTCTTGGATCGACGGTTTTTTGCGACCGCCAAAATATTTCTTAATATGATCAAAGCTGCTTGTCTTCATCGGCATCCTCTTGAAGGGAGCGATACGCCGTGCCGAGCACACCGTTCACAAATTTCCCTGAGTTATCCGAACCAAACGTTTTTGCAAGTTCCACTGCTTCGTTGATAGCCACCTTTGGTGGCACCGCCGCCCGAGAAAACAATAATTCATACAGCCCGAGCCGTAGTACCGTCCGGTCAATTCGCGATATCTGCTCAATTGGCCATTCTGGCGCCAGCGGACGAAGTTTATCATCAAGCTCTGCTTTATGCGTGGTGACGCCATCGATCAGACTTCGTACAAACTCAACATCATCGACTGACGATTTGTATTTCTCAAGATTGCGCGTCAAGATATCGGCGACATCAACCTCGCTGTCGCCAACTTCCTGGCGAAACTCAATCTCGTATAACGTCTGCAACGCGACGATTCGTCCCAAATGACGGTTTGAAGCCATGACAAAAACGTTCCTGTTCGTGTTAGTTTATTTTGTACTCTTATTACCAGTCTCGCGTTTGGTCGTCTTGACCTTCACTGGTGACGTCCCGTTGACGCGGCGTGCTAATTTCAGTACCAAGTGGCTGCGACGCAGACCGGTCTTGCGCGGGCTGCTCTGCTTTTTTGGTTGTGCCATAGAAAAATCTCCTTTATTTCAGTTTATCGTAACACTTGGGCTTCATTATACCGGTTTTTGATAGATTTCTCAAGGGGATGCAGAGTAGTGGCAATACGCTGTCAGGGGGTATTATTGACTTTGTATAGTATTTATGGTAATATCATAGACATCACTTACGATAGAAAGGATACATCCTACCAATTATGAATGAGAACGATTCACTCTCTCAGCCCGGGGAAACACTACGTCCATTAGGTAAACTGAAACTGGCCCTCGGCTCAGGGGCAATGCTAGCAATAATGGGGATAGGTCTCGGCATCGGCATTAAAGGTATCGCCGCCGATAAAGAGCCGGCGGAATCACCCCTAGTTGGCTCTTCTATGATGCATTATAACCCCACGGAAACTGATATCACAAAGGATTCAGATGTATGTGCAGCAGCAGACTCCATTGTAAGGGATGCCAATGCTGCTACCCAAATTGATATAGTGGGCTGTGCTACGGAATCCAAAAAGCTCACCGGTCTTCCACAGGGAACACGCGTACGAGTCGAGGTACACCGGGATGGCTCGGTGACGGCTAAGCCCCTCGGTAACTAACCTAGACAACAATATTCACCAACTTCCCTGGCACATAAATCACCTTTTTCGGTGTCCGGGCATCGAGATAGGCGCAAACTTTCTCGTCATCCAGCGCTCGTTGCTCAACCGTCTCTTTATCGGTATCAACTGGCAGCTCCAGCCGTGATCGGAGCTTGCCGTTGACCTGGACGATGATGGTCATCACATCGCTCACCAGATATTTCTCATCCCACTTTGGCCAGTGATTGACATGAATGGTATCAGTATGGCCCAATTCATGCCACAATTCCTCGGTGATGTGCGGCGCAAATGGTGCCAAAATCTGCAGCAGACTTTCCAAAGTAAACCGCCACGTTTCTAACGCTTGCATGCCGTGCGATTCTTTGAACTTATATAGGCCATTGACCATTTCCATCATCGCCGCCACTGCCGTATTGAACTTTTCATCCTCGATGTCACGAGTGACTTTTTTGATAGTGAGGTGAGTGAGGCGCAACAGTTCCGCGACTACATCACCATCCTCCGCCAGAGTACACTCTTCGCTCAAATCTCCGCTGGAGATTTCTCGCGAGCGTTCGGCTGAAGCGTCCGCTATTCGCGAACACTTCACAGCCTCTGTCAGAGGAGGTAATGTAGCCGCCTCAATAAACTCCTGTACCACATTCCACACTCGGTTTAAGAACCGATACGTCCCCGGCACCCCGCGCGGATCCCACGGCGCATCCATGTCATACGGCGCGATAAACATCTCGTAAACACGCAGCGCATCGGCACCGTAACCACTGTCCATAATCTCCATCGGATCGATGACATTGCCCTTGGACTTACTCATCTTTTGACCGTCCGGCGCCATAATATAGGCATTGTACATCATCCGTTTGAATGGTTCTGGCGTCGGCACGAGACCGAGTTTATAGAAAAAGCGCATCCAAAAACGGCTGTACAGTAAGTGCGCCACCGCATGATCAGCACCGTTGTAATAATCGACTGGCGCCCAGTGCTTGATAAGCTCTGGATCCCACGCCTGCTGGTCGTTGTGCGGATCGAGATAGCGCAGGAAGTACCAGCTGGAGCAGGCATAGCCATCCAGCGTGTCAGTCTCGCGTCGACCTTCACGCCAACTGTCGCCTGCTGGCTTTGGCTCGGTGATTGGCACGGTTTTACCCGTTTCAACATCAACCCACACGCGTACCCAATCATCAACTTGTGCCAGGACAGACGTATTGCCACCCGTTGGCTTGAAGTTCTCAACTTCTGGCAGAATCACCGGCAAGCATTCGTCTGCCACAGCAATTGGCTCGAAACCGTCAACATGCACCATCGGAATTGGCGCGCCCCAGTACCGCTGACGAGAAATCAGCCAGTCACGCATTTTGTAAGTAGTTTTACCGCGACCAGATCCCTGCTGTTCCAGCCACGCTACGATTTGCTCGCGGGCATCTTCACTCCGCGTACCGTCGAATTGCCCAGAATTGATCAATTCGCCTTCACCAGTGTAGCAGCCGACGTCTGCCGAATCCTCTGGCTTGTCAACCACCTGAACAATTGGCAAATCAAATTTTTCGGCAAACTCCAGGTCGCGTCCATCATGCGCCGGCACCGCCATAATCGCACCAGTGCCGTAACCACCGAGAATGTAATCCGCTACCCAAATTGGCACTTTCTGGCCATTGACTGGATTGATAGCATAACTACCAGTAAATACGCCGGTTTTATCTTTGTTCTCTTGGCGCTCGACGTCGGATTTCTGCTGCGCCGCTTGAACGTATGCTTCAACCTTGGCACGCGTGTCAGCATTGACCAGCTGAGAAACTAATGGGTGCTCCGGAGCCAGTGCCACGTAGCTGGCACCAAACAGGGTGTCGGGGCGCGTGGTGAATACGGTAATGATGGCATCCTGTCCGTTGACTACAAAGTCAACTTCTGCGCCAACCGACCGGCCAATCCAATTTTTCTGCATAGTTTTGACCATTTCCGTCCAGTCTAGGTCGTCAGTCGCCTCCAAAATCTCATCAGCATAGGCCGTAATGCGGAAAAACCACTGTTTGAGGTTACGCTTGGTGACGGGGTTGCCGCAGCGCCAACACTTGCCGCCCTCAACTTGCTCGTTAGCTAGCACCGTATTGTCAGTATCGCACCACCATTGCGGCTGCTCCTTTTGGTACGCCAAATCGTGCTTGTATAGCTGCGTAAAAATCCACTGAGTCCACTTGTAATACTCAGGGTCGGCAGTGGAAATTTCTTTTGACCAATCATAACTAAAGCCGAGGCGTTTCAGCTGCTCCTTAAAATGAACCTTGGCTTCATCGTGCGCTACCCGCGGCGTTTTACCGACCTTGATGGCATAATTTTCCACCGGCAGACCAAAGCTATCCCAACCAATTGGATGATAAGTACTATAGCCCTGTTGGCGCTTGAGGCGCGCTTTAATGTCGGCAAACTGAAACGTCCGACCATGGCCTATGTGAATGCCAGCTCCAGTGATGCCGGGGAGCATACTGAGGCTGTAGTACTTTGGGCGCACCGTATCACTAAGGTCAGTGACGTAGGTGCCGTCAGCCTCCCATTTATCTTGCCATTTTTTCTCAATTTCTGTCGGATTGTAGCGTTTCATACTCCTTAGTATATCATCTCTCGACGCTAACGTTCGTGTCTTCGTCATTCTCGTCTACAGACACACCACCCCTAGCAAACGGCGGCGGTATTGGCGATGAGCCGGCAAAATCCTGAAGTACTGATTTAAGATTATCGGCGTCTGACGGTATATCAATTTGCTCTGACTTACTGTAGTCGAACGTCATGTCCATAGTGAGATTCCGATCCTTGTCGCCATCTGATCCGCGCGCCTTGATTTCGAGCGCTTTAAGCTGGTGTGACCACGGATCGACCCAGATGCGTATAGTAGGCAATTTCTTTGATGACGTAGTTTTATTTGCTGTATTGAATACCTTGTCGCCATAGCACTCTTTAATTTTCTTGCCAAGTTTCGTATCCCCCAGAGAATCGACAAATGCGCGTAGTTTGTCTGACATTTTACCGTCCGAAGCTAAATCAATTTCAAAGCCAGGCACACCGTCACGCGGCTCGACCTTGGCGTCCTTTTTGACCGTCACAAAGCTGTTTTTGCGATACGCGTTGATCAGTTCGCTACGCACCTGCTGGTCATTATTGATTAAATCAAAGATTTCTTGAGAGCACGTGTCTTTGTTTGTACGTGATGCTCCAAGCTCATCAAATGATACCTTAAGCCACTTGCCTTCAATTTTGTTAAGTTTTTCATCAAGCTGTTTGAGGATCTGGTCGCGTATCATCGTCGACCGCGTATCTGGTAGTACTCCCCGGCTTCGAGCCTTGATGATCGTCTCTACCATCTGGCGCACGATATCTTTTAGATGTTCGCTCTTAATATAAATCGTGCCTTTGCCGTCAGCCACCATTGTGAGGATGACGTCTTGCTGGATCTCCATGCCGTTAATAGCTAACTTTACCGTAGCTTCAGTTTTTGACTTTGGTGCGTCGGTGGCGGCTTTGAGCTTGACATCAATACGATTGCCGCTACCAAGGTCCATGACGAGTTTACCTGAGGAAACCACCTTTTTGGTCTGGAATGAATTAACCACTGCATCAGTTACCATCCTCTGCGGATCTTGCCACCAGAAAAAGTACAATAGTACCGCAGCAATAGCCAGCAGCAATACGACCGAGCCGGTAACAATACCGATGATGAGGCCGGTTTTCTTTTTTGGCGGCATAACTGAATTCATGATCGGTGGTTGCGACGTCGGCGATGCTGGTCGTGCCGGCGTCGATGCAGGCTGATCAGCCTGTGTAGGCGGAGTCGTCGTCGACTGTGATGAGCTTGATGTGACCGTCGACCGTGACGCTGCCGGCGGTGTTGACGCAGCGGCTTTATCCGCTGGCGTTTTCTTGTTATTCGTACCCTTGTCGTCCATATTCCTCCTCGTTATACTTTCATTGTATCACTATCCGCGAAAGCGCGAGAAAAATTCATTTTTTCGCTTAATCCAGTCAGGCGACTGGCGCACCAATTTTTTCTCATCCTCGGTGCTGTGTAGGTTAATTTTAATCGCTTCCTCGAGCCAAACACCGCCACTTGAACCTTTGAAGAGAGCCACGCCGCCCGCATGAAGTTTTTCGCGTACAAATCCGCCGGCCATCAGCGCATCACGGCACTCCTTAACCTGACAGCCGCGACGACGTGCTACCGGCGCTAGGTATTGATTAGCCATCTCGCCAACGGTCACTACCCAATCCAGCTCGTCTGGCGAACACTGAGCGCCGAGCTTCGCATGACCGGCCTGCGTATCCTTGCGTAGCCCATTCATATTACCAAACACCACGATACGCTGCGGCACCTCGAGACTGTACAGCGTTTGTAGTGCTGACAATGCCGTCAGCGGCGATGAGCTATAGCTGTCGTCAATCAAAATCGTCTGATCCGCACCGCGAAGTACCTGCATCCGGCCCGGCAGTGAAGATAACTGACTCAAGCCCTTTTCAATCAGTTCCTTTGTCATACCCATCCGCACCCCGGCGAGCATCGCCACGACGGCTGGCCGCAGATTATGCTCACCAAGCAGCGGCAGCGTCACCGCGATGCCATCAGGATATTCCGGGCCGATAATCTTGCCGACATAACCATGCTCCAGCGAGAAATCCTGCTGCTCAAAATAATACTCAGCGACCTCGCTGGTGCCATATGTCGTCATCTGGGGATTTGTCAAAAATGCGGCAAATCGACCGTCAATGTCATCGCGGTTAATGGCCGCAAAGCGAGCATTATTCGCCAATGTGAGCATCTCGCCAGCTACCTCTTCGACGGTATGTTCAACCCGCATGCGGCCAGAGGTGACTGACGTTACAACGGCCATGTCCGGCAAAATAACCTGCTGAAACCATGTATTAAAACCAGGTTGCATTGGGCTGAACTCCTGAACGATAATCTGGGCTTCGGGATGTTCAGCGCGAGCACGCTTTTTGACAGCTCGCATCATCTTGCGGCGGTGCCAAAATCCCCACTTCTCCTCCGGACGATTCTCGGGGTAGCGCACGCCCATGATCTGCAGGAGCGTTTGTAAGTGCGACGTTGGCTCAGCAGCGTGCATGGCGACAGCAAACTGCTGCGATAGCACAGTAGCGATCGCTGTTTTGGCACTCGTTTTACCGGCACTCCCGGTCACTGCGATCAACTTGACATCAGCATGGTCGGCAAAAAATTGCCGGACATAGCGTATCATTTTTTTCTCAAACGACTTCTTGAACATCCCCTTTATCATACCATAAGCGCTGTCAAACGCGCCACTTGACGAATAAAAAAGAGCTGTTACGCGCCCACCCGGGGCAATTTCGTGTGTTTGTTTTGGATGGCAGCATAGGAAACGCCCCTATGCGTACCAGCTCTGACGATATTATGCGCTTTTTTGTTAAAAAGCACAAGGGGTTTGTCTGATATTTATCTACAATTCCTTAGCAAAAGCGTTAGTGCTACGTACGACTGCGCCCTTTTTCAAGTAGAACTGCTGCGCCGCTTCGCGTTCTGGGCGCGATGTAAACTCCAGTTTTTGAGCACCCTGCTCGCAGCCCCAGTCAATGACAGCGTCCCAGAGTCGAGAACCAACACCCTTACCCTGTACATTCGGGTCGGTCACAAAATCGTCGAGGTAGATTTTGCGCCCAGCAGCCGGCCCGAGTAGCAGTGCTGCCGTTGCCATGCCGACAATCTTGCCCGATAGCCGCGCCAATAGCAGCACATGACTTGGCGAGTCAATGATCTGCTGCAACAACTCGGCGTCAGCTGGATGCGGTTTGCTGGTAAGCGCCGCGATAAGGTTGGTGATGTCTGCCACATCAGCTTCGGTAATGTGGGATGCGCGTTCAATTGTCAATTCTTCCATAATTCCATTATACTATACTTATGAATCAGCACATACGAGACTTAGCAAAAACCCTCGCCTTAAATCCGCCGCGGATAGTATTTCCTGAGGGCAATAATCACATCATCCAGCAGGCAGCGCGCGCACTAGAAGAAAGCGGCGCGGTGCAGCCGGTGCTGCTTGATGGAAAAGAGGACGCTATCAGTCGCGGTGCGACGATGCTAACGAGCGGCGAAGCTGACGTTATGGTGGCTGGAATTGACCATCCGACAAAAGACGTGCTGCGAGCTGGACTCAAAATTGTTGGGCTGGCACCTGATATTCGGTATGCATCCAGCTTTTTCGTGATAGACGTCCCACAGTTTCAGGGCGGCGAACGAGGTCTGCTACTCTTTGCCGACTGCGGCATGAACATTCAGCCAAACGCCGAGCAGCTAGCGGCAATTGCTGTGGCCTCGGCGGATAGTGCGGCATCACTTGGCTGGGAGCCGCGCGTGGCTATGTTGTCATACTCAACGAAAGGCAGCGCTGGTGGCGACAGTGTCGAGCTCGTCACCCAGGCACTGCAGCTCGTCAAAACAGAACAGCCCGATATACTCATTGACGGTGAACTGCAATTAGACGCGGCAATCGTCCCGGCTATCGGCCAGAAAAAATCACCGGACAGTCCGGTTGCTGGCAGAGCTAATGTCCTTGTTTTCCCTGATCTTGATTCTGGCAATATCGCTTATAAGCTAGCCGAACACCTGGCTGGCGGCCATGCATACGGGCCGATCTTGCAGGGTTTTGCTCGGCCGATCAGCGATCTATCGCGCGGCTCCAGCGTTGATGATGTGATTGGCGCCACGCTTATTACTGCCAGTATGGCGCGAACTTCATAGAAACTAGCTACTGCGTGATATACCACTGTGCAAATTGATGCCATTGCTGCAGCGTATCAGTCTCAACCGCTAGGCCTTGATCGCGCCGATCAAACACCTCGGACATCGTCAGGCCGTTACTACCATCCATCGTAATAATCTTGTTAACCGACGCACCACTCTTGCCACGCGGCGGAGCGACAAACTTCCCCGGCTGATCAAAGATAAACGTCTGTAGAGTATGCCCGTCGTAATATAAGCAACAATATCATGGAGAATAATCTGCCAATCGTCTTTATCGCGTAGCAGCGCCAAAAAATCCTCGGGCGTCAACCAGTGCGCGATATCCTTCATATAGCCACCCGGAAAGCCGCCGAGCGCGGGCACTTCCCAATTACTATCGTTGACAACAACCGGCTTGCCAGCCCTCTCGTACGCTGCCCGAACCTTAGCCTCGGTAATTTTTAATGGATCACAGTGCTGGATCTCATCAATATCTAGATTAATAATCTCCACCGCTATGTCGTATTGGCTAAGCGTGGCCGTTGCTTCCTCAATTTTACGTGGGTTACCAGTGACGAGATTGATGTGTTTTGTCATGGGGTTTATTATAGCATTTCTTATTTTAGTGTAGCCGTAGCACTGGTTTTGCCATAGGGAATCCTTCGTCAACCAACCTCACTCAGCGCCTTTATAATATCCTCATCCCGTGAGACCGCACGAACGTTTGGTAGTTGTAAAAACCATTTCGGGTTATCATGAACGACGACCACTGGTTTACCAAGCGCTATCGCCATGCCAACTTCGTAGCGTGCGCTCTCCTGGTCGGATTCCCATAGATACACCAAAACATCGGCAGAACGAACAGCCTGAACTTCATCTTCCGGGCCGAAATTTGTCTCGTCATCTTTGTAATTATAGTACCAATTACACGGAATACTATAGCCGGAATCCTCTAGGATTTTTGCCACGCGATTCGCCCTGTCGAGATTTTTGCCAGCTAGATAGATCACTTGCATATATAAATAATAGCATGTATTTATTCAAGTGTGGTGAGAAATTACGGACGGCATCGATTGGCTTAAAGGTGCCAGCATCCTCATCCGGTGTTAATTCGGCGCGTGTTTTACCGCCATAACCATCCGGGCAAAATATTTTATCCCAGCCAAAACCGCCGTTGCCCGCAGGGTGCTTAGCGATGACACCACCAAGTTCAGCGCGAAATAACCTGACCCGCTCGCCGTCGCAGTAGCCAAACACACATGCCGCCACCGCCGATCGATCGTCAAAGCTATCAAGTATCCGACAAAGATTCTCTAAGCCGTTTGGCGCCTCGACAAAAAACTTGATGAACGGGCCCGGCAGTCCACCGAGCGCCATAAACTCAAGCGCCACATCTTCGACCAAAACCGGACATTTGGCGACTATATGCGCCTGGCGAACCTTATGCTCAACAATCTCTTCCCCAAGCTCGTCGATTGAATTTCCGTTAAATCAACTGCCTGGTGTGCCAGCGGCAAGCCCAGCATGCGCGCTAGAGCATCTGCTTTGTGTTGATTGCCGGTGATAAACGTAACCGCCTTCATCACACTTGCTCTCGAGTTTCAGAGTTTACGTTCTCAAATCGCGGCACCGATTGTCCGTCCAGCACTACTGTTTCCATAAACATACTGACGGGGCGGGCGAATAGTTCATATTCATTTTCATAGAGAGGTCGATAGATCACCAAAAGATCTTCCGTCTCAGTTTCCAATGCGAGGCCGATCACCTCGTACAGCTTGCCTGATTTGCTGTGCCGGTATACACCCTTGCTAATCATCGTACGATGGCTCTGCTCTTCGCTATCCACTGTTTCTTCACGATACTTCCCTGGCTGGGCACGCAGTATTTCCACCCATCTACTGTCATCTATAAAATCATTGTATTCAATATAGTGCCGATTATCAAAGCCACCATTATCCTGCTTTTTACGCGCCATTTCTTCTTGAACTTGCTCTATAGAAAAGCCAAAGGCCTGGCGCAGCGCGTCAACGACTTCTTGCAAATCAGCCAGCTCTTTGAGCGATTCATCACGCTGATCATCATCCAGCGGAATCTCATCTGCCTCCTCGTGAACTTTGCGGAGCAACTCGCGGCGAAATTCTTGCTTGTCTAATGTCCGGTACTCCGTATGCAAAAATTCTGGATCATCCAGGCACTTTTTTACCACTTTATCGCGAACTAATTTTTGTAAGTAAAATCGGATCATCTAGTTACCTCTGTTGGGTTAATGTTTCAACGCCATCTTCATAAACCAATTTGCCAATCTCAACTTCGTAAATATGCTTATCATCACGAAACGCAAAAAATCGGACGGTTTTATGTTGCTGCCAGGCTTGGATTACTTCCGCCCGTACACCATCAGCGATGTCGCCAAACACCCACAGCTCATCAGCGCGCGCCACCAGCGTATTATTGGCGCGCCGCACCGTGTCACGCTCCACCGCGTCGAGTAAAAAATAGTCAAAACTGGTAAACGGATTGATTGGTACAACGCCTTGTTCGAGTGCAAATTTCGTTACGAAAAATCTCATGTAAAAATATTTCTTGGACATCGCCGTAAACACAACCGTGTCGGCGGGTTTGATGGCGAGGGCGCGATGTGATTGCTGATTCATGATTATTACCTCCTTATTGTATAATCTCTAACAATGTTTGTTCGTCAATAATTTTCGTGCCGTATTGTTCGGCTTTCTTCAATTTACTGGCGCCGACTTTACCGCCCGCTACCAAATATGTTGTATCTTTTGCAACAGCGGTTTGGAAGGTGCCGCCCAGATTACGGATTTTTTCAGCAGCAACGTCGCGGCCCATCGATTGCAAGGTGCCGGTGATGACGAAACTTTGACCAGCCAGACGGTCGGATTTTTGGCTAAACTGCGGCGCCACGCCCAAGGCAGCAAATTTTTCGAGCAGCGCCACATTATCTTCATCAGCGAACCACGCCACGATCGACTCGGCAACAATTTCGCCCACGCCATCCACTTCGCGCAACTCATCAATCGTCGCCGTCATTATCTTTTCGATACTCTCAAACTTATTTGCGAGATCAATCGCCGTCTGCGCGCCGACATGGCGAATACCGAGTCCAAACAAGAATCGCTCCAGGGCTGGCTGTTTCTTAGCAGCAATGGCATCAATGAGCTTTTGCGCGGAAATCTCAGCAAAACGCTCTAACTGCAGCAAATCATCTTTCGTCAACCGGTAAATATCTGCCAAATCATTGACCAACTTAGCCTCGACCAGCGCCTCGACATTTTTCTCGCCCAGCGTATCGATGTCCAGCGCGCCTTTGGAGGCAAAATGTGCCAGGGACCGCTTCAAAATCAGCGGGCCGCTCAAACCTTTAACGCGGTACACCGCCTCGCCTGCTGGCCGTACAAATTCTAGCTCTGGATATTGGCGCGCCAATTCTGCCGAATAATCAATCGGCTTAGCATCTGCCGGTCGCAATTCTTTTAGCACGGTTTGTACCTGCGGGATGATGTCGCCGGCCTTGAAAATAACCACCGTGTCACCGCGGCGCACATCCAGCCGGGCAATTTCGTCGGCGTTATGCAGGCTAGCATGCTGCACCGTCGTACCGGCCACCACCACCGGGTCAAATACCGCCACTGGCGTGGCCGCACCAGTTCGACCAATGGAAATGACGATATCGCGGACAATGGTCGTGGCTTCTTCGGCAGCAAATTTATACGCCACTGCCGCTCGTGGTGTCTTGCCAACGATGCCGAGCTCGGCAAACTGTCGCCGGTCGTTGAGCTTGATGACCGCTCCGTCGGTGTTAAACTGCAGCGACTGACGCAGCTCATCCAGATGATCAACATAGCTCATCACTTCGTCCAAGCCATAGACAATTTGCGTCTGCCGACTCGTGGTGATGCCCAACTCGTTCATCATCTGATAGCCAAATGCAATCGTCGGCGTGTCCTCGAGGTTGTCACGAATAATGTCATAGCCGACAAAATGGAGCGGACGCTCTGCCACCAGTTTTGGATCAAGCTGGCGAATCGTCCCTGCAGCTAGGTTACGCGGATTCGCAAATTCTGGCTGACCGGCCGCTCGCCGACGCTGATTTAATGCTGCAAAGTCGGCCTTGTGCATCACAATTTCACCACGAATCTCCGTCCGACCGCGCAAAAAATGAGCAAATCGCTGGTTAGCGCGCAGGATTAGCGGCACATTCTGAATCGTCCGCACATTCATGGTCACATCTTCACCAACTAGTCCGTCGCCACGCGTCACGGCCCGCGTCAGCACACCGTCCTCATAAATTAGCGCGCAGGCCAGGCCATCCATCTTGATATCACACAAAAATTCTTCAGTGATGTCACTACGCACTTTGTGCATACGCTCTATCCACGCCGCAACTTCCGCCCGGTCAAATACGTCCTGCAGCGAAATCATTCGCGTTTGATGCTGAACCTTAGCGAATTTACTGAGCGCTTTTCCGGCCACCCGCTGGGTTGGGCTGTCTGGTGTAACGAGTTCAGGAAACTGCTCTTCTAGTTGCGACAGTTCATGTTTCAGGCTATCAGCCGCCGCCTCGCTCATGATCGATTCGTCGAGCACATGATAGTGATAGCGATAATCATTGATCAGATCTCGCAGTTTGACAATTCGTTGCTCGGCCGCCTGCCTATCAAGCTGGCGCACTGTCATCAGCGACGACCTTTCGGTAGAATAGATAGATGTAGCACGCCGAGGCAACAATCGAGAACGCCACCAACATCAACGCCACGAGCGGCACCAGCGGCAACCAGTTCAACGCCGGTATCACCGTTTTGAGTGCGCCATCAATCGTAATAACCGGAATAAGCACCGCCGCCCAAACCACGGCGAGCACCACCAGTAGCCACATCAATCGCAGCAAGATCCGCATCCGCCGCCCTAGTACAACGTCTGAAGCCAGTCGCGCTGCTTCTAGTGGATACATCCCCGGTAGGGTAATAATTACCATAGCGAACAACGTACTCGTCAGCCAATATATCGACAAGGTGACGATTAATATGGTGGCGCCGGCCGCCAACATCAACACCACCGTCTGCTGCAACATGCCTGACGTGTCCGCCGCTCCATAAATAATGACCGCTATCGCTGCTGGTAATAATTGAATGAGCGCGATAAACACTAGGACCGACAGGGCGATGACCGGCGCGCCCGCATTATACAGCCCATCGCGAATCTTTGGACGCTTACCGACAATTACGCCGCGAACCAGCCAAATTGTCGTCAGCCATATATACAGCCCGATCAGCGCGCCAATAACCTGCTGCGATGATGCTACGCCACCCGTCGAACCACCGAGCTGATTGGTAACCACGCCAGCAAATAGCATCAATGTCGGCACAATAGTACCCAGGGCACCCCCCTGATTCGTTCCATTGATCGTATCCTTTAGCTGCTGATACGTGTCTTGCGAAATCAACCCCGACAGCAACACACCCAGCACCGCGTATATCGCCGTCAACCCAACGAAGATCCGCCAGTGCTTTCGCATCAGTTGCCATGCTTGTTTGGTCAGCGCAAAGTAGCCTGGCAGTTTGAGCGAACGACGATAGTCACGTCGCTTGGTCACTCGAAAACTACGGTGCGGCCGACGGCGGAGAAAGGCTTGGCGGCGCTGCGTTAGTCGCTGCCAAGCCTTATTAAGCCGCTCTTTTAACGATACTTTTTTCTTTGTCGCGGCGCGACTATCCGCTTTTGAAGTTGCTCGTTTACGCCGCGTGGTGTGTTGTTTTTTAGTTGGCTTCGTCATGATTACATCTTCGTTGCATTACTTCGCAGACGTGCGATTCGATCTTCTAGCGGCGGATGGGTGCTAAATAACTTTGAGAAAAAGCCAGGGCGCAGCGGATTATTCATAAACAAGTTTGCTGTTGAGGTACTCTGCTTGCGCATTGGCCGACCATAACTTTGTAACTTTTCCAGTGCCATCGCCAGCCCCTCCGAGTCGCGAGTTAATAGCGCGCCCGAGGCATCCGCGAGATACTCGCGCTGGCGGCTGACTGCCAGTTGCGTAATTGTTGCTAAAATCGGTGCCAAGATTACTACTATAATACCCACGATGTAGACAACCGGACTAGTATCCCCGTCATCATCATCGCCATAAATCATCATCCGGAGTGCGATATCAGCAAGCAACCCGATAGCGCTCACCAACCCAAAGGCAATCATACTAACGCGAATATCGTAGTTGCGCACATGGCTCATCTCGTGCGCCATCACCGCTTCCAGCTCGCGCTTGTCCATAATTTCCAACAGCCCAGTAGTCGCACCGACGATAGCGTGCTTTGGATCGCGGCCCGTCGCAAACGCGTTCGGCGCTGGATCGTCAATAATGTAGACTTTTGGCATCGGCATACCGGAAGCAATCGCGAGGTTTTCTACTACTCGCCACAGCTCCGGCGCATCCTTCTTTTCAATCTGCTGCGCACCGCTCATCGCCATGGCCAATTTACCAGCAATATAATATTGTAACCACGCATAAAGCAGCGCACAACCGACAATGATCAACGACAATGAATAGTTCTGTAGATACATACCGACCAGCACACCGATCACGCCGATGATCGCCACAAACACTGCCATGATCAGCACGGTGTTTCGCTTATTATGAGAAATTGCACTATACATGTAGTTATTATACCAAAAACCGCCCGCCGAAAACAGGCGAGCGGCTTAGTTCAGGCAAAGATTATCCTACCTTAGAATTTCACCTCGACTGGATTCTCAACACTTGCTCGATCAGCAACCTCAAAGAACTCCTTGGCCTGGAAGCCGAACATACCAGCAACCATGTTAGCTGGGAACCTTTGAATCCTTGTGTTCAGATCGCGGACGCCGCCATTGTAGAAGCGACGTGAAGCCTGGATCTTGTCTTCGGTATCGACCAGTTCTTGCTGCAGTTGTAAGAAGTTCTCATTAGCCTTCAGTTCCGGATACGCCTCAGCGACAGCGAACAGACTCTTTAGGGCGCCCTCTAACATATTCTCCGCCTGAGCCGTATCGGCCACGCCTTTGGCACCCATAATGGCCGATCGCGCTTCAGTAACCTTTTCAAATACTTCTTTCTCGTGCGTGGCGTAGCCCTTGACTGAGTTAACCAGGTTTGGAATCAAGTCAGTCCGGCGTTTGAGCTGGACAGTGATATCACTCCATGCTTCCTCGACGCGGTTACGCAGCGTCACCAGTCCGTTGTACGTACCGATCAAAAACGCCACGATCAGAACGATAACGACACCAACGATAATTAAGGTTATTATTACTGCATCCATGTTCTATTCTCCTTATGGTTAGTACCTTATACACATGATTATACCATACATACGAGTCGTATAGTGGCAAAATCATGCCAACTCATTGTTGACACGCAGCTCATCATAGTCGTATACTTATTCATATAAATCATATTTATATGAAAGAAAGGAATTATATGACAAAACCAAAGAGTAGACATGCTTGGACAGTCAAGGTTGGCGAACGCGGGCAAATTGTGATACCCAAAGAGGCACGAGATATTTTTAATATCAAGCCTGGCGATACACTTATCATGCTCGGCGACAAGCAGCAAGGAATTGCTATTCCGACTAAGAATAAAGTCATTGATACAATCACCGCCGTGCTCAATGATACGGAGATGAAATCATGAATGCAATCACTGCGACCAACTTAACAAAACGCTACGGTGACTTTGTCGCAGTCGACAGCCTTAATCTATCAATTGAAAAGGGTGAGTTATTTTCACTACTTGGTGTCAATGGTGCGGGTAAGACGACATTGATTAAAATGTTATCTTGCTTAAGCCAACCAACACAAGGTGATGCTATTTTACTCGGCAATAGTATTACCGAAAAACCTCAGGCGGTCAAACAGATGATCAACGTTTCACCACAAGAAACTGCTGTAGCTGGTAATTTATCAGTCCGCGAGAATCTCGAACTGATCGCTGGACTCTACGGACAATCTGCTCATAACGCCAGTGAGAGCGCCTCGCGTATGGCAAGCCAATTCAAACTCGAAACTGTCGAACATAAAAAAGCTAAGCATTTGTCTGGCGGCATGCAGCGACGCCTGTCGATCGCCATGGCACTCATCTCAAATCCAAAAATATTATTCATTGACGAACCAACGCTAGGTCTTGATATTTTTTCGCGCCGTGAGTTATGGGAGGCGATCCAGTTGCTCAAAGGTACAGTGACGACGCTGTTGACAACTCACTATCTCGAGGAAATTGAAGCATTGTCTGATCGTGTCGGCGTTATGGCGCGCGGCAAGCTCGTGGCAATCGGTACAGTAGCAGAACTGCAAAAACAAACTAATACACGCACCCTTGAGGATGCGTTTGTCGCACTTGTAGGAGATATTCGATGAGAGCTTTACTATTTGCTAAACGCTGTACAAAAGAAGTTGTACGCGATCCGATCAATCTATTCTTTGGATTAGTCTTTCCACTCGTTTTGCTTGGACTGCTCTCTATTATAAATGCCAGCATTCCCGCCGAAGCCAATAATACTATGTTTGCCATCAAAAATTTGGCACCAGGTATCGCAATGTTCGGTACGGCATTCCTAGCACTATTCTCAGGTATGCTCCTAGCAAAAGACCGAACTTCATCATTCCTGATGCGTCTGTTTACCTCGCCTATGACAGCCCGAGATTTTATCATTGGATACACAATTCCGATGATTATCATTGCTACCATGCAGGCAGTGATTACCCTCGTTATCGCCTGCTTTATCGGGCTCGACTTTTCAGTGCATATTATTGGGGCAATCGTTATTACAACGGTAACGTCGCTTCTATTTGTTGGATGTGGGTTATTCTTCGGCAGTCTCATTAACGAGCGAGCAGTTGGCGGTATATGTGGCGCCCTGCTCACCAATGTCGCTGGCTGGCTGTCGGGCGTATTTGTCCCGGTTGATCTCATCGGCGGTGGCTTTAAAATGGTTGCGGAAGCACTGCCATTTTACCACAGTGTTGCTGCCATTAAAGGTAGCATCGAGGGAAATTGGCAAGTCATCACACCACATCTACTGATTGTTTTGTGTTATACCACCGTTATCTTTACACTCGCCATCTATATCTTTCGGCGAAAGATGACCGGACGAAACACTTAATTTATCTGGATCTGGCGCCCTAGAATTCAACTATCCATAACGAAAGCCGCCCTTTATCGGCGGCTTTTGTAACAATTGTGGTGCGCGAGGCGGGAATCGAACCCGCACGACTTTTGGTCAAGGGATTTTAAGTCCCTCGCGTCTACCAATTCCGCCACTCGCGCGTATTTACCATTATTCATGACGTCAAGCCCCCTGCAACATAATTTTAAATATTATGTAGCTAGCACCCGCGTCTACAACAATTATACTACATTTTCTGGATCATAAAAATGATCTAGCCGAGCATCTAGCAGCGCCCGCACCTCATCATAATATCGACCAACAACAGGATGTCTCTGGACCTTTTCGCGATGCGGTATCATATGATACTGGTACGCTTCACGAGTTGTGCGACAATGATGAGCATACTCACCTCCATCAAGATAGTCATAGGCAACCGGCATAAATTTATCAAGCGCATAGACGAAACATGCTTCTTCGCTAGAAAAAGATTCGTATTCCTTAATCGTTTCAGCGATCCATGGCATATATGAGAAATCTGATTGAATACGCTCCAACGCTGCTGCCTCACGAATTTTTCGCTCAGATGAATTTGCCGCCTGGCTATCCATTGCCGATACATCACCCGAATAGACCTCTACAACATCATAAACAATGGCAAATTGGGCAACTTTACCAATATCTAATTTCGGATTAATCTGCGGAGCGAGCGCACACGCTAACAATGCTAAAGCCCAGGAATGTTCCGCATCATTTTCCCTAAGTGGTGATCGTTTTGGCGGCACAATGTCACGATGAATATAATACATCGGCACGATTAATGAACTAATTAGCTGGAGTATATGCTGAATATCTGGAGGTCGTTTCATGGAATTACTCAATTACTTAAACAAAAAGTCCCATAACGAAGACCGTTGTATTATCCCCTGGAGGCACGTACGAGAGTCGAACTCGTCTAAAAGGTTTTGCAGACCTCTGCGTAACCGCTCCGCCAACGCGCCGCTTCATTCATTATACCAAACTATAATTGTTCTTTGAACATTTCATAGAACTCACCGCGTTTGGCGATCAGCTCGCTACATGATCCTTGCTCGACAATTCGGCCAGCCCTCATAAAGTAAATCACGTCAGCCTTTTTCACCGTGCTCAGACGATGGCTGATGGCGATGATGGTTTTGTCTTTTTGCTTAAACAAGTGGCGGAAAATTCGTGCTTCAGCTGCCGCATCAACGGCACTGGTTGGCTCGTCCAAAATAACGATCGGTGCATCACGGTAAAAATTACGCGCCAACGCCAGCCGCTGCCATTGCCCACCCGACAAATCCACGCCCTTGTCATCACTATCATCCGTCATCCATTTGTCAACATAGCTATCCCCGCCCTTTGGCAATTTCTTCACGAAATCATCAGCTTCCGCCTGCTTAAGCGCAGCCGCCAGCCTCTCTCGGTCTGGCTCACGAGAAACATCGCCATACCACACATTTTCATGAGCCGTCGCAAAATCATAGCGAATAAAACTCTGACTCAGTACAGCTAGTTGTCGGTGCCAATCGGCCGTATTCACCTCGCTAAGATTCCGCCCGTCAATCAAAACATCGCCGCCAGTCGGCTGATACAACCCCGTCAATAATTTCACTAGCGTGGTTTTACCCGCACCATTCTCACCGACAATCGCCACGTGCTGACCGCGCTTAATCTCCAGCGACAGACCTTTGAATACCAGAATTTCGCTGCCCGGATAGTGGAACGTGACGTTGCTCACCGTAATTGATTTATCCATGCTAAGCGGCAGACTTGGCCTGGTGCTTGCTAGCGGCAACTTCATAAACCGCTGATAGTCGACCATATTTGCCACTTCCTCGTCGATAGAATTATACGTTGAAATCAAGCTATCGACGCTGCCGAGTACTCGACTCACCATTTGTTGCACCAACACGAACTGGCCGATCGGCTGACGATGAGCGATAATTTCTAGCGTCACCCACACCAGCGCCGCTACTTCTGCAGCCGCCTGCAGCGCCTCGCCGCCGAATCGCTTGGCCATAAAGCTGCGCTCATATTTAATCATCTGCAACTGATCTTTATCGCGCAAGGCGGCCCGCTCCGTCAATAAATGCTTGATAAGACCGTACAATCGTAGCTCGGCGACGTTCTCTGGCCTACTCACCGCATACTCAATCCACCACATGCGCCGCCTGACATTGGTATTTTTGCGCCAATAGCTTGATGTCAAACGAGATAGGCGGAACTGGACAATGCCGCTAGGGATGATGGCCATGACAAGCAGCAGCCCTAGCCACCAACCAACTGACGAGATAATCCATAGCCCAACCACCAGCGAAACAATATTCGTCACGATGCTAGTCAGCCGCGAAAACAGATATGAAAATGAACCAGCAAACCGCCTCGCTCGATCAAACGTATCAATCGTCGCCGGATCATCATAGCGCCAGAAATCCAGCCCGTGAAGCCGCACATACATCTGGTCATTAATGCTCAATTCTAGCTGGTAGCGCATTAATTGCTCAAAATATGCCTGCACAATTCCCCAAAAGCTCATGACTACGCCAAGCACCACCGTAATGATTACATACACAAACAGCTGTCGTGAATCGCCGCCGCCAGTATACGCCTCGGTCAGTGCAGTCGTTGTCAGCGCCGCAAAATACGTCGTCGCAAGCGGCAACGACGCTGTCAATACCGCGCCAACCGCCTGAATGAAAATAGCACGCGGCGATGTTCGCCAAATCGTCACCAGAACATCAACCAGCGTTTTAGCGATCTGGCGAGCTTGGGGCCTATCAGTTTCTGACGAATCTGGCATGGTAAAAAATTACAATAATTCCGTCTGGTGCGAGCGAGAAGACTTGAACTTCCACGAGCGTAATGCTCACTAGCCCCTCAAGCTAGCGCGTCTACCAATTCCGCCACGCCCGCATGACCACTTACCATTATACCTGATTACGGTGTTTTGTAAACGGATTCGCGGCGAACTGTCCAGTAGATCACGTCGGCAAACCGATCGGTGGGATATACCAACCGCATTGACTTATCAAGCGCCGACACGGAACGCAAGTGAATGTAATCCAGTTGCACTTGATATAGTGCGAGGGCCGGCACATCGGACTGCCAATGCTTGGTAAACGCTTGGTATTTGCTAACCCGTTGCTTGGCGCTTTGTTTGGTGCGACCAGCCGCGAGGGCATCGTCAGCCACCGCGCTGTTATAGTTAGCAAAATTGAGGCCGCCTTGATTGGCCTGTGACGAATGCCAGTAGGCAAAGACATCAGCGTCACCGCCCAGCACCAACTCATACAACAGTACATCAAAGCCACGCGGCCGCAGAACAGACTGCAAAACGTTTTGCGAGGCATCATTTGGATCAACTACCCGCAAGTCAACGGTGATATGCAGCGTTTCCTGCCAAGCTTTTACGAGTTCACGCGCAATAGTTTCAAAATCAGAGCCCTTGAGCGTCACGAACGACAATTGCAAAACCTGCTCGCCCTTTTTACGCTGATTACCGACCTCCTTCCATCCTTCTTCGTCCAGTAATTTTTTCGCTGCTTCCGTGTCATACGGCAAACGACCGGCCAGTTGCCCATCCACTTGGTCGTCAAAAATTGGGCCGTGCAGTGGCTTCCTCGCAAAGGCAAACTTATCACGCAGTGCTTGGGTATTAATCGACTGGACCAGCGCTTGTCGAACTTTGCGCGAACTCACCACTTCGCTCTGGGTGTTAAATAATGCGTAGACGCCATCGTTAATAGCGTACGACCGCGAGGCATACATGTGACGGATCTGGTCTGACTGAGCCATGTATGACAACTCCGGTGTAGCCATAATTTCACTCGTCTTGAGACCTTTGGTTATCTCGTCCCGCGTCGGATATACATACAGCTGAAAGCGATCCAGCTTTGGCGCGCCATGATGATACTGCGAGTTCGCCACCAGATGAAGCACTTTTTTCGACCCATCAGCATTGGCATTCTGTAGAATCCGCATAGCAAACGGCCCAGAGGTTACGGGCGACTTGCCATAACCATGCTCACGTAGCTCGGCCGGATTAACTTCACTGAGGCTGTGCTGAGGCAAAATCGGAAAGGTGAGGGCGTGCATGAATGGTGCGTACGGGGCTGGCAGGGTAAATTGTACTGTCCGCTCGTCAACCTGCTTGACGTTGATCGACTGCCAACCAGTAATTGACGATTGTGTCCGTGCATCCTTGAGTAGATTAACAGTAAACACCACGTCGCGAGCATCCAGTGGCGCTCCGTCTGACCACTTGAGATTACGGCGCAATTTGACCGTGTACTCAGTCTCGGCCTCATTGACTGTGACCGACTCGGCGAGGTCCCCTTTGATGTGTCCGGTCGTATCATAATTATAAAGACTCGCAAACATCAGCCGGGCCGCTGATTTTTCGGCACTACTACGGGCAAAAATTGGATTAAGCGTCTCTAGCGGCCCCAGCACACCCTCTGAATACGACCCACCCCTGGCTGGTGCGTTATGAGCGTACAACTCACGAAATGACAGCCACTGCACCATGCTGATGGTAATTAATAGAATAACCAGAAAGATCCACCCCAGGACATGGCGCTTGACTCCAGCCAAATGTTCGAGGCGCGAAGAGATAAACATATGCGTGTGACGCAAGGTCGTTTTAGTCAGTTTTTGCGCTTGCCCATCAAGATCTTTTGTTGCGAAGTCCAGTCGCAGAAATTTTTTCCAAGATGATTTTTTTGTGTCCAAGGCGCGCTCCTAGCCCTTCAGACTCGGCAACACCAAACTCGCCAAGATCGACAGCACGAACACAGCAGCAAACACAATAGTCACATCAAACAAGTTCTTGTCAAAACCTCGCCGCGTGGTGAACAGTTCGCCCGACGAGCCAAAGCCTGCACCGAGGCTCGCGCCACGCTGCTGCAACAATATGGCAATGATCATCAAAACGGCTGATCCTAATGTGACATACGGCAAAATAGTATCAAGTGACATGCTTTCTCCTTATTCTGGCGCCGGCTTGATAACGAAGGCGCTACTTACTATATAGTTTACCAGACTGAGTATGATTCCGGCAAGAATTGACGAGCCAAAACTCATGGATAATCCCGGCGCCAGTGCCAATGATATATAAACCATGATGCCATTAACCACCAGCGTAAATAAGCCGAGCGTCAGTAAGATCGCCGGTAGCGACAAAATGACAACGATCGGTTTTAAGATAGAGTTGACGATTGAAAAGATTAAACCAGCGAGGACAAACGTTGCCGTCGTCTCGACCACTGGCTCACTCGTCCCGAGAAGCCGCACCGCTACCCAGATGCCAACAGAATTAAGTATCCACCTGACAAAAAATATTGCAAATTGTCGTCTCATGACTACATTTCATTATATCATAACGCTAACAGGCGCCGTCGACTACCTTGCGCTCAGTGCTCTTGATGTGCAGCTGGAGCTGCTGGCGACTACTCGTCCCCTCAATGCAGATCGCGGCCGGCGTCGAACCAGACGGCGGGATTGTCCGTACAGTGATTACGATGTCTGGCGAGCCACTCTTGAACGACTGCGGCAATGTCGTTGGATATGACCCTTTGAAGTTTTTTTCCTGCTCCGCCGCTGATAGCGCATTCTGTAGATCTGACGTTATGGCTTTACGCACCGTCTCTTTGCGCCACCCGTTATAACTGACGAGACCGATACCCGCCAAGATGCCGATAACCACAACGACAATTAGTATTTCTATGACGGTAAATCCATACTTGCGACTCATACTTATGATGATAGCATAAGCATAATCTTTTTCGCTAGCTCTTTATCCACGATTTTTTCCAGGTCGGCGGGCGAGGCACTCCGTATACGGTTGATGCTGCCAAACTTTTTCAGCAATTTCGCGCGGGTTTTTGGCCCCACGCCAGGAATTTCCTCCAGCTGGTTTTTCGTTTGCTGCTGACGTTTGAGCGCGGTGTGGTAGCTCACCGCAAAGCGGTGCGACTCGTCGCGGATGCGCTGGAACAGTTTGATTATGTCGATTGTCGCGAGACTACTCTCGTCCGTTATCGGGCGTTCGTGACGAGTTTCCTCGGTGCTGGCCCGTAAGTTTTTTGAATGCGAACCGGCATTACGTTGACTTGGATGCAAATTCACCATGTAAACGTCGCCATCTTCATGAACCATAATGTCCGCCCGCGGCTGCGACCGAACCTGCTTGATGAACGCCGTATCAATCTGCGAACCAATTTTATGTACCAGCAATTCTTCCTCACGCTTGGCGATGCTGATGATCGGCACGGTGACGCCACGCTCATCACGAGCTTTGATAGCCGCCGCTAGCTGGCCTTTGCCACCATCAATGAGCAGCAGATCAGGACGGCCCCAGCTTTTTAGATTACGCTCGCTCAGCCGGCGAAAAATCGTCTGATGGATATTACCCGTGTCATCATTTTTCTCACTGACTTTGAATTTGCGGTACTCCGCCCGGTCGCTCGCGCCATTCGTAAATACCACCATACTGGCGACAACTTGCCGCCCACTCATATGCGAAATGTCATAACCCTCAATGCGCGCTGGGATACCTTTTAGACCCAACAATTTCGCCAAATCAGCCAGCGCCTTGTCCTTAGAAATATCCAAAAACTCTTTGTCGCCAAAACAAACCCGCCGCTGTAGCTCCTGCATGGCGCGCAGTTTATTGCGAAGGTCGGCCGCCCGCTCAAAATCATGCAGCCCAGCCGCCGTTTTCATGTCGCGCTCCAACTCGGCGGCGATAGCCTTACGGTTGCCTTTGATGTAGCTGATGAGCTTGCGTAAAGTAGCTTTGTAGGCGGCTGACCCATCACTCAGCCGCGGACTCAAACCTAAATCTTCATCCAATTTCGACTGCCCCGGACGGCGCTGCCTGGTCAAATACGGAAAAACCCGCCGCAAATAGCGCAGCGCTTTTTTCAAAGCAAAGCCATTATAGAACGGGCCAACATATTCCGCCCCATCATCAGCTGGATTACGCGTAAAACTGACGGTTGGCCACTCACTTTTCATGTCAATTCGCACATACATTTGCGATTTATCATCGCGCAGCAGTACGTTGTAACGCGGCATGTAACGTTTGACCATCTCGCTCTCCAGGAACAGTGCATCAACTTCGCTCTCGGTCTCAATCCAATCAGTATCAGCAATTTCCGCCACCAGCGCCATGGTTTTATTGTCCCGCCCGCGCGAATCCTGAAAATACTGACGCACGCGGTTTTTCAGCACCGCCGCCTTGCCTACATAAATAATCTCGCCGCTGGCTGACTTGTGAAAATAGACGCCGGGAGTGCGCGGTAGGGTTTTGAGTTTTTGCTGCAACCGTTTATTCACAGCTACCATTATATCAAGCGATCACGTCTTGCCGACAAAACCACTGAGTACGCCATCCAGTTCGCCTTGAGCAAGTCGTACCGCCCACTCTTGACGCTCAAGGAATGATAGCAATCCAGCCTTTAGCCCAAACCAGCCTAACTTTTTTCTAGCTTCGGTAACTTTTTTTGATTGTTCCCTGAACGTATAATACTGATCGCGACAATCTTGCGGAATATCTGAAATTTTGCGGTTTGGCATTATAACTTTTATTAACTCCTCGACTTTTTCTTTGTCTTTTGGACGCCAGCCGGTAATCGAACGACATCCGTACGCTCCTAATTGAGAAATTGGATTAAGGATAGCACATACTGTCTCGCCATCTCTCTTCACAAGCCACTGATCAAGACTAGATGAAGGAATTTCCGTCTCAATACCGCCAAGGCGCCAGTATAGACGACCTTCATCATCAATATAACGATCACCGACGAAATCAAATATACCACGACGATTTTTTTCGTATGGATTAAGTCCAAAGGTTGAAATTACTAACTTATCACCGATAGCATCGGTCATTTCCCGCTGACAACCCTTCACAACAACCTTATCTGTGCTTTGCACTAATGTATCAAGGTCTCGCACCGTACCATTTTCACGTAAACACGGTAAGCACACACCGCCAGGCAGATACACAACGTGATTGTCCCAATCAATTTCGGCAGCGTTGGTAACTGCATGCAGACCTAGCCCGCCGACAACGTTATACGGAGCTTCGCGATCTTCCATTCTGTCATGAATGCTGCGTTCTACAAGCAGCGAGTACATATTTTCTGAAACTTCACTCATGCCATAGTCCTTGTCCGCTTATTGTAAATCATTTGCCTTAGTTATATCAAGTAAATACCCTTCCAAAAACTCACTCCACTCCGGCACATTCTTCTCGCGGAAATAGGCACGAAGGAAATCAACCATAACGTGCTGACGCTTCCTCGCTTCTATTCGCCCCGGCTCCGTCAGCATCAAGCCCTTCAACTTCAGCAGTTTCTCAAAAAAGTGATTAATAAAGCCATCGGTATCATGCGTGTTGCCATTAACGTCGTATTCGTGCGCTGCTAGATCAACATTTGGCCAAACCGTGGGGTCAAAAATCCGCCCACCGTGATGGCAGGCATACATCAACCCTCGCTCAATCCCGACCGCGCCGATAGCATCGCACATGTCAGCGTCAGACACTAGCTGCCCTGCCAACCGCTGCGGCTGCTGCCCGTCCAGCCGTTTGCCATAACCGATCGCCGCAATATTTTCTAATACCGCCTGGCATAAGTCAGTGGCCACTCCCGCCTCCGCCATACTATTGACCGCGTTCGTCAATTTCTCTGCCTGCACTTTGCCGATTAATTTGTAATCATCAACGTCATGCAACCAAGCCGTCAATAGCACTTCGTACAGGTCTACCGGCTCATTACATTCGCTCGCAAAACGTTCCGCCAGCAGTGCCACCCGCTCAACGTGATCATCGGCATGACCCGATGGATCGCCACCTAATATACCACGCACTTTATTTTTTATTGTCTCAAGTTGAGCTATCTGCCGTTCGTCCATGAGTTTATTGTATCACCCATGCAGGCCTCGACCCGCTAAACTATTTCCATTTTAGCCAAGAGGCGCTATAGTAGTGATGTGAAAACAACTGTCAAAAGAAAAGTACCTGAATTTATCAAGCGATCACTGGGACGAATTCCACGATTACCAACGCCAGAACCCATTTGGCAATTAGATAAAATCGACGAGAGCCTGACGCCGAACATGCGAGCGCTGCGGATGACGATGACAATTGCCGAGGAGCTACTGGCGATGGGAGTAGCCGCACGGGACGTCGTGCATATGGCGCTGGGGATCACTGGCACATACTGTAGGCGACGGGTTCACATTGATATCAGCTCAACGCTCATCACCATATCTCAAGATCGCGGCTCTGAGCGCGAACCGCTCACGTTGGTGCGAACGATCACGTTGAAGTATGTCAATTACCAAACGATCCAAGCATTGCAAAACCTCGCCCTCGTGATTCGCGACCATCACTTACCACTAGCAGAGGCTGAGAGACGAACCGAGGAGTTATTGACAAATCGACGGGAACATTCACGCTGGATCGTCTGCCTGGCGGGTGGTGGCGTGTCGATGGGCGTGGTGATTTTATTTAACGGCTCAATCCTGATGAGTGGGCTGGCGTTTGTGATGGGCTTCGTGGCGACGGCGACAATGAGGATTCTGGACAAATGGGGCCTCGCAACATTTTACCTCCAAATCATTACCGCACTCCTAATCACCCTGGCGGCGGGTGCTGCCCAGTGGCTGAATGGCTGGCTGGGCTGGCAGGTTGATACGACGATGCTGGTGATCAGCGGTATCGTGCTGTTGGTGGCGGGGCTGATGATCGTTGGCGCCTTTCAGGATGCGATTGACGAATATTACGTGACGGCAAATGCCCGGCTACTACGGGTGATTATGGCGACGATGGGTATCGTTGTCGGCGTGATGACCGGGCTATACATCATTCAGCGATTTGGGATTAGTTTTCCAACGACGCCGGATCGGCTGGGGCTAGCGGCAGACATACGGGCGCAATACTTGGGAGCGCTGATTATTGCTGCTGGTTTCGCGGCCGGCAATCACGCGCGTTTGTTCGGAATGCTGATTGCCGGCGGTGTTGGCGTGTTGGGATGGTGGGTGTCAAGTACGCTAATTGGGTCACTCGGAGTTGTCATCGCCAGCGGCGCCGCAGCAACAGTAGTCGGATTGACAGCGGTGCTGGCATCCCGGCTGTGGCGCTTTCCTTCAGTGGCCATTATCGCTGCTGGCATCGTACCGCTGGTGCCGGGCTTGTCGCTCTACAACGGCTTGATGGGTGTGATAGAAAATCCACCGACCGACCCTGAATTTTTACTGTCACTGGCCGTCCTCGCACGAGCCATCATGATCGGCGTGGCCATCGCCATCGGCGCATCACTTGGTAATATGATCGGCCGGCCGGTACGGCGTGGTATGATTCGCTGGTATAATAAGCTCCTGCGACGACGAGAGCTTAACATTCAATAAGCCCGGGGAATACTCTTATTTCAAGACTACACACTCGTCACCCAATATTTGACGCAGCTGATCCATCAGCTGGTCGCCAGCCTCAACACGAAACGGCATGCGCATGGCGGATTTATTGGCCTCACCCAGCACCAACACCACATCAGTTACGCCAGCGTATTTGGAGCAGAGCGACTTGAGTGCTACTAGCTTATCATGGTCGCTCGGGTTTTTGATATGAAGAAATAGCTTTTCTGTCTCGGGCACGGCGTGCGTGGCTGCTGGATGCGGTGGCGTGTTTGTCGTGTCGGCCGGTGTTGATTTCACGTTCACCCTTTGTGCTGTCGATACTCGGGCTGCGCCTGCTCGCTGAGTCGTTTGAGCTCGAAGTGCCGTACGCCGCTCTTGCCTGACATTGCTACTCATCTTTGGTGCTTCCATTTTACGGCCGGTCGACTGATACTGCCGGAGGTCATCGTCAGAAATCAATTCGATTTCATCAGCAATCATCTTGCTCTCTGATCCCAAATTACCGTCCCGATCACGGGCTGAGTTTTTGCCGGTCACCCGAATGACAGCGTCCTGGACGAGCTTGGCGCCGACTTGCTCATACAAATTCGGAAAGACGATAGCTTCGCCCTCGCCAAACTTATCTTCGATCCCAACGAATGCCATCTTGCTGCCTGACTTGGTAACGATGGTGCGCACCGTCGTGATAATACCGCCGATCGTCATCAGGCGACCGTCGTATTCTGGCACCAGCTGCGTTAATGGCTGCGCTTGCTCACTCAGATATGTTTCATACGCATCGAGCGGATGCGCCGAAATATACAGCCCCATCAGCTCGCGCTCCCACATCAACCGCTCTTTGTTGGTATGTTTGGCCGGCGCTGGCTGTAGCTGCATCGTTGGCTGAACATCAGCCGACTCATCACCAAGCATACCAAACAGGTCAGTCTGCCCCGACGCGGCCTCTTTCTGAGTTTTTTGAGCAAAGGCGACAATGGTATCAAGATTAAACAATAAATCAGACCGATCACCAAAACTATCAAAGGCACCAGTTTTGATCAGCGACTCCCAGGCCTTGCGGTTAAACTTGCCGGTCGACACTCGCTTGGCAAAATCTTCGACCGACTTGAACGGGCCATCAGCCTCGCGAGCACGAATAATTTCTTCCACCGCACCGACACCAACGCCCTTGACCGCTGCCATACCAAAACGAATCTTCTTTTCATTAGGCACCACCGCGAACTCGACAAATGACTCATTAACATCCGGGTTAAGCACTTCAATGCCCATGTGCTTACACTCGGTCATCTCGATGGCCAGGCGCTCAGTATCATCCTGGTCACTGGTCATCAGCGCCGCCATGAATGCGTCAGGATAATGCGCCTTGAGATACGCCGTCCAGTAGGCGATCAAGCCATAACACGCCGCGTGACTCTTATTGAAACAATAGTTAGCGAATTCTTCCAACGCATCCCAGAACTGCTCAGCAATATCCTTGGTCGCACCACCAACCTTGACTGCGCCCTCGACGAACTCAGGTTTAACCTTTTTCATGAGGTCGATTTTCTTTTTACCCACCGCCTTACGCAGGGTGTCCGCCTGGCCGCCGGTAAAGCCGCACCACTCTTTGGAAATCTGCATAAACTGCTCCTGATAAACCAAAATGCCGTAGGTGTTTCTCAGCGAGTTTTCCATACCAGGGTGTAAGTAGGTAATCTCTTCCTCGCCATGTTTACGTTTGATGAATGAGTCGATAAACTGCATCGGGCCCGGGCGGTACAAGGCCACCATGGCGATGATGTCTTCAAAGACACTCGGCTTGAGCTCGCGCAGGTACCGCTTCATGCCAGCCGATTCCAACTGGAAGACACCAGTGGTATCACCGCGCTGGAATAATTTGTAGGTTGCTTCATCATCCAGCGGCAGCGTTGATAAATCAATATCCGTTTTGTAAACTTTGCGAATAATACGCAGGGCATTGTTAATTATAGACAGGTTAGACAAGCCCAAAAAGTCCATCTTCAGTAGCCCCAGTTCTTCCACCGGGCCCATCGGATACTGAGTCGCCACCACGCCCTTTTGCGCCATCTCCAGCGGCACGTATTTCACCAAGTCATCCGGCGCGATCACCACACCAGCGGCGTGTACACCGTGTGAACGAATCGTTCCCTCTAGTCGGGAGGCAAAGTCATAGACGGTTTTGGCGGTTGGATTACTTTCGTATTCTTTCTTGAGATCAGGGTCTTCCTCCAGCGACTTTTTGATGGGTACATGACGACCCTGG